>DATDGC010000027.1:0-5245 GCA_036522275.1 Burkholderiales bacterium | reverse complement strand
CGGCGGCGGCCGGCTGCAAAAGCCGGTGGCCGCATTGCGGGCAATCTACCAGAACATTACTGTTACTTCCCGGGCGAGGCAGGCTGCGCCCGCGCGCCCGCCCGATTTTCTGGCAGGTGCGCGACGATGCAGTTGAACGAGTGCTCGTTATACGTGCCCCCGCCCATGTCGCCGCTCAACGACTTACGGTAGACCGCCGGTGACATGCTTCCCTCGTAAAGAGCCTCCGTCGCGCGGAGGAAAGTGGTGTAGTTGTCGTTATTGGCGCCCAAGCCGTTGTTCACGATCGCCTGGCCGAGGTTGTCGGAGCCGATGATCAGCGGGTCGCAATCCGCGGCTATCCTATTGAGGAAAGCGTTGTAAGCGGTTTCTTGGGGGGAGTTAAAGGCGCAGGAAACCGCGGCCAGCGCAAGCAGGGAAGCCGCTATCCAGTGGATCGGACGGAAGGTGAAGATCATGATATCCATGGTCGGTCTTGTGCAATATTATCATTCCAACAAACGATGGGAAAGCCGTGTTGGGGTTGTGGATTTTCGCCGACAAGATGCCGACTGATCTAGTCAGAAAGTCGTCTCAACTCTGAAGCAGCACCTTCAAACTCGACAAAATTTCTCGGGCAGTCCTGCGTCGCGCGCTGCAGCATGTCGCGTGCCTCCTTCAGGCGTTGATTCAGCATGTGCCATTCGCCAATATAAAATTCCGCCTCGCAGATATGGTAGCTGCGGGTCTGGGGATCCGGGTGCTCAGCAGCCTTGAGCAATGCGTCAGAGCCACGCCGACCGGCAATTAGATCAATTATCGGGCCGGGCCATTTTTCTTTATCAAGGCTTGCTGAATTGGCGATGAATTCATTCCTTGCAATTTTGGCGCTGCCACTGTGGGACTGCGCGAGATAGTGCCCGATCACTGTGTAGGGGTTACGATTGAGGCGCAAGCTTTCCGCGAAATCTGCCGCTGATGCGTCGAATCGCCCAAAATAGAATTGAGCGTAGCCGCGGTTGTAGTAAACTGCCGCGTTCTTCGGATCGAGCCGGATCGCTTCGTTATAGTCCGCGATCGCCTGGTCATAGTCGCCTTTGCCATTCCGCGCGTAGCCGCGGTTGGCGTAAGCTAACGCGTACTGCGGATTGAGCCGGATCGCCTCGTTATAGTCCGCGATCGCCCGGTCGTAGTCGGACTTCAGTACCCACACAACGCCGCGGTTGTTATAGCTTTCTGTATCTTTCGGGTTCAGGCGGATCGCTTCGGTGTAATCCGCAATCGCCCGGTCGTAGTCGTGTTTGCCCTCCCACGTACGGCCCCGGTTGTAGTAGGCCTCTGCGTATCTGGGCTCAAGCCGGATTGCCTCATTGAAGTCCGCCAGCGCCTGGTCAAAGTCGCGCTTTTCATCCCACACTATGCCGCGGCGATTATAGGCCTGCGCGAGCTGGGGATTGAGTCGAATCGCCTCGTTTAAGTCTGTGATCGCCCGGTCGTAGTTGCCCTTGCCATTCCAGGCGTAGCCGCGGTGGCTGTAAGCTAACGCGTACTGCGGATCGAGCCGGATCGCCTCGTTTAAGTCTGTGATCGCCCGGCCGTAGTCGCCCTTTCTACTCCACGTGTAGCCGCGGTTGGAGTAAGCTACCGCGTCCTGCGGGTCGAGCCGGGTCGCCTCGTTATAGTCCGCGATCGCCCGGTTGTAGTCGCCCTTCTGATTCCACGCGTAGCCACGGTTGGAATAAGCTGCCGCATACCGCGGATTGAGCCGGATCGCCGCGTTATAGTCCGCGATTGCCCGGTCGTAGTCGCCCTTCTGATTCCACGCGTAGCCGCGGTTGCTGTAAGCTCTCGAGTACTGCGGATTGAGCCGGATTGCCTCGTCATAGTCCGCGATCGACCGGTCGAAGTCTCCCTTGCGACTCCACGCGTAGCCGCGGTTGTAGAATGTTATCGCAAGGTTTTCCTTAGAAAGCTGTCCAGTGGCGATCGCGCGCGTGCAGGCGGCGATTTGCTCGTCCTCCGATCCGGAGGAGCCACTGCATTTTTCGATATCAGGTCTCGACTGCTCTAATGTGCAGGCTGCAATCAGGAACCCGAAAATTAGAATGAATAATGGACGCATATTTTATTGGTATGTAATCTACCCCGATGGAATTGTCAATTTGAATTGAGCGCCACGCGCATGGCGCGGGCGAGAAATCCTGTTTAGAGGAGTACTAGGTGTCAGAGACGAATTGTTATTTTAAGCGTTATAATTTCACTCCCGGCATTCAGCCCTCCGCAGAAAAAATGCTGCCTTGACCCCTTAGAATCCTGGTGACGTTAGCCAAAAATTCTAAAGTTTTCCAACGCCAAGATTTACCCTGCTCGGGGAGTCAGAAATAGATAAGGGTTGAGGCGACTTTCGTTGAATTCCTTTTTCTTTGCATGCTACACTGGGGATGCTTCTGCAACTAACAAGTGGTAGCCCCAAAAGTTAAGATGACAGTACCTTCCCAATGATCTGCTCCACCGTGTGCTTCTTCTTCGTCATATTGCCCTACATGAAAAGCCTTAGACCTATTGATACGATCTGTGCTCGTTTAAGGGGGGCAGGTCAAGCCCTCATACTCGGAAAAGGATCAAGCCAAGAATTGCGCAAAGCCTTGCCCACGAGTGCGGAGTGGCTCTCGCTGTGGAAACCATGACTTTTTCTAAGTTTGTGCGAAAATAAATTGATGCTGATCGGCCAAGGAAAACCGGGAACCACGGTGGCGCACAAAATCAGCGTCTACTTTGCAACGCAGAGCGCGGCATTGCTCACGGCTTATATTTTTGCGGTGCTGGTGGCAATCGGGGCATTGGATTACATCACCGGTGATGAACTCAACATTGAGATTTTGTATCTGCTGCCTATCACGCTGGTGACGTGGACTGTGGGCCGTACCGTGGGGCTGGCGATCGCCCTGGCCGCCAGCGGGGTGTGGGGGCTAACTGATTTCCTCGCGGGGCATGTTTATTCCCACCCATTTTACTTTTTCTGGGATTGGGTGAACATACTCACCACGTTCAGTCTGTTCGTCATCATCATAACCAAGCTGAAAGAGGCGCTAAACAAGACGGACATGGCGCTGCACCGGAGCGAAGGGCGTTATCGGACGCTGGTCGCCACTCTGCCATACGGCGTACATGAAACCGATCTGTCAGGAACCATCACCTTGGCCAATCCGGCTTTCCATCAGATGCTGGGCTATTCAGAAGGGGAACTGTACGGAAAAACAGTTTACGAGTTTCTTTCTTCTGATGCCGAGCGTGAACAGGCAAAGCGCGATATGCAGGAGCGGCTCGAAGCGCAACCCAACCCAATGCCATACTTCGCGAAAGTCAAAAGGAAAAACGGTGCGCTGGCCGACATCCAAGTAGACTGGGTTTATAAGCGCAACGAGCAGCAGGTGGTCACGGGCTTTATCTCGGTGATTACCGACATTACCGAACGTAAGCTGGCAGAGGAAATCGCCCGGCGGCAGCGCGAAAGGCTCGAGTTGACTTCACGGCTGATTGCCACAAATGAGATCGCCTCAACTTTGGCACACGAGCTTAACCAGCCTCTTGCCGCCATCGCCAATTACAACACGGGCTGTGTACGACGCCTGCGCTCCGGCACATGGGACCTGAAGGATGTGTTAGGAGCGATGGAAAAAAGCAGCGCCCAGGCTGAACGCGCTGGTGGGATTATTCACCGTGTGCGGGAGTTGGTGCGCAGAAGAGAGCCTATCCGCGTACCGAGCCGTCTCAACGATATTATTTCCGACTTGGCCGGCCTAGTTGAGATGGATGTTGAGAAAGAGGGTATTGAGCTGGTGCTTGATCTGGCCGCGGACCTGCCTTCTGTATTGATTGATCGGATCATGATCGAGCAGGTGATTCTCAATCTGTTGAAAAACGCTCGCGAAGCGATGGGTGACACACTGCCCGGTCACCGGAAGATCCTGATACGCTCCGCCTTAAATGAAAGCCATGCGATGGAAGTCTCAATTCGCGATTATGGGTGTGGACTGCCCGAAGAGTTGCGCGAAAATTTGTTCTTGCCGTTTTTCACCACCAAGCCGCAGGGAATGGGCATGGGACTCAATATCTGCCGCTCTATTATCGAGTTCCACAACGGGAGGCTATCGGCGGTCGCCAATCCCGAAGGCGGCAGCACGTTCAATTTTACTTTGCCTGTTGTGGGCCATTAGCATGCAAGGTCTTGACGCAAGAATATATATAGTAGATGACGATGAAGCCTTTCGCGATTCCTTGCGCTGGTTGCTGGAGTCGAATGGTTTCCAGGTTGAACCTTTTGCCAGCGCTGAGGAATTCCTCGAATCATACATATCTGGAAAGCCGGGGTGCCTAGTACTGGATATCCGTATGCCGGAGATGACCGGCCTGGAATTGCAGGAGAAGTTGAATGAAAAAGGGATTCATACGCCGGTTATTTTTGTCACGGGCCATGGGGATATTCCGATGGCGGTAAGCGCGGTGAAGCAGGGTGCCATGGATTTCATCGAGAAACCCTTTAACGAGAGAGACATGCTGGAGCTTATACGCAATGCCTTGGTGCTCGACACGCAACGACGCGAAGCGGACAATCGGCAAGCCTTGATTTCCTCGCGTTTGGCGAAACTGACTTCCAGCGAGCGGAAGGTCATGGATTGCGTAATTGCAGGCAAGCCGAACAAACTTACAGCGGACCAGTTTGGCATCACTGTCAAGACAGTAGAAGCCCACCGCGCCAAAGTCATGGATAAAATGGAGGTAAATTCGCTCGCAGAACTGGTCCAGTTAGTCGTCGGCAAGCGGGTGCGCAACGGTAAAGATCAGGATTAGCCTCGACTTTCAAAATCCCTTCCCTCGAGTAAGTTTGCTGCACCGTCCGGTTTTTTCCCTCACGTAGACATTGTCATTTCATTTGGTGATGCCCTTGGTAGCCGATGATCTCCTATTGGGGTTTTCCCTAATAGTTAGGCAGGCCAGGTGAAATTAGCATCATTTTCTTGAGCCCATAAAAATGTGAAAAACTGAAATCATTACTATGCTTCGCGCTTCTCGCGTGCTCCAGCCAAGCTATTGCGGGCGGTGGTTTTCTTGGGATCGATCACCACTTGAACTACGATAACAGCGGGATTTGGAACCGGAGCGTTCAAAATGCAGTGCTTTATTCCTTGGTGAGCGCGGAGATAATCGGCGGAGTCTGGGAGGGTGGCGAAACCCGGCTCGGCAAAACCTTCTGGCAATCAATCGA
>DATDGC010000026.1:0-4449 GCA_036522275.1 Burkholderiales bacterium | reverse complement strand
AGATCCTCAATGGCGATGAATCGAACCTTCTTTATTTCAGGCGGCATCGAATTTGCCTAGCCAGATAGATGGGGCATAACGTTTACGCTTACCGGCGCACGCGGTGAGGTGGTTGAAAGTTGCGAAGCTCGCGCGCGTCCGGTGCGGCGTGCTGTTAGGCATCACAAACCAAGTGCTTGAAGCACTACTTTGTTGGAATGCATGTCCCGCTTGTCATTTGCGAGCGAACCAGTTCCAAGGTCTCCTTCGAAGCCTTATTCTTGAGCGTTCGGTTGTACACATCTGCCCACTGTTTTCGCATTTCTTCCTCTGCAGCTAAGCAACCGGGCAATGTGTCAAATATCAAGTCAGTCTTCACTGGCGAGTTCATTACGATTACTACGAGGAGCCATTTCATACACCTCCTCTTGTCGGGTATGCACTAGTTCGAGCTGCGGCGAGTCGTGATGCCGAACGTGTAGTAGACCGCCGAAAAGCGGTAATTAATTGCCGCAGGTTTTTCGTTGCCCTGTCATCCTACACCAGAATCAGCACGTCATGAATACACAAGGCGAACAGAACGGAGGGCGCGTCTTCAACAGAGGCGATAGGGGTGTGCGAAACCCACTCGATGCGCGCCAGCTTTAGGGCGGAGAAGGGCTTCGCGGTATAATAACTGCCCTTTATTACCTATCTATTTAACCTTGGATTTGAAATCCCATCTGGCTCAACTTTTCGCCGCGGCTCTCGGCAAAATCGCGCCGTCTCAGCCGGCGTCCTTGATTCAGCTCGACCGCCCCAAGCAGGAAAGCCACGGTGATTATGCTTGCAATCTCGCATTGCTGCTGGCCAAGCCGTTGCACGGTATCTGCGCGGCCCAAGCGCAGCGTAGTGAACGTTAGCTTGATGATCTTGTTATGCCGCCATGCCTTCAACGGTCAAATTCCGCACGTCAGTACGCCGGCTCGCGTGCTCGAACGTGATTGCGCAGACGTTACCTTGGGCGTCAACGTCAAGAATCGTATTTTCATCAAGATCCTTCGACTCTGCAATATCACTATGACGGAACTCGATATAGAGCGTATCTGTGTCCTCAAAGTACTTGACCTTCATGGCTTAAACCCTCTATCAAAAAGAGCGTTGTGAACTGTCTGCCCGTCCGCAGCAATAGAAATTTAAGCGGCAACCTCGACGTACTCTACATGGCTAGACGCTGGCGGAATCGGCGTTCCGTCCTCCCGCATACCGTCCAAATGAAACTCAATGGCTTCACGGATTGATTTTTCCGTTTCCTCGACGGTAGTTCCCGTAGCGACACAGCCAGGTAAGTCAGGAACATAGGCAGAATAGTTGTTCTCCGCCTTCTCAATGACAATCGCGTAACGCATAATCGATACCTCACTTTTTCAAACCAGCTTGCTTCAAAATGCTATTCAGAGTACCAGGAGCCAGGTCGTCACTTGGTTTTCCCGGCACGGTAACGCGTCCGGCCTTGATCGCATGCTTGAATTGGCGATGGCTGCCGCGCGTTGCAACCAGAAACCAACCATCGTCATTAAGCATCCGCAGCACCTCGCTAACCTTCATGGGACTAAGAATACCGCCCTAGAGTGGCGCGGTCAAAGCGGCCTAGGAGTGTTGCTGTTTAACTTTAAAGTCGACGGTCGAAAAGCGGTCTTATAAGGCGGAATTTTGCGCTCGTCTTTGTCATCCTGCAAGGAATCGAACTCGTTGAGATGCGCTCCAGCTTAAGGGCAGAGAGAACCTTCGCGGTATAATAATAATCCCATTGTTCTCTACACGATCACACCTTGGATTTGAAATCCCACCTCGCCCAGCTTTTTGCTGCGGCACTTAGCAAGATCGCGCCGACCCAGCCGGCGTCATTGATTGAGCTTACGCGCCCCAAGCAGGAAAGCCACGGCGATTATGCTTGCAATCTCGCATTGTTGCTCGCCAAGCCTTTGCGTGGAAACCCACGCGATATCGCAGCGCAATTGCTCGCCGCATTACCTTCATCGCCGCAGGTGGAAAAAGCGGAAATCGCTGGAGCGGGCTTTATCAACCTGTTTCTCAAACCCGCCGCCAAACAGCAAGTCATACCGCAGATTCTGAACACCGGGGAAGCTTACGGCAGCAGCCGTCTTGGCGCAGGCAAAAAAATCCAGGTTGAATTCGTCTCCGCCAATCCCACCGGGCCTTTGCATGTCGGCCATGGGCGCGGTGCGGCTTTCGGCGCCAGCCTCGCCAATGTGCTGGATGCCGCCGGTTATCAGGTGTCGCGCGAGTTTTATGTGAATGACGCCGGCAGGCAAATGGATATTCTCGTACTATCCACCTGGCTGCGCTATCTTGAGTTGGTGGGCGAGAGCATTGCTTTCCCCTCCAACGCCTACCAGGGCGATTACGTGCGCGCCATGGCAAAAAGAATTTATGAGACGCACTCAAAACAGTATGTGCGTGAGCAAAAAGCAGTATCTCAAGGCGTACCCGATGCGTACTCCGACCCCGAGGGACATCTTGACGGGATGATAGCCAATGCCAAAAAACTGCTGGGGAAGGACTACGCCGAAATTCATCGCTTAGTCCTCACCGAACAATTGAACGATTGCCGCAACGACCTCACGGAATTTGGCGTGACTTTTGACACCTGGTTCTCGGAAAAATCGCTGTTCGACTCAGGCCAGGCCGAGCGCGCCATCGCGCTGCTCGAAAAAAACGGGCATATCTATGCTAAAGACGGCGCCAAGTGGTTCAGCTCGAGCAAATTTGGCGACGAAAAAGACCGGGTCGTGCAGCGCGAAAACGGCGAGTTCACTTACTTCGCAGGTGATATCGCCTATCACCTTGACAAATTTGAGCGCGGCTTCCAGCGCGTGATTGATATCTGGGGCGCGGACCACCACGGCTATATCGCCCGCGTCAAGGGTGCATTGCAGGCGCTGGGGTTCGATCCGGACAGGCTTACTATCGCGCTAGTGCAATTCGCGGTGCTCTACCGCGACGGCAAGAAAGTTTCGATGTCTACCCGTGCCGGCGAATTCGTCACCCTGCGCGAACTGCGGCAGGAAGTCGGCAACGACGCCGCGCGCTTTTTCTACGTGCTGCGTAAAAGCGACCAGCATCTTGATTTCGACCTCGACCTTGCGAAATCACAAAGCAACGAAAACCCGGTGTACTACGTGCAATATGCGCACGCCCGGATTTGCAGCGTGCTGCAGGAATGGGGCGGTGACGCAGCGACTCTCGTGCAGGCGGACACCTCGCCGCTAACGAGTCCGCACGAGTTTGCGCTGTTGCGATGCCTGATGGACTACCCCGAAATAGTGGAAGGCTCTGCGCGGGAGTTTTCTCCACACCTTATCGCATTTTATCTCAAAGAACTGGCCGCGGAGTTTCACAGCTATTACAACGCAACGCGTTTTCTGGTGCCCGAAGCGCAAATCAGGAGCGCGCGTCTTGCGCTGGTGACTGCAGTCCGCCAGGTGTTGCGCAATGGGCTGCACCTGCTAGGTGTCAGCTGTCCTGAAAAAATGTAGGATATACGAGTGTCCAGGGATTATAAAACCGATTCCAGTAAATCGAGCTCGGGCAACAGCGGCAGCTCGTTTCTCCTCGGCCTTTTTGTCGGATTGCTTCTGGGCTTGAGCGTCGCTCTGGGGGTCGCCTGGTATATCAACAAACTGCCCAGCCCGTTTGTAAGCCGCGAAAAACCCCCGGCGAACCTCCCCGGCAGCGAAACCAAGGCTGAACCGCCCGCACCTCAGGTCGCGCCCAAACAGGAGGAAAAACAGGCCAAGGCGACATCTAAAGACAAACCGCGCTTTGATTTTTACAAAATACTGCCGGGGGTTGAAGAGCCGGTGACTGAGAAGGAATTGAAACAAGCCGCAAAGCAGCCCAGTCTGTCCAAGGACATCTATTTTCTCCAGGCGGGCGCTTTCCAAAATTTATCCGATGCTGACAACCTGAAAGCCAAGCTTGCGTTATTAGGCGTTGAAGCCAAGATTCAAAGTGCAGCTTTGGCTGAGAAAGGCGTATGGCACCGAGTCCGTGTGGGACCGTATACCAATGTAGACGATCTCAATCGAATGCGAGCCACATTGAAACAGAACGGCGTAGATACCAGCCTAATCAAGGTACACGACACTCCCGCGGGATAGCCGGAAGAATTCAATAGGAGATATGGATGAAACTATTCAAGTACTTGCTTTTGTATTGCCTGCTGATGTTTGCGGGCGACGCGCTAGCTGCCGCGCCCATACTAAATAAAGACTACCGGCTGGTTAGCCCGCCTCAGCCCACCGAGACCGGCAACAAAATCGAGGTTATCGAATTTTTCTACTACGGCTGCCCGCATTGTTACGACCTGGAGCAGTACCTCAAAAAATGGATGAGTAATGTGCCGAAGGACGTGGCATTTCGGCGCATTCCCGCGGTGTTCAACCCTGAATGGGTACCGCTCACCAA
>DATDGC010000025.1:0-18594 GCA_036522275.1 Burkholderiales bacterium | reverse complement strand
ATTTGACCGTTGAAGGCATGGCGGCATAACAAGATCATCAAGCTAACGTTCACTACGCTGCGCTTGGGCCGCGCAGATACCGTGCAAAGGCTTGGCAAGCAGCAGTGCGAGATTGCAAGCATAATCACCGTGGCTTTCCTGCTTGGGACGCGTAAGCTCAATCAATGAAGCCGGCTGCGACGGCGCGATTTTGCCGAGCGCCGCAGCAAAAAGTTGAGCCAGATGGGATTTCAAATCCGAGGTTTATTAAAAAGGGAACAAAAAATTATTATACCGCTTAGCCTTTCTCCTGCCTAAAGCCGAATCGCATCGCGCGCTGGCTCAAGTAGTCTTGTACAGGCAGCGATGGAGGACAAAGCGATGACGATCAAACCAAAAACGTCCGGCCATGCTGAGGTGAACGGCTTCAGGCTCTATCACGAAGTCTACGGAGCGGGGAAACTTCTCATCCTGCCGCATGGTGGCCTGATGACAATCTCGGAAATGGCGCCGCTGGCCAAATGGCAATCGGATCGACGTCCACTTCCGACCCATTCCAGTCATTGAGGGGCACCGCCCAATTGCTCGGCACCGGAAATTAGTCCACGTTCCCTATAGGAGTCCGTCGATCATCGGTCCAGGGCGAGCGCCTTCACCGCATCACGCTTCCACCTAAGTCCAATGCCCGGGCGATCCGGGACGTGGGCATGACCGTCCTCGATCCAAAGCGGCTCCTCGAGGATCGCATCGGCCCAATCGACGTACTCCAAATAATGGGCGGTGGGCGTCGCGGCAAGAAGATGCACGCTGATCTCTGGCACCAAGTGGGACGACATCTTGACTCGTTGCGCTGCTGCAAGGCTGGCCGCTTGGATCCAACCGCTCACGCCCCCGATACGAGCAACATCCGGCATGACGTAATCGCAGGCTCCGGCCGAGAGTGCCTCGAGCATCGCTTCCGGCCCGTTGAAGTTCTCTCCAATCTGCACCGGAACATCCAGTTCCCTCGCCACGGCTGCGTTGCCAGCGTAGTCGTCGTGGCGGATCGGCTCTTCGAGCCATGCGATACCCTCAGATTCTAGCGCCCGCCCGCGGCGGATCGCCTCGGCGACGGTCAGAGCTTGGTTGTAGTCAACCGGTAGTTCCGTTGAGTCAGGTAGTCGCTTGCGCACAGCGCGTGTGACCGCAAGATCCTGCTCGAGTGTCGGATGGCCCAGGCGCAGCTTCACGCTTCGGAAACCTCCGGCGAGCAGCTTTTCGGCCTCGTCGGCGGCAGCCTCTGGCGACATCAAGCCGAGTCCGCTCGAATTGTAGGCGCGGATTGGCTTGGGCTTCGCGCCGAGCAATTTCGCGAGTGGCATCCCAGCTGCGACCGCGAGCGCGTCCCATATCGCGGTGTCCAGTGCTGAGAGCGCCATCCGGACGAGACTCGACACTCCGACGAGCGCGAAGCGCCGGGAAAGCTTTGCCGCGATCTCTAGCGGAATCGCGGGCTCGCCGGTGACGAGCGATACAGCATCGCGCAGCACAACATCGATTGCACGGGGCACGCTCGAGCGGTAGCAGAACACATACGTGCGTCCGGTAATCCCGTCCTCGGTTTCGAGGTCGACCAGCAGCAGCGGGGCCTTCTTGACGATCGCTGCACTGGTACCGAGCGGAAACGTCATCGGGACTTCGACAGCAAACGTGTTGACGCCCCTGATCGTTAGAGGTGGCGTCTTGCCGACGTCTGCACCAAGCATGAACGAGGCTCCTTTCTGCGAAAATCCATGTTCAAACCATCGAGGCAAACGCCGTAACAGGCTGCAGAAGACAAATTTTGATTATACAGCGAAGCCCTAGTCTGCCCTAAAGCTGGAGCGCATCGAGTGGGTTTCGCACACCCCTATCGCCTCTGTTGAAGACGCGCCCTCCGTTCTGTTCGCCTTGCGTATTCATGACGTGCCGATTCTGGTGTAGGATGACAGGGCAACGAAAAACCTGCGGCAATTAATTACCGCTTTTCGGCGGTCTACTACACGTTAGGCCGCATCCATCATCGCAACAGGAGCCCGCCATGCTCAAGCACATCGTGACGTTCATTGCAGTACTCACGCTAACCATGGCCATTCCGGCTAATTCTCAGAACTCCCCGCCACCATCTGAGCAGGCGAAGCGAATCGAAGCCATGGTTGCCAAGGCCGCCGCGCTCGTCGAAAAGCGAGGCAAGTCGGCTTTCGACGAATTCAGAAAGCGCGACACCGAGTGGTGGTTCGATAACACCTATCTGTTCGCATACGATCAGAACCTAAACGTCTTGTTGAACCCTGCTTTCCCGAAGCGGGAGGGCACCAACCCCCGTGGCGAGAAAGATGCTAACGGCAAGGCGTTTCATGACGAGTTTCTGAAGGTGGTTCAGACCAACGGTTCCGGGTGGGTCGACTATATGTTCCCGAAGCCGGGACAAACTCAGCCATCGCAGAAATGGAGCTATGTGAAGGCCGTAAGCATCGACGGCACGCCCGGGATCATCGGTGCTGGTTTCTATCCGCAGTAGGGGCGGTGCGGCCTAACCCCTCCATCGAGCGGACGTTCCAAAGGCCGCTTCGCGCCCTTTGGCCCACCGCTCATGTCGAACGTTAGGGCTCACGAACTATGACCACCTTGCTTTGGATCGTCGCATTGGGGGCCGTTGGCTTCTTTCTATTTCATCGCTCCGCGAAGAGTTCGATGAACAAGCAACTCTGCGGTGCAGTTACAGCCGTTCAAATCGGAACCTACACGAGGCTCGCTCGCCGGTACGAAGGGCGCCTCGGCAAAGAAGGCGCAGTAGACCTTGCCGTCGCGGTGACGAACGCGCTGTTCGGGAATGTGCCAGCAGCAGGACCGGCAGCAACATTCAAGAAGAATAACGAGCAACTGATCGAGCGCTCTCTGCGAGAGTTGAAGGACGATCAAGACCTCAGGATCGTTGTCACGGATGCCAACCGAGTCTTAGCTGGCCTCAAACATAATTCGTTGGGCCAGGCGCAAGCGCTGGACAGCTTCGACCACCTTCAGAGACTCATCGAGCTGGGAGTCTTGATTCCTGACCGTCCCGCTCCGCAGCAGCTTTCATTGTTTCTACAGATGGCCCGCACGTACCATGATCAAAATCGAGAAACGTGAGCCCTAACCACGCGTTTCACTCGGACGGCAAAGTTCCCCCGAAATAGTTGACACCTTGGGCTAACGAGCCTGGAGGTGTCAGATGGCAAGAGCGGGTCCTCGCAAAGTGGCGAGGTATGGTGATCAGTTCAAGGCGACCGTGGTGAAGCTCTCGAGCTTGCCCGGTGTATTGATCAAGGATGTCGCGGCGGCGCTGGACATACATCCCTTCATGCTGTCACTGTGGCGCAAAGAGGTCCGTGACGGGGTGATTGTGGCCAAGAGTGCGAAACTCGATGTTCAGACGAAAGCCGAGCTCAAGCGGCTGCGGGATCTTGAGCGTCGATACAAGGTGCTGAAGGAGGAGCACGAGCTCCTAAAAAAAGCCATCCGGTTTGCTTCCGATCGAAAACGGAAGTCTTCGAGTTCATCGAGGCAAACCGGGGGAGCCACCGAGTCGCAGTGATGTGCCGCGTCTATGGGGTGACGCGGGCGGGGTATTACGCCTGGTGCTCGCGGCGGGGCAGCGAGCGCAAGCGCGAGAATGCGCGGCTGATCGAGCGCATCCGGGCTGTGCACCGTCGCAGCCGCGGCGTCTATGGGAGTCCCCGTGTGTATCGGGCGCTGCGCCAGCAGGGCTGCCGGGCGGGCGAGAACCGGGTGGCGCGGCTGATGCGGGCACACGGGATCAAAGCGCGGGTGGCTACGATCCGCTACACCAATCCCACGCTACAACGCTTCTTTGCCGGTGCGCGGAATGAACAACTGGGGATCGACCTGCAGGCGTCCGACCAGATCTGGGTGGGCGACATCACGTATCTGAAGGTGGGCGGTATCTACCGCTATCTGGCAGTGGTGATGGACAAATACAGTCGTCGGATCGTGGGGTGGGCGTACGGCAAGAGGAAGGACGTTGCTCTCACGCTCAAGGCGCTAAACCGTGCGGTGCGCTACCGCAGTCCTGCGCGAGGGCTCATCTTCCACACCGACCGGGGCATTGAGTATGCCGCCGGCGCATTCAAGGAGCGACTGGCTGAACTCGGCATCACTCAGAGCATGAACCGCCCCGGCAAGATCAACGACAACGCCTACATCGAGTCCTTCTTCCACTCCATGAAGAGCGAGATCGTGCATGGGCTGACCTTCACCGAGGACCGCGAGATCGAGCAGGCCGTGCGCACCTACGTTCCCTTCTACAACGATACTCGGCTACACTCTTCGCTGAACTACGTGCCGCCAGCGACGTATGAACGGCTGGCCAGACCCGGTGTCAACTAAACCGGGGGAAGATTCAGCCGGGCAGCGGCGTGGCTGACGCCGATTGTTAGGCACAAGAACGGTTGCGAACACCGCCTTCGTTCCAAAGCGCGTTGTCTAGCGCAATGAGTGATTGATGCAGCCGCCTATTTCTGCAATTCCCCCAGCCAGCCGTACTCAGCCGGGGTTTTGATGTAGAACAGCGCGAACTTTTCCTTCTTGAGAAGATTGAGAAACTTGTCCGCCAGTTCCTCGCTCGTCATGAACACCATCTCCATGGGCGACTCGCCGAAAACATTGTCCACGCTGAGGTCACCGTGTCGGCCGAAGCCGGAAACGGCGCGGCTAGCCGTCCCGCCCTGGACGCCTAAAGATTTTGCCTTACTCATCAACCACTGATGCAATGCTTCGCCATCTGGATGCTTCTCGAATTCGGGCACATAAATCTTCAGATAAATGCCTTTCATTGGCTCTCCTCATGAAAATCCTATATTCGCTGTGGGACCGGGATGGCATAGAGCCGCGCCTCGGAATTCACCCTCAAGCCGTTCTGAGTGGAGTAGATTTTAAGCTCGATCAAGTGCTGTTTCAATCGGGCGCACTTTCAATTCCAGCGCTGTGCGGCATCGTCATCGCTGTCGCGCTCCTCGACCCAACGCGCTCCCTTCTCGGTCTGTTCTTTTTTCCAGAATGGCGCCCTGGTCTTCAAATAATCCACCATGAACTCACACGCAGCGAATGCCATCCCGCGATGGGCGCTTGCCACCACCACCAGAACGATTTGGTCCATAGGCTTGAGCGTGCCCACCCGGTGCACTACTAAAATATCCATGATGTCCCAGCGCTGTTTAGCTTCCTCCACGATGCCGGAGAGCGCCTTTTGGGTCATTGCGGGATAATGCTCCAGGGTCATTTCGGCAACCGTGGCATTCTCATTAATGTCCCGCACTAAACCAATGAAACAAGCGACTGCGCCGATTTTAGGATTGCCCCTTCGAAGCTGCAAGATTTCCGCGCTGATATCGAAATCCCCGGTTTGTACGCGTACTGCCATATTAGAGCCTCTAACACAATAAAACGCGTATTGCGACGGCGTGGTTTCGGATGCAGGCCGCGAAGCGAACCGCGCCGTTTAGTGATTCTATACCAGCGGCGAGCGACAAAGGAATGTGCCGAAATCCGCGCCGTCCCTTCGGGTTGCGGCCAAAAAGCGCGTCTGTGGCGTTGCTCGGCTTGCTCAATGACTCCACATTGGGCTGCGCCTCGCGCCTTGCATCCGCATCTTTTTGGCTAGCAACGCAAACGTGTTTCATTGTGTTAGAGGCTCTTAACCTCCCGTCACTGGCGGAAAGAATGCCACTTCATCGCCTTCGGCTATATTAGTGGTCTGCTCGGCCATTTCCAGATTCACCGCAACGCGCACCCTTTTGCCAGGCGCAAATTCGCTGTCCCAAACCTTGCCACGACTGCGCAACCATAGGGTGAAGCTCGCCACATCGCGCACACCTTGCGGTAACACCACTTCCTCCGAATCGAGGCCGAGCGCTTCGCGCAAGCGGGCGAAATACACCACATTCACCATGTTTCTGCCGTAATCCTTCTCCTGCTCATTTTATCTCCAGATGCCGCAGGATGAATTCTGAAATTTGCTCCGGGTCATTCAGATCCAGCAGCGGTACCTTGACCTTAATTTGCGTGTCGGACGCAATTGCAATGATATAGGGATCGTCGGGTTGCAGCAAAGGCTGGTCTATTGCGGCGCGGTGGATTTCCAGCTTGGGAATGGGTTCTTTTTTAAAGCCCTCGACCAGCACAAGATCGCACCGCGACAAGAGTTTTAACTGGTGTTGCAAACTCTGCTCCTGCTCCCCGCGCAATTCATGCATCAGCACCCAGCGCCGGCTGGAAGTGATCAGCACTTCACTGCAGCCGGCTTCGCGGTGCCGGTGGGAATCCTTTCCCGGGCGGTCAATGTCAAAATCGTGGTGGGCATGTTTAATCAGCGATACCTTGAGGCCTCGCATTACGAACTGCGGGATCAATTGTTCTATAAGCGTGGTTTTGCCGCTGCCCGAGTATCCTGCAAATCCAAATATTTTCATCATGACCGCCGATAAGATGACTCACACGGCCGCAGCTTCCTGCCCACTTATCCGTTTGCTCGCCAATCATAGTCACGTGCTATTCCCTCATTTAAACACGGGTGCGATATTTTGTTCAACTTTGAACGCGGCTGAAAACCATTATGGAACAATGGATTTTATTCTGCCTAGACAGTCCACTCTTACCTTGCTGTTGCCACTTGAGGCACAAGTCGGCCTTCAGCCAAGGTCATGCGGCGCATGCGGGGAAGATTGATGAGCTCGTAGTCGTGACAGGCGATCAATACGCAATTGTTGTCAAGGCACAGCCGCTGGATCAGTTCTATGGTCTGGCGGCGTGCCTCGGCGTCGAGGTTTGCAGTAGGTTCATCCAGTAGGAACAGCTTGGGATTAAGCACTTTGGCGCGGGCCAGAGCGACCCGCTGCTTTTCACCGCCAGAAAGCTTCTGCGGGGGCACATGATCAAGATTGGCTACGCCCGCCCACTCCATGGCTTCCTTTACCAGTGCCTCGCGCTGCAGCTTGGGAACACCCCGGGCTTTGAGGCCATAGGTGATATTGCCGGTGATACTGGTTTTGAAAAGGTACGGATGCTGATGGACATAAATAATTTCACACCGCAGCTCCTGTGGGTAGTTTTCGAGCGACACGGAATAACCTTCAAACAGGTATTTCGCAACTTGCGCACTTTCCAGGCCAGCAAGAATCCGCAGCAGAGTGCTTTTGCCCGCGCCATTGTCGCCGGTCAACACATAGCTCTCCCCGGCATGGAGCGCAAGGCTTTCGATATCCAGAATGCGCCTTGCGCCGTAGTCCTTGCGCAGGCCTTCGATCTGCAGCAAGAGGCCGCTCATTTGAGTCCACCCTCACCCTGCACAAAGGCCAGCGCGTAATTCACGCCCAAAGCTACTGCCATGAGCACGAAACCCAGTGCAATGCCTTGCGCGAATTCGCCTTTGCTTGTCTCCAGAGCGATTGCGGTGGGAATGTTGCGCGTCAATCCCAGAATATTGCCGCCGACCATGAGCGAGCAGCCGATTTCAGAAAACACCCGGCCGAATGCATTGAAGATGGCGGCCATCACGCCAAAGCGTACTTCTAGAAGCGTAGTTAGCGCTGCGCGCGAAGTACCGGCACCGAGACTCACCGCAGTTTCATGCGCGCGCGGATCGGCTCCCTGCACTGCGGACAAGGTAAACGCAACCACCACCGGAAAAGCAATGACGACCTGGCCGATGATCATCGCCTCCTGCGTGAACAGCAGATGCCAGGAACCAAACGGCCCCTGTCGTGACAGCAGAAGATAAAGCAGCAGCCCCACCACCACTGTGGGCGAAGACAACAGACCCTGGGTTAAAATCACCAGTGCGCGCCGCCCAGGGAACGCAACGGTGGCCAGGAAGAAACCCACCGCCACAGCCAGCGGCGTCACCACCACCATGGCAATGAGAGAGACGCGCAGCGAGATAAAAATGATCCGCCAGAGCTCGGGGTTTCCCGTGAAAAGCAGGGAGAACGCTTCTCGCGTGGGTTGCAGCAGGTCCATGCCGGTCAGTTATCTTTCTTCGTCGAAGGAAAAAACATCTGCTCGCCATTTACCTTGAATTCGGCGATTCTCTTTTGCCCGTCCTCAGAGGTAATCCAATTGATGAAATCCATCGCTCCCTCGTAGTTTACGTCGGGATATTTCTTAGGGTTGACTGCGATGACGCCATAAGGGTTGAACATTTTGGGGTCCCCCTGCACCAGAATGTCCAGCCCGGTCTTGGCGCGGTAGGCCCCGTAAGTCGCGCGATCGCTTAAAGTGTAAGCCTGCAATTCGCCTGCCATGGTCAGCACTTCGCCCATGCCTAGGCCCGCGGAAATGAACCAGGCCCCCTTGGGCTCGACGCCAGTCTGTTTCCAGTAATTTTTTTCCATCTGGTCGGTGCCTGAATTGTCACCCCGAGAAATAAACTTGGCCTTGCCCTCGCCGAGTGTCTTGAACGCCGCAATCACATCCTTTGAGCCGCGAAGTCGCAAGGGGTCAGACTGCGGTCCGACCAAAATGAAATCGTTGTACATCACGTCCCTGCGGTTGACACCATGGCCATCCGCAACGAATTTGTCTTCGGCGGGCCTGGCGTGCACCAGCACCACGTCCACATCACCATTCTTGCCGAGCTCCAGCGCCTTGCCGGTGCCCACGGAAATCACACGGACCTTGCAACCACACTTAGCCTCAAAAGCCGGCAACAAGAAATTCAATAAACCTGAATTTTCAGTGCTGGTCGTAGTTGACATCCTGAGGTCTTTTGCTGCCACTGCCGGGCTTGCGCCCCACCCGGTAGTACAGAGTACAAAAAATGTGATTAAGGCTTTTAATAAACGCCGCTTCATAAATTTCTCCTTGACTAGTTAAACCCGTATTGGGTGAGAATGCGCTTCCCCACTGAGCTGAGAATAAAAGCGATGAAACGCTCCGCTTCCGGTGCCGCTTTTACCGAGGCGCTGATGGCATAGGTGCCGCTGTTATTCACGTCGTCAGGAAAACGCAACCAACTCAAGCCCTGAACTGCCTTGGCGGTGGCGGCCGCGTTGGTGCAATAGGAAATAAAAACCTCAGCCTTATTTTCTTCAAAGATCGCCGCGTAAGGAAGTGTTTTTAGTTTTGTGTCGACTGCAATTCCCGTCAGCTGAATGGCCTTCTCTGAAAGCGTTTTAAAAGCACCCGGCCTTTGTTTGTCCACTTCCCTGAACAATTGCCAGGTATATTCGCCCGCAGGGTCGGATTCCGGTTTTGAAGTGCCCAAGCGTATCTTTGGGTCAAGGATGAGATCGATCATTTTTTGCTGATCCAGACCGATGCCGGGTCTTGCCATCAGACATAATGAGTTATGAGCAAACACTGAAGCTTTGCGCATGATTCCCGCTTGGTACAAAGCTTCGGTATGCTCGAGGGATGCGGAAGCGAATATATCAGGAACGTCACCGTTCTCGATTTGCTTCCTTAAGGTACCAGAAGGTCCATAAACCGTCTCAAAACGTGTCCCTCCTTTGGCCATGTAAGTTTCTATGAGCTCGGCCATGGCGAGCCGCAAACTACCTGCAGCGAAAATTCGTGGTTCGTCAGCCCAACCCGGCAGTGCGATAAGCAAGACGATTGCGGCTAAAAATTGCAGTCGCTTCAGCATTTTTGCCTAATTATTACGAGGTACTAATGCATATTTGATTGAGAATTACCCTTAATATACTATAAGATATAAATTTATAACTAAATATGAACTATATTTCATAGATGATTCAAGTCAAGCTTGATTGCCGATGGTTGCTTGGCAACGCACTTGCTGAGCAAAATGGACAGCAAATTTTTAATTTGCTGGAGGCAATACACCGCACCGGCTCGCTTAACAAGGCGGCGCCGATCGTCGGTTTGTCTTACCGCCACCTGTGGAACCTCATCGGAAAATGGTCGGAAATGCTGGGCCAGCCGCTCGCCGTTTTAGAGCGCGGGCGTGGCACCCGACTCACCCCTTTGGGGGAAAAATTACTGTGGGCAGACCAGCGTGTGAAAGCCAGACTGGGGCCGCAGCTTGAAAACCTGGCATCCGAACTCGAGCAAGAGCTCAACCAAACCTTCTCTGCCGGACGGGTCGCATTGCAGGTGTACGCCAGCCATGACCTTGCCTTGGCGGAATTACGCGAGATGTTGAACCAGGGCACCAACGGCCCACGCCTCGATTTGCAGTTCCGCGGCAGCCTGGACTGCCTCGCCACGCTGGCGCGTTCGCATTGTGATCTGGCCGGTTTTCATATTCCCGAACACGCCATCAGCAAAAATATGCTGCTGCGCTACCGCAAATGGCTGAAACCCCGCAGTGAAAAACTGATTGAATTTGTCACGCGTCAGCAGGGGCTGATGGTGGCAAGCGGAAACCCGAAACAGATATACAACCTGAATGACCTCGCCAAGCAAGATGTGCGCTTTGTCAACCGTCAGCAGGGTTCAGGAACACGCCTGCTGCTGGATATGCTGTTGGATCGGGCCGGAATCGAACAGGGACAAATTCAAGGCATACACCATGAGGAATTCACGCACGCCGCGGTGGCCGCCACAGTTGCCAGCGGCAAGGCCGACGCAGGTATGGGCATAGAAGCGGCAGCGAGGCAATTCGATCTGGATTTTGTGCCGATTGCGAGCGAGCGGTATTTCCTAATCGCCTATCAAAAAAGCCTACGCCAACGTGCGGTCAAAGAACTCATATCGGCTATGCAAAGCAGCGAGTTCAAAAGCATGATTGCCCGCTTGCCGGGCTACGATGCTTCGCGTGCCGGCGAAATCACTTCAATCAAAAAAGTGTTTCACTGGGATTAACCCGCAGGGAACTTGCTCGACATGTTAACCGCCGGCGATAGGCGGCCATATCGCCAGCACATCGCCTTCTTTTAATTTCGTGGTAATGCGGGCAGTCGGATAAACATAAACCCCGTTGACCAGGACAAGATGCACCAGCTGGCTTGGAAGCTGGAACTGATCAATTATTGATTGGATGGTCGAACCCGCTGCAACCTCGAGTTCTACGGAATTAGTTCTGGAAGGTTGCGGCAGGTGGTCAGCAAGGGTGGCGAACAGCTTGAATTTGATTTTCATGCGGCAAATTTGAAATTGCTTCCCTGGGTGCGCGCCAGATACGCTTCCATGATACGCGTAGGATCTTTGAGCAAGCGATCCTTCCATTCTCCAAGGCGTATTTTACCCTGAATCAGGCCGCGAATGACTCCCACATGCTGAGTGAGCCCCAGGCTAGTCGCGCCAACGAGAATATCGTCCTTGAATTCCAGGTGCATGTAGCGGAAACTTTCCTCGTCCACCAGTTCGGTGTGCTCGCCCCCTTTCACGCCCATCCACTGCCCGAAGGAGGAGGAAATGAGGCCCAGCGTATTCAGCACGTTGATCGCCATCGTGCCTTGCGAGAAGGTGGCCTTGCCCGTCATGTTGAGCGCAGCGATGCGCGCCTGGTCGGCCGCATTTGGCTGAATCGCATTCACCAGTTGTGCGCCGGTATAAAACTCCGTCGCTTGCGCCACATCACCCGCGGCGTAAACGCCAGGCACATTGGACTGCATCGTTTCATCCACTTTAATGCCGGTATCGCAAGTGACACCACTGCCTTTAAGGAATTCGATGTTCGGCCGCACGCCGGTTGCGCTGATGACGAGACCTACTGTCAGTGATTCACCGTTGCTCAGCTTAACCTTAAGTGGGTTGGTCGAATTCCCGGATTTCTCAATCGCCTCGACCTTAGTGGAAGTAAAGACTTTCACGCCTTTTTTCTCACACCACTTCTTGATGAGCCCTCCCGCACCTTCTGTCATCATCCTCGGCACCATGCGGTTACCCATTTCCACTACAGTGAGCTGAACGCTGCGTGAAGCCAGCGCTTCCAAGATGATGCAGCCGATAAAGCCCGCGCCCATTTGCAGCACTCGTGCGCCTTTCTTTGCAAGCTTGGCAATATGACGTGCGTCTTCCAGAGTCCAGCATGGATAAATTCCGGGCAGATTCATGCCGGGAATCGGAGGCGCGACCGGTTTCGATCCGCTGGCGATGAGCAGGCGGTCATAGCTCACAGACTTGCCGTTATTCAAGAACACTTTCTTGTTTGAGGTATCAACTTTGTCCGCTCTAGCTGCAACCAGTTCGATTTTGAGATTACGGAAGTGATTCGCGTCCTTGCGCAAATAGGTTCCAGCTTCCTGGATGTCGCCTATCAGCAAATAGGGAATCGCCATGCGCGAGTATGGGGGCTCCGGTTCGTCGCCTATCAGGACAATATTTCCCTGAGCATCGCTTTTACGCAGGGTTTCCGCCGCGATGACCCCGGCAGGCCCATTGCCGATAATTACGTAATTCATTCAGCTTCCTCCGTTAATCTGGAATTAAAAGGGGAAAATATATGTATATTTTCCCCTTAGACCCTCAAAACCGGGTGAAACTTACAAACCCAATCTTTGTCTTGTTTCCTTGGTCGGCACACCGTCAGGCGTCCAGCCGCGCACCTTGTAATATTCCGGCAGCATCTTGCTAAGCTCGTTCACCTTGCCTTTGGCGGGCCCGGTCTTGGCGGCTTCGGTAAGCAGGCGTTTCGGCAGTGTGTCATCCCTGGAGGTGAACCCGGCGGCGTTGTTGAATTCGCGCTCCATGTTCCAGATGCGCTCGCCGACCAGATTGAGTTTTTCCATCGACCAATCGCCGCCCAATGCGGTCTGCAGTTGCGGTTGAATATCGTTCAACGTCCAGGCAAAAGTAGTAAACACGCAAATGCCCGCAGAATCCACCACCGCAGTCGCATCCTGGAAAGCCTTGACCAGCTCGGCCTTGCCGTCGGTGACAAGAGGGTCAGTCTTGACCGGGATGCCGAGAACTTCGGAGGCCACGGTGTAGCCACGCAGATGGCAGGCGCCACGATTGGCGGTCGCGTAAGCCAAGCCCATGCCCTGGATGCCGCGCGAATCATACGCCGGAAATTCCTGTCCCTTCACCGTCATCGAGAGCTCGGGATGGCCGTATTTTTCGCACATGCGTTTCGAACCCAGACCTAAAATCTTGCCGAAGCCTTCGCCGTATACTGTCCATTCGGCAAACTTGCACAACGCTTCGGCGGAGCCGAAGGGCGCTTTAATGCCGGTGTCTTTTTCGGTAATCACGCCCATTTCGTACAACTCCATCGCCGCGGCGACGGTTGCGCCAAAGGAAATGGGGTCCATGCCGTCCTCATTACAGATGAAGTTGGCGTAGGTCAGCGCTTCCAGGTCGTCCACGCCGTTAGCATTACCCAGCGCCCAGGCTGCTTCGTATTCCAGCCCGCCTGAAGCACCCCAGTATTCGGGCTTGTTCTTCACCGTCCAGTGAGTCTCGTCGATCTTCGAGATGCGCCCGCAAGCGATGGTGCAGCCAAAGCATGCCTGGTTGGTCACCAGATTGGCCTTGCCGTCGGTTGGACGCTTCTCATGCATCGCCTCAGCGGATATTTTGCTCGCGCCTTCAAACTGCACATCGCGATGGTTGCGAGTCGGCGAGGCACCCATTTCGTTGATGACGTTCATCAACGCCTGCGTTCCGTACTTCGGCAGCCCTTGGCCCGTCATCGCATTGCCAGCAAGTATTTTCTTCGCTGCGAACGTCGCTTTCATGAACTCTTTCGGATTAGCAACAGTCACGCCCTTGGTACCGCGCACGGCAATCGCTTTGAGATTCTTCGAGCCCATCACTGTACCCACGCCGGAACGCCCTGCCGCGCGGTGCAAATCGTTCACCACCGCTGCATACAGGACTTTATTCTCTCCTGCGCGCCCGATGGAAGACACACGAATCAGCGGGTCTTGATGTTTTTTCTTGATGATCTCTTCAGTCTCCCACACCGATTTGCCCCAGATGGAATTTTCTGCAGGCAATAACTCGACCTTTTCGTTTCGTATAAGCAAATACACCGGTTTGGGCGATTTACCTTCGAAAATGATCATGTCCCAGCCTGCGGCGCGGAATTCCGCGCCGAAGAAGCCCCCGGAATTCGAACACGCAATCGCACCGGTCAGTGGACCTTTGGTGATCACCGAATAACGGCCGCCGGTGGACGCCATGGTTCCGGTCAGGGGCCCCGCCGCGAAAATCAGCTTGTTGTCAGGCGATAGCGGATCGACTTTGGGATCGACTTCGGAGATCAGATATTTCGAGGCGAGGCCGCGTTGACCGAGGTATTCGTCGGCCCATTTCATGTTGAGCGGCTCTGCCTTGCAGGTACCCTTACTCAGGTTCACCCGTAAAATTTGTTTGTGCCATGCCATAATAAATCTCTCCTATGGGTCACGCTTGTGCTTTGGAGCGCGAGTCCGTTTTAGCCGCCCACTGGCGCATTCTTTCCAAGCCGGTCCAGTCGGAATCCACATAGGTAATCGCGCCGGTGGGACAGGCTTGCGCACAAGCGGGATCGCCGCCGCACAAATCGCATTTCATGACCTTGCCGGTATCGTGGTTGTAATTCACCGTGCCGAATGGACAGGCGATGGTGCACACCTTGCAGCCGACACAGACGTCGTCGAGTATGACCTTTGCACCGGTATTGGCATCTAGCTTGATCGCCTCGACCGGACATGCATGCAGACACCAGGCTTCCGCGCACTGGGTACAGGTATATGGCACCTTCCTGCCATCGTGATGAAATTCAAAAACCTTGATGACCGACTTGGAGGGATTGAACATCCCAAAGTGTTCGAACGAACAGGCCATTTCACACTGCAGACAGCCGGTGCATATGTCGGGATTGATAAGCAATGACCTTTGCATTGAAGTTTCTCCGCAAAGTTTGGACGAGATAAAACAATACTCTTTAAAATATTATCCTAGCACTTTCTGAAGTCGGCTGCATATTTGTATTGCGCCCATTTTGTTGACAGGGTTATGCGGCTGCGGGCGGCTGCACAATATCTACAAATTAATAAAAAAACAGTATTTTCTGTTGCAAAATTAAACAGGTGCGATATTGTAACCATTGCTGCCACTTTGTTCTTAAGTTCCAGCTGTGATGCCACTTTGAAGTGCTGCAAAAGCCCGACCGCGAATTATTTTGCTATAGCGTTAGCGCGACTTATCGCTTACAATTCAAGCATCAGTTAAAGTTAAATCCAAATGCCATCCTCCGCCCCGCAATTAGTCGACAAATACGGCCGCAGTATCAGCTATATCCGGCTCTCGGTGACCGATCGCTGTGATTTCCGCTGCAGCTATTGCATGGCCGAAGAGATGACCTTTCTGCCCCGGGAACAGGTGTTATCCCTGGAGGAGTGCCTGCGGCTTGCCCGCGTCTTTGTGGGCTTGGGGGTCATCAAAATCAGGGTCACCGGGGGTGAACCTTTAGTACGCAAGAACATATTGTGGTTGCTTGAGCAGCTGGGAGAGCTCAAAGGCTTAAAAGAGCTGGTTTTGACCACCAACGGCTCACAGCTTGAGAAAATGGCCCAGGATATTCAGGCAGCCGGAGTCAATCGCGTGAACATCAGCCTGGATAGTCTTAAACCTGAACGTTTTCAGGCCCTGACCCGAGTGGGGGATCTTTCCAAGGTGCTGCGCGGCATTCAGGCCGCTAAAGCCGCAGGCTTTGCCGGCATTAAGCTCAATTGCGTGATGCTGCGAGGGGTCAATGATGATGAGTTGGCGGATTTGGTGCAGTTTGCGCTTGATCAGGAACTCGATATCTCATTTATCGAGGAAATGCCCTTAGGCGAAGTGGATCATGTCCGGGCTAATACTTATTTCAGCCAGGATGAGGCGCTGCCCTTATTGCAGGAACGCTTTAATCTGGTGACTTCAGCAGAAACCACCGGCGGGCCTGCGCGGTACTGGCGTATTCCTGGGGTGAAAACCAAGGTGGGTTTTATCTCGCCGCATTCGCACAACTTCTGTGAGTCATGCAATCGGGTGCGGATTACCTGTACCGGGGAGCTCTATCCGTGTTTGGGACAAAATGAGGCAGTGTCTCTGCTGCCGGTATTGCGCGCCTACCCGGTGGATGATGCGCCTTTGCGCAAGAGCATCATCGAAACGATGGGTATCAAACCTAAAGGCCATGACTTCAACGTCTATCTCCCTACTCCCAAAATCATCCGCTTCATGTCTGTCACCGGGGGATAGGCATTCTCATTCTCAACTCCCGCTTACTCTAAAGCCCGGCACCTCCTCCCAGAATTGGTTCAATGCAAACCATCTAGCGAGGTTATGACATATGACCAGTAAATCCCTGCGCGAAATGAGTTGCGCGGACGATTACGATCCGAACTCCATGTCTGTTGCGAAAGCACGAGAATTCATTCAGGCTTTTCTCACTCCCATCGCCGGCACGGAAAAAGTAAATGTCCGCGCTGCGTTGGGACGGGTGCTAACCGAGGACATCGTCTCACCCATCAACGTCCCATCCCATGTCAATTCAGCAATGGACGGCTATGCGGTGCGTTTCAAAGACCTAAACGCACACGGCGAAACAATCTTGCGCATGGTAGGCACCGCGTTTGCAGGAAAACCCTACGCAGGCCAAGTTAGCGACAAACAATGCGTGCGCATCATGACCGGTGCGGTGCTGCCAGAAGGAACAGACACCGTCGTCATGCAGGAACATGCAAGCGCTGATGGCCAGAATATCCGCTTCGGTGGAGGGTACAAGCAGGGGCAGAACATACGCCAAGCGGGCGAAGATCTCGCTATCGGCCAAGTGGTGTTGAAATCGGGCCGAGGCATACGCCCGGCAGAGCTTGGCCTGATCGCTTCGCTGGGCATCGCGGAAGTTACAGTGCGGCGGCGTTTGCGCGTGGCTTTCTTTTCCACAGGCGATGAACTGCGCTCAATTGGCAGTCCGCTGGAAGAAGGCCAGATTTACGACAGCAATCGCTACACCATTTACGGCATGTTGACCCGCTTGGGGGCGGAAGTGCTGGACATGGGTGTGGTCAAGGACAATCCGGCCAGCCTGGAACAAGCACTCAGCGAAGCAGCAGCCGCAGCGGATGTGGTGATTACAAGCGGCGGCGTCTCTGTGGGAGAAGCGGATTACATCAAAGAGCTGCTCAGCCGACTGGGCGAAGTCGTGTTCTGGAAAATCGCGATGAAGCCCGGAAGACCGCTGGCTTACGGCAAAATTGGCCAAGCGCATTTTTTTGGCCTGCCCGGCAACCCGGTGTCGGTCATGGTCACGTTTTACCAATTCGTACGCGACGCGCTTTCTATACTGATGGGGCGCAAAGAAGATATTGCTATGCCAGTACTCAAAGCGACATGCGCCAGTGCGCTCAAAAAAGCGCCTGGCCGCACCGAATTCCAGCGCGGTATACTCAGCCAGGATAAAAATGGCGAATGGACGGTACGCGTGACTGGAGAACAAGGTTCGGGGATATTGCGCTCGATGTCGCAAGCGAACTGCTTCATCATCCTGCCTGAAAGCCAGGGCAATGTCGCTCCAGGTACTCTGGTTGAAGTACAAGTCCTCGACGGTCTGGTTTAAATACAAACAAAAAAACCCGGGCCAACCCGGGTTTTTATACAAGCCGTATTGCCTACTTTTTCTTTTCCGGTGTGGCTTGTACGGCCTTGGCATCCGGTGCCGCGGGCGGCGCTGCTCCGAAAGGTCCCGGATCCTGGCAGGCAGTTAATTGAGGCTTCTCGCTCTTTGCTTTTAGGTAGTGCTCGGCAACGCGGTTTTGAGCCAAGCATAACTTGTAAGCTCCGACCTTGTCGCCGTAATCGGCCTTGGCTTTGGCTTCGTCCGCCTTGGTTTTTGCTTCTTCCGAAGGCGGAGGCAGCTTGGCATAAGCCAAACCAGTACTCAAAAACATCAGTGCCAAGCCGCCGATGATGGCTCCAACTGGTTTTTTCATTCTTTCCCCCGATAATTCAAAAATAATTACGGCCTGGCCTGAGCCGCATCCGCCGCACTCATTGGTTTTTGGGCGATCTTTCCTGATTTGATATCGTTGTACCAGAGTTCGTGATGCTCCTTGGCCCATGTTTCGTCCACCGTGCCGTTGCGCATTGACTCGTAGGCACCCTCTGTGCCTATCGTGCCCATATAGATATGCCCCAGCGAAGCGGCAATGTAGATCACCGCAAAAACCGCATGAATCACATTGGCTTGCTGCATCATGGCGCGCCCTTGCTCAAAGTTAGGGAAATCCATAATAAGCCCTGTCGTCGCAACGATGATGCTTAACAGAAAAACACCAAACCAGAACCATGATTTTTCGCCGGCATTGAAGCGGTCGGAAGGCACGTGCTCCTTGCTGAACATGCCGCCCGCTTTCTTGAACCACAGAAAATCATGAGCCTTCCACCAGTTGTCCTTGACGAAGGTCACGAACGTCGCCGCAACACAGAAAATAAATAGAGGTCCGACAAAGTTGTGCAGGTTTTTCGAAAGAATGGCGAGCCAGGAAAACAGGGTGTAGCCGAAGATCGGCAAGACCACGTGCTTACCAAATAAAATGATCACCCCGGTTATCGCCAGCACTACAAAGCTGATAGCGGTGGACCAATGCACCACCCTTTCCCAGTCGCTGAAGCGTTGTATCATTCTTCCCGTAGGCTTGTCATGTAGTTTAAGCGCCC
>DATDGC010000024.1:0-23782 GCA_036522275.1 Burkholderiales bacterium | reverse complement strand
AGCGATAGCAGCTTTGTCCTGATTCAAGGAGGATATATGAAGACTATGAGACCGACATTCGGCGCATTCAACCAGGGGGAACTTCCCAGAATCGCGTGCTTCAACAAGGCGACGGTCGCGCTCGGCGTCAACTTCGACGCCCTGATCGCAGCCATGCAGGTGTTCGTGGACGAGCACGTGGCGCCTGTGTGGGGCACGCCTGCGAAGCTGGTCAAGTCCAAAGGGTTCGTGAAAGGCGCCTGGGCGATGGTCTTCCTCGACGACGCCGATCAGCCGGGCGCCCTCGCGTATCATGATCTCACGCCCGACGGGTTGCCGGAGGCCAAGGTCTTCGTCAAGACAACCCTCAAGAATAAGGACCTGGTGAGTGCGTCCGCGTCTCACGAGCTGGTGGAGATGCTGGTGGACCCGGCCATCAACCTGATGACCACGGGTCCTGATCCGAAGACCTTCTACGCGTACGAGAGCGCAGACCCGGTCGAGGCGCTAAGCTTCCCCGTCAATGGCATCCCGATGACCGACTTTATATATCCCTCCTACTTTGAAGCCTTCCACAAGCCGGACTCGGTGCAGTTTGATCGTTTCAAGAAGGTCAAGAAGCCGTTCCAGATTCTGTCTGGCGGCTACCAGATCATCTTCAAGAACGGCAAGTGGAGCCAGATCTTCGGCTCTGTTTCAAAGAAGAAGCGCTTTGCTCTCGAAGACCGCTGCGGCCACCGGAGCGAGCAGCGTGCGGCGAAGAAGCTGAGATGTGCGGTGGTAAAGGAAATTACGCGGGCGGAGCGCAAGGGCTGACGGGTGCTGCACCGCGTCGCGTCCCACCTGTTGAAGCACCGCCAATGAAAGGAACACTGCACATGAAATCTGCGAAGAAAACGCTGTCTTCGGCCCGCATAAAGGAGGTTAGCATGGGTTTCTGGCCGGCCAAGACGCTGTTGTCGGCGGTGGAGCTCGGGCTCTTCACCACACTCGGCGCCAAGTCCATGAACGCCGACAAGCTGCGGGATGCTCTTGGTCTGCACCGCAGGGCAGTTCCAGATTTTTTCGATGCGTTGGTTGCGCTCCGCTTTCTGGACCGCGGGGGCGACGGTCCGCAAGCACTGTATCGTAATACGGAGGAGACGCAGCTCTTCCTCGACCGCAACAGCCCCGAGTATATAGGTGGCTTCCTGGAAATGGCCAATGCCCGCCTTTACCAATTTTGGGGCGACCTCACCGAAGGGCTCAGGACGGGCAAGCCCCAGAACGAAATTAAACACACCGGAGAGCCCGTGTTCGAAGAGCTTTACAGCGATCCCAAGCGGCTTGAGCAGTTCATGAACGCGATGAGCGGCATTTCCGCTGATAATTTTCACGCCTTCGCGCAGAAATTCGATTTCTCCCGCTATCACACGCTTTGTGATATCGGCGGGGCTACCGGTCAGCTATCAATGATTGTAGCGAAGCATCATCCCCGTCTTCGCTGCACGACCGTGGATCTTCCAGTGGTGACGCCGATCGCAGAGCGCAAGATTGCTGAAGCGGGATTGTCGGACCGAGTTTCGGCAAAGTCCGTAGACATCTTAGCTGAACCGCTGCCCCAGGCGGATGTGATTACCATGGGAATGATACTGCACGACTGGAACCTGGAGAAGAAAATGCAGCTCATCCTGGCCGTCTACGATGCCTTGCCGCCGGGAGGAGCTTTCGTCGTGATAGAAAATCTCATCGACGACGCGAGGCGCGAGAATGCATTTGGACTCATGATGTCGCTCAACATGCTGATTGAGTTTGGCGACGCTTTCGACTTCACTGCAGCAGATTTCTTCGGATGGTGCCGCAGCGTCGGCTTCAGTAAAACCGAGGTCATTCCTCTGACGGGTCCGGCAAGCGCTGGCGTTGCTTACAAGTAGCCAGAAATAATGTATTTGGCAGATCGCGATGGGAGAGAGACTAGATTTGCATGCGTGATTATCTACAATCAAAACTTGTGCTGGTTGGCCTTGGGCTGCTTATCTTCGGTTCTGGCCCTCTTCTCGGCATCATCGTGCTGGCCGCGCTCGGACTGTGGCCCGACCCCGATCCCAATCCGATTGGTCCGGGACTGCTGGCCGCTCTGACATTCTGGCCCGGCGTGATCTGTTTGGGCGTTGGAATTTTGCGGGTGCGGGCCCGCCGCCACCAAGAGCCATCCTGAACCACACTGACCTGCTAGTTCATCATGCTAACCTTACCCCGTTTATCGCAATTGCAAGCCAAGATGAAAACCATAGCGATGAATACGATCTCGGCTCTGGAAAAGCAAAGCAGGCCTTTCTGGTTAATTACAGGGTCTGCGCTTCTCTGCCTCGTAGGCACTACTGACTACTTGACAGGATTTGAGGTTTCATTCTCTCTGTTCTATTTGATTCCTATTGCACTGGTTACCTGGTTCACTACCTACAAACTTGGGATGATGTTTGCTGTCGCCAGTACTATCTTATGGCTAATTGCCGATATTGTGTCCGGCGCAGTGTACTCGCACCAAATCATTTATCTTTGGCACAGTGCAGTACGATTGGGCTTCTTTGCACTCACGGTATTCTCCTTGGAACTGATAAAAGTCCTGGGACGTGAAAAAACCTTTGCCCGCATGGACTACGTTACGGGCACTCTGAATACCCGTTACTTCCACGCTTTAGCACAGAGGGAAATCGACCGCTCGTCCAGATACCGATATCCCTTTACAGTTGCTTATATTGACGTTGACAACTTCAAAATTATCAACGACTCGTTCGGCCATATCACGGGCGACAAGGTTCTCTACGCGGTTGCTGATTGCATGCAACGACATCTGCGGAAAACAGACATTGTTGCCAGAGTCGGCGGTGACGAGTTTGCCATCTTCTTGCCTGAGGTGGGATTGAGTATGGCTAAAGCGGTTATTTCCAAAACGCATCGTAAGCTTTTAGAGGAAATGCAAAAGAACAATTGGCCCGTGACGTTCAGCATGGGCGTGTTGACCTTCACCGACGCACCGTTCTCTGTGAACGAAATGCTTAACATGGTTGACAGATTAATGTACTCCGTGAAACATAAAGGCAAGAACAATATCAATTTTGCTAGTTATCCCGATCAGCAGGCGCTCGCCGCTGAGTAGGTATTTTGATGTTGTAACATTCATTGCCAAATTGGCTTTTACGTGGCACAAAAACCAAACCGGATATTTTCTCCAGCTCTAAATACATGAACGAGCGCAAAGTAAAAACGGATTGGGAGCGCCGCGGATTCATTTTCGGCATCTGGATCGATCCGCCCGGACAAATCTGGGAAGATTACGTGCACGGCGTTGACGAGCTGTTGATGCTGGCCGAAGGCGAAATCGAGCTTTCTTTTCTCGGAAAAACTTTTTGCCCCACAATCGGCGAGGAAATTCTGATTCCCGCCGGAGCCGGCCACACGGTTCGCAATATTGGAAAGACAACCAACCGCTGGTATTACGGCTACAAGAACAAATAAACCTTAGGGAACCTCTGAACAAGTCCCCCGTGGAGCGCGTTTCTGGCGCAATGCGGATGATTGCGAGGCGCGCGACGAAGGTGCCTAGCCGTAGCTTAAGCACGAGGAGCGCAACGACGCAAGCGCCGCATTGCGCCGAAACCCGGATGGGACGGGGCTTTTCGGGCGGTCTGCTTTGTCGCTCGGCTTGCGAAGGGAGTCAACCATTCGCTGCGCCTCGCTTCGCGCATCTCATCCCGGAAAGCCACCGTCGCGCCCGCGTAGGACTAGTTCAGAGGTTCCTTAGCAATTTGGCGGCAAGACTTTAAGCTGCGCGTCGTGTGCTTTGCTTAGAATACATTAAGGAGTCCAGACACGAATTGTTTTAACGTGGCTTGTTTTGCGGGAGTTGGTTCCTCCAGCAATCGACAGGGGCCTGATACTCGAAGCCTTGTCCTTTGCAGTTGTTCTTCCCCTTGCAGTCGTTGCTCGCGGTCTTGCAGTCACTTAAGCCTTTGCAGCCATTCACACCCTCGCACTCCACCTTACCCGTAGCCTTGTAGCCTGTGCCTCCCCCAGTTGCACAACCGGCGACAAATAGGGTAGCGGCCGCAGCAGCCAAGGCGACCCCCGAAAGTTTCTTCACTGTATTCATGGTAAAAGCCTCCTTGAGATATTGGTTGGTCAGAAGCTGATATGCCGCGTTTAAAGTTAATCAGATAATAACATCCAAAACCCTCTTCGGCGGGCCTGTTTTTGCAGCCAGCGTCAGCGGATTTCTTCGACTTTGATATAGATTCTGCGCTGGTCGGTGTTGTGCTCCGAATCGCGCGAAGCAATCCCTGAGTTTTGCTGCGCGCGGCTCTGGTCAATTCCGCCCAACTCCATCCACTCACCCAATCTCCCGGAAACCGTGGTGGCAACTCTCTGAGTATCGACGCGGCCATCCGGCCCGATGCGTTCGCGTTGCGGGCTGACTTCCAGCGTCACCTGTTCGCCGAAGACGCGCGGCTTAACATAAAAGCCGGTGGCGACATCGCGATACTCCGTATTTTGCACAACCTGCGTGCCTTGCGGTGTCTGGATAATCGTTTGTTGCGGCACCGGAACCGATTGTCCGGCGCTGATAAACGCTTCACTGCCTTCCAGCACCTGTAATTGCTGCACATTATTCTCGTTAACACGGGATTCGCTGCTTTGCACTTGGGTGCGCACACTATTCCCGCCCTGTTGTCTTTCAACGACCAGCCCGCGGCCAGCACGGCCGGTGGGCGGAACGATGACCTGCGCCTTGCCTACTGCGGCATTGCCCGACAATTCAGCGGAGCGCTGGATTGCTGACAGGCCTGCGTCCTGCTTCACCGTCACCATCAGCCGACGCGGAAGCGTATCAATGCCGGCGAGAATTTGCCTGACTTCGGCAAGGTTCGCGTGGGTGGTGCGCACGATGAGCCGGTTTTGCGTACCGGTAACCGTGCCGCCCGCCTGATTCACAAACGGCTGCACGATGGGCAACACATCCTGCGCGGTGCGGTACTTTAGCGTAATGACTTCAAGCTCAAGCTGTTCCGCATGAAGAGGAAATGACAGACAAAAAAACAAAACGGTAAAAATCCGCGCAGGCAGTTTGCACATAGCACTCATCATAACAGCCTCAGCGCGCCTCTTGAGCTTTTTGCAGCCAGCGCGCTTCGTATTGGCCGATTTTTTCCCGAATCGCCGCAATCGCTGCCAATGCCGCTTTTTCACCTTCCAGAATGGCAAAGTGCTTCTGGTCAAAATCCGCAGGGCCGATGTTCGCCACGTTGGGCCGGATAACCACATCGGCTTCCACCAGCTCATAGGCGCTGATGGATTCGCTCATAATGTTGAAGGTTTGCAGCAGGATACCAATGGTGTCCTCCACCTTGGTTGACTTGGGCTTGCTGGCGACATCCACAGCAATCACGATATCCGCACCCAGGTTTTTTGCCACTCTAACCGGGATCGGGCTCACCAACGAGCCATCCACGTATTCAATGCCGTTGATGTTGACCGGCTGAAACACGCCGGGGATGCTGCTCGAGGCACGCACCGCGATGCCGGTGTTGCCGGTGCGGAATACCACCGCCTGTCCCGATCTCAAATCGGTCGCCACGACCGCGAAGGTTTTACCGAGTTTTTCAATGGGGCGGTTGTTCAGCGCTTCATTCACAAAATTCTGCAGCGATTCGCCCTTGATAAAACCGCGGTTGGGTAAAATCCAGTCGCCGAAGGTGTCTCCATTTATTTTCATGGCGATCTTTTGTAGTTCGTAGTTTCTGTAGCCGCCGGCGTACAAGGCGCCGGCCAGGCTGCCGGCGCTGGTGCCGACCACAATTTCCGGCACGATTCCTTGCGCTTCCAGCGTCTTTATCACTCCGACATGAGCGAAGCCGCGCACTGCGCCGCCGCCGAGAGCCAGCGCGATTTTCGGCGGCGGAGGTTTGATTTGCGGCTTCGGCAGCTCGGCAGGAACGATTTCAACGGAAGGAGGTTTTTCAGGCGCGGGCTGCAACAGGGAGCAGCCGCATAACAGGCATGAGAAGAGAAGAGCTGAGTTTCTAACGGACTGTAACATTACACAAGTAAGCCATTCCCCATTTTCAGCGCTTTGACGGCAGCATGCGCTGGAACACGCCATCTTTTTCCAGCAACAAATGCTGCAGCGCTGCGGCGACGTGCACCGCGATCAAGGCCGCGAAAAGATAAGAAGTAAAAACGTGGATGCGGTTAAACAGGTAATAGATGGTCTTGTCTTCCCATCCCAATACCGGCAACTGATAGCCAAAAAACTTTATTCCATATTTAGTGAAATTCGATTCGATGAAGCCGCTCAGCGTCATTACCACCAGGCACACATAAAACAATACGTGACTGGCTTCGGTGGCCTTGATTTGCCAGTTTGGCATCGTGGCAGGCAAAGCGGGCACATCGTGGGTTGCGCGCCAGCAAATGAGCCATACGATGGGAACCGCAGCGACCAGACCGATGGATTTATGCAGGTTGTAAAAATAGGCTACCGGCGGGGTGCCTTTGGGAATTCCAACCATGTACCAGCCGAGGCCGTAAAGCGCGAAGACCAGCGCAACTAGCAGCCAGTGTAGGGCTATGGCGGACAGCGCATATCTGGATTGATTGGTATTCATCTGTCACTTTATTCACGGTACACGTCACTTCTGTGACCAACGCGAATGATGTATACGACTCGCTCTCGGTCAACCAGGTCACAGATGACGCGATAATCGCCGATGCGATAACGCCAGGCGTGATTGTCGCCGCGCATGGCCTTACCTTTAAGTCGTGGATTATCTTGGGCGATGATTTCCAGGAAATGAAATATTCTGCGCCGAATAGGCGGGTCCAGCTTGGCTAATTGCTTTTCTGCCGCCGTCGTAAATCTAACCGTCCACACCGAGGCGGCGCTTCACTTTAGCAAGAGTATGGGTTCGGCCACGCCGCTTGCGGAAAGCCAGTACGGCCTGATAATCATCCGCCTCTTGAAGAAACTGGGCCACGGCTTCACGCACCAATGTCGTCTTGGACTTGCGCGCACGCCGCGCTTCGCGTTCCAGTGCAGACTCAAGCTCAGTAGCCAGTTTGATTTCCAACATAATCAACCCCAGACAAAAAGAGGTATTTTAACATCAGAGAACCTGAACCGGAAAACTCCTAACGTATCACCACAGTCGGCCATGTCACATTGGGTCATGGCCTGTCCAGGCTTCCGACAGCCTTCGGATTCGTCACGACACCCCAGGGTGTATTCAGTCCGGAAATGGTCTTCACTAGCTCGTAGGTATTTGCGTCAATAACATAAAGATCGTTCGATTTACCGCACGCGACCAGAATCCCGGCATCATCGGGAGTAAAGCTGAAGTGCCAGCAACGGGACCCCACCGGAATGCTCTTGATGAGCGCAAAATTTTGCGTGTTGAATACTTGCAGCTGTTTGGAGCGGGCGGCGGCCACAAAAAGCCGCTTGCCCTCGCGGTCGAAAGCGAGCCCATACGGAGCATCGCCTGTCGGCACTGTCTTCAGCACCTTTAACCGGCGATTGATAAGGAGGAGTTTGTTCGAAAACTCCAAAGTGACAGCATACGTTTTCCCGTCTGGAGATACCTTGATGCCCCGCGGGCGCTTGCCATATTTTGTCGTATTAATCGTCTTGACCAGCTTCCCGCTCGAAATATTGTAGACGGTAACCGTATCGTCCCCCTCGTTGGTCACCAGCATTAATTTCCCGTCAGGCGCAAATTCGATGCCTTCGGTTTCAGGCCCGCTGATCATGGTTTTAATGACATGCCAGTTGTCAAGATCGAGTACAGCGATTCCAGCAGGCAGTTTCTTTTCCTTCTCCCCGGACTTGTCGCCCTGTTCCTCCTCCGGCTTGCCTTCCCCGGCGCTGGGCTCATAGCTCACATAAGCGCGATTGCCATAAACGCGGATGAACTCGGGGTTTTTGCCGATTGCTATATGCTTCGTGACCATTTGGGTCGCCGTGTCTATCACCGATATATTGCCGCTATCTTTATTGGCGGTGAGCACGTATTTCCCATCGCTGGTAATACCGATGCCACGCGGCCCTTGCGCCTGAATATCGATTGTCGCGACAGGCGCGAGGGTATCGAGATCGATCACGGTAACACCGTCATTTTGATTCGAGACATAGGCAAACGGGGCTGCAGTGACCGGCGAATAGTTCATCGCAATTAAGACAGCGGCCAAAAAAACAATTTTTATTTTCATGGTTTGAACCCAGTCTGGAAATTTAGGAGTAAACGATATTTTTGATTGGCAAAAACCGGCCAAGTTCCACAGCCTGTGTTAGTTACGAAATTTTACTTGCCTGATTTAATTGAGCTCAAGAAGGCTTCAGGGTTCAAGACTGCTACGCCGCGAAATGGGCTCAAAGCAAGCAGATCCGAGTCTCCGCTAATGATGGTGTTTGCATGACCACTCACGGCCAACTCAAGGAACATGTTGTCTTTAGAGTCGCGGCAAACGCTGAACGCCTCAGTAATGGCGACCCATTCCGCTTCCCTCACCAATCCAACAAGAAACCGGTTGCGGTCTATGGCACTGACGTATCGGTTGAACTTCTCACGGCTTAATACCCGGTCCAACTCCTCAAGGACGGGTACTGAAATGAGGATTTTGCCGCGGTCTAGCGCGGCATCAAACGCAAAGGAACTTCTGATTAAGTCCTTCGTGAGCCACGTTGCTGGCAAAATGCTGATGGATGCAAGGCGCGCGACGAAGGTCGTAGTTCGGCCTACGAAGCCAAGGAGCGCAACGACGCAGACGCCGCAGTTTGCTGCAACCCGAATGGGACGGGGCGTTGCGGGCGGTCTGCTTTGTCGCTCGGCTTGCCAAGGGGGTCAACCATTGGCTGCACCTCGCTTCGCGCATCCCATCCCGCAAAGCCGCCGTCGAGGCCACGCGGGACTTAATCAGAGGTTCCATAGGGAGGCGAATCTTTGAAAAGTAATGCGCTGACGATAACGTTTGTATCAAATACAAAACGCAACTTTACTACTGGTCAAAAGCCGAGAGCTGCCGGTGTGGCGCCCTTGACCTTTGCCTTCTCACTTATCTCGTCCATTACTTGCTTCAGCGTTTTTTTGTCAGACGCAAATTCCTTGAGCCAAAGATTCACCAGAATTTCCATCTTTTTCTTCTGATCGCCAGAAGCTTTTTGATAAACCCTTGCAACCTCGGAATCCACCTTGATACTGATCGTTTCCGTTTTCATAGCCCATTTACCACTTTTCTAATTCAACGTATAACACAATACGCTATTGCAGCCTATGTAAGCAAGCTGACCGATTTACGAAATACTACACAAACAAAAGCGGCGCCTTTTGGGCGCCGCTCAAGTTACAGAACCTGGCTTTGATCAGAAGAACAGAATCGCGCCAAGAGAGATATTAGATTGATAGGCCGATGCGCTGACTCCTCCTCCTTGGCCCTCTGAGCGGGTCGAGGTGAATTCTTCCACCAGGGTCAGCGACTTGGTCAGGCTGTATTGCAGCATTTGCACCCGAGACTTGTTAAAGTGAACCAGCGCTCCCGAGCCCGCAGCGGTATTGGCTTCGCCTGAAGCCAAGTTCAGACGGCTTAAGCCATAGCTGAACGAAGGCTTCCACTTGCCAAAGGCATGAGCCAACTGGACATAGCCACCGTTCGAGTTACGCGCCTGGCCGGTAGCAGAGACACCATTGAAAAACAAAGCGGTTGTGCCTACGCCTCTGGCCTGATAGTAATAGAACACAGGTTCGAAGTCATACACATTGGCCTTGATGCCCACATCACCTGCCTGGCCAGTGACACCAAAATTATTAGCTGCAGGTGCCGTCGCTCTTTCCCAAAGGCCACCCGCCCAAACACGGCCGGCTTTTATATCTTCGTTCACTTTGAAGTCATAAGTCGCCTTGGCTTGGAACATAGGAACTGTATGGTTAGTAGCAGTGCCTGCCGATATCATATCTAAGGGCTGGAAAATACCTGCTGAAACCTGGAAGCCGTCGAAACTCGGGGTAATGTAAGTGATTTGCGGAATCCAGTCGGCATAGATGTAACCCAAACCAATGCGGCCCAAGGTGGTGTTGCCAGGCGCATTTGGTGATTGATTGGTACCCACACCCAGCAAGGTCATATCGCTCAGAATCGCGTCAGAGCCAAAAAGGCCGAGATCGCGGCCCATCTTAATGGTGCCCATCTCCTTGTCGCCAAAAGTCAGGAAGTTCTGCCGCATATCAATACCCGTGGAACCTAAACCACTATTACCAGTAGTTGCCGAGAAGGGAGAGTTAGCGCCGCTAACCTGACCGCCGTTGTTAATGCCGGGATAGAAGCCAAAGGTCACGCCGATATCAAACCCTTCCTGCTTGGTCTTGGCTGAGAACACCAAGGCCGAAGGCAGCAGTCCGCTCTCTATCGAGGAGACATTGGGGTTACTGGCAGCCGTGGTGCACGCCACACCGCCTGCTACTGGTGTCCTGCCGTTGCGTATGTTGCCATCGCAATGGGTGTAGGAATAGAACGCATTGACTTCACCACTCATCGACAGATCCCAATCGCCCGCCTTGACATCAAAAGCATGCGCGGCTGAAGCGCCACACAGTGCGAAGGCGCCCGCTACGGCCATGCCTAGTTTCTTATGCTTTACCATTTTTTTTCCTCCTAAAAAAAATTAATCACACTATACGTAAATCTGTAAATCTAGCGTCATCATCCTGCTATAGGTGGAATCACAGTGTCAAGTATAAAAACGACATATTCAAATGAGTGTTGTAAAAAAGACACACTTCCACCCAATATTGCTTATGGTGCTTTGGTTTAGCGTTAGCCTAATTAGCAACTGTTATGCCAATTAAGGCAGCATAATGCAATCCTCTATACTTCTTCCAACACCTTGTGCTGTTTGCAAAAAAACATCCAATCCGCTGGTTTAAGGAGTTAAAGTGCAGGAATAACGTTCGAAACCGTGACATTGTGTAACTGTTGTATGGATTAGCGCCTCTTTAGATTTCCTTCCATCACCTTACTCCCCTTGCCTCATCCCACCCTCTCCCCCGGGGAGAGGGAACGCGCTCCCATTCGACTATACTCAGGGTAAACTCTGCGAAGCGCGGGTGAGAGGGAAGGAATTTGTTACCAGCCTTTCCCGACAGCTCAATACTGAAGTAAGCTAATAAACCCATCTCATATTCAGGCGTTCGTGGTGATGCTATACCTACGTTCGCCCTGAGCTTGTCGAAGGGCACAGCTATTTCTTATGTCCCAAGCAAAATCGCTTAAGCACCTGATGCTCTTCTACGCGCTCGGTTATCTGCTGCTGGTGCTGGCCAGCGGCGCGCTCGGTGGCGCCGGGCTTTACCTGTGGCACCAGTCATCGGAGGAATCGCTGCGCATAAATTCCATGGTGGGAGAAATTCAGGAAATGCGCGGAAACCTCTACCGCCAGGTCAAGGAAGTATTCGATGCGGTTTTTTTAGGCGATAGTGACGCGGCCAGGCAGTATCTGGAATACCAGAAGCGCATCGAGCTGCATCTTGAAAAACTCGACAGCATCGCCGCGTACAACGAGGAGCACGAAGCCATTAACCGCCTGCGCGAAGCCTACAACGTCATCAAGACGCAAGCCGCGGATATCACCCGCGCGAGCGCCGGCATGTCACTCAAGCAAAAGCGCAAGATTTTCGACACCGATCTGGAGCTGGCGGGCTTCGGCCGCTATGAAGATGCATTCAGCGCAATAGAGCAACTGCTGCAATTGCAGCAAGCGGAATTGCAAAACCGGCTCGAATCTCTCACCCAGCTTGCGCCTTTGCTGCTGCTGCTGCCGATTTTTCTAGCCGTGGTGTTGCTGCTGTTGTCGCGAATCTTCATGCAGCGCGCCATCGTGCAACCTTTGTCCGAAATACAACAAGCCGCTTCGCTCATAAGCCACGGCGATCTTTCGCACAAGGTTCCGGAGAAGGGCGCACTGGAGCTGGTGACTCTGGCCAAAGCGGTCAACCAAATGGCGGATGACCTCGCCGCAAGCCGCGAGTCGCTGTTGCGCGCGGAAAAACAGGCCGCGCTCGGCGCCCTGGTGCCGGTGGTAGCGCACAATATCCGCAATCCCCTGGCGAGCATCCGCGCCACCGCCCAAATCATCAACGACCCCGAATTGTCCGCCGAACTGCGCGAAGGCTTGTCCGGAATCATCAGCACCGCGGACAGGCTGGAGCGCTGGACGCATTCGCTGCTCTCCTACCTGCATCCACTCAAGGCGCAACGCTCGCTTTGCAAGCTGCCGCAGCTCGTGGACAATGTGCTGGAGCTGCTTAAACCCAGGCTCACGGAAAAAGAAATACAAGTCGTGCGCCGGGGCTGGGATGACCAGATTAAAATCGCGCTCGATGTGCAACTCATGGAACAGGCGCTGCACGGCCTGCTCGCCAACGCAATGGACGCTTCGCCGCGCCAGGGAAAACTTGAAATTCGCATGAATGAAACCGCACAAGAAGTCCGGCTGACGATCGCCGATAAAGGATCAGGCATGCCATTTAAGCCTGCAGCCGGTGACTTGAGCCCCGGTCCTTCCACCAAGCGCTACGGCACAGGACTGGGAATCCCGTTTGCAATGAAAGTATGCGATGCGCACGGCGGGAAAATCGAGTATCAAACTACTAATCCGCACGGCACTGAAGTGAGGCTCATCCTGCCGAAACACTCACAGGTAGATTGATGACAGAAAAAGTAATGACGGCGCAAACTCCGGCCAAGGAATTTCAGGGCATGCCGCGGGTGCTGGTTATCGAGGACGAAAGCCTATTCGGACGCGCGGTAAAAAAGCGCCTGGAAAAAGCCGGGCATGAATGCCTGTTGGCCGCCACACTTGCAGAAGGCCGCGAGCTGGCGCGCAACGCCGCGCCGGAATTGGTGTTGCTGGATTTGCGGTTGCCTGACGGCAATGGGCTGGATTTACTCGCTGAGCTGCGCTCCGCCGGGGAGAGCCGGCAGCCGCCGGTGATCGTGCTCACCGCCTACGGCGAAATCAGCGATGCCGTGCACGCCATGAAACTAGGCGCAGCGGATTATCTGAAAAAACCGGTTGACCTCGACGAGCTGTTGCTCGCGGTGGATAAAGTATTGCAAACCTCCCGGCTGCGCTATCAGCTCGATTATTCCCGCGAGCGCGACAGCCATGCGGTGGAAGGCGCGCAATTGCTGGGGGACAGCCCGGCAATGCAGCGGGTGCGCGAGCAAATCCGGCTCCTTGCCGAGCTTGCGGGAGAAGGCGCGGAACCTCCCCCCACTGTGCTCATTCTCGGCGAAACCGGCAGCGGCAAGGACGTGGCGGCGCGCTTGTTGCATCTATTAAGCCCGCGCTCGTCGCGGCCCTTCGTGCAAGTGGATTGCGCATCGCTGCCGCGCGATTTGATCGAGGCTGAATTGTTCGGCCATGAAAAAGGCGCGTTCACCAGTGCCCACGGCGCGCGCGCCGGCCTCATCGAGGCGGCGGAGGACGGCACGCTGTTTCTGGACGAGATCGGCGAGTTGCCGCTGGAACTGCAAGCCAAGTTGCTTAATGTGATTGAGCGGCGCAAGACACGGCGCATCGGTTCGGTAGTGGAGCGGCCGTTTGCCGCACGCATTATCGCCGGCACCAACCGGCAATTGCCGGAAATGATTGCGCAGGGCCAGTTTCGCGCAGATCTTTATTACCGGCTCAACGTGGTGACGCTCAACATGCCGTCGTTGCGCGAGCGCGGAGAGGACGTGGGATTACTGGCGCGGCATTTCGCGGTCCAGATGAGCCGCCGTTACGGGCTGTCTGATCCCTCGTTCAGCGATGACGCCTTAAATGCATTGCGCGCCTACCCATGGCCGGGCAATGTGCGCGAGCTCAAACACCTGGTGGAACGCGCGGTGCTGTTGAGCCGGGGCGGGGCAATTAATGTTCCGGATCTTGGCTTGTCGCAAGCGCCCGTGTCGGCAACTGGGGAACTGCCGCTGCAAGGGCTCACCTTGGAAGCCGCGGAACGCCTACTCATCGAGCGCGCACTGCTTGACACCGGCAGCAACGTTTCGGAAGCAGCGCGCAGGCTAGGAGTAAGCCGCATGACCTTGCGCTACCGCATGGAAAAATACGCCCTCAAGGGAACCAACTGATTGTCCTTATCAAACTCATAATACTTGCCAGTTCTGGCACGGGACTTGCTGGTTTGAGAGTTGCGTGCGTGTGAAAGCTTTTTCACGCTCATGGTAATTCTCCACTTCCTCTCTTGCCGGGACTTAAGTCCCGGTTTTTTTTGACTATCGCGGTATTTGGCTCAATGCGCCCCATCTGCTGGCGCATGCCCTGCATTAAGTAGGCTAAGCTGTGTTATGCGCGGCTGGTGCTTGTAATCAACCACTTTGGTTGATTACAGCCGTTATCTCAAGCGTTGTTTTTTGCCAAGGAACCTCTGATTAAGTCCCACGCGGTTGCGACGGTGGCTTTCCGGGAGGGGATGCGCGAAGCAAGGCGCAACGAATGGTTGACCCCCTTCGCAAGCCGAGCGACAAAGCAGACCGCCCGGAAAGCCTCGTCCCTCCGGGTTGCGGTAAAATGCGGCGTCTGCGTCGTTGCGCTCCTCGGCATCGTAGTCCTGGCTACGACCTTCGTCGCGCGCCTTGCATCCATCCGCATTTTGCCCGCAACGCAATTCGCGAAGGACTTAATCAGAGGTTCCCTAGTGCATTTATAGCCTTGCCAGCGAGCTGGAAATAAAAAAAGGGCTGCTTATTCAGCAGCCCTTCTTTATCTTTATTGCGTATTAGCGAGTCAGAATGTACATCGTGACTTCGAAACCGAAACGCATATCGGTAAACTCGGGTTTGCTCCAGGCCATGGTTATCTCCAGTTAAAAAAGTTGTTACTGACGACTTAACCTACGGCACCATTATCACTGACATGCAGGCTCGGGGGAAGGCAAAAAGCCTGAATCAGGCCTAATGATTTTCATGAGTTTTCGATCAACCCGGCGCGCATTGCAATGAGCGCGATTTCCGCCGAATTAGATGCGTTAAGCTTTTGCTTTATATTGTATAAATGGGTGCCCACGGTACGCGGGCTCAAATGCAGCGTGGTAGCGATGTCCACCACTGTCTTGCCTTGGGCTAGCAGCATGAAAACCTCAAATTCACGTGCACTCAGCACATCAACCGGGTTCTTGTCCCCGGTGAGCTGCTGCACTGCTAGTTGCTGGGCAATACTAGGCTCAATAAAAGTCTTGCCCTGCGCCACCTGGCGTATCGCCTGTATCAACTCCTCTGCAGCACTGCGCTTGGAGAGGTAACCGAGCGCTCCCGCTTTCAATACGCGTTTCGGGTGCATGGTGTCTTCATGCGCAGACAATACCAGAATGCGTGCCGCGGGATCCTTTGCGATGATACGATTGAGCGCCTCCAAGCCACCAATCCCGGGCATGGAGATGTCCATGACCACCACATCGGGGTGCTTCTCCTGATAGATGCGGCACGCCTCTTCTCCGCTTACAGCTTCCGCAACCACTTTCATGTCAGGGGCGCCCTCGAGCAGCAGCCGGAACCCCATTCGCACCACTGCATGATCGTCAACCAGCATGACTTGAATCGTGGGTACGGCCATCACTTCTTTCCTTCTATCGGTAAGGTCACGTTTACGCAAAAACCGCGGTCCGGAGCGCTGTCAATACTAAAACTGCCGTTTAAAGCCTGCACCCGTTCGCGCATGCCAAGCAATCCGAAATGGCCCTCCGACTTCGCTTCTTCCGGAGTGCCTTTGCCATCATCACATACCGCGAGTTGCAGTATTTCGCCTACTCCCCTCTCGGCAAGCTGGCGCTTTACCACAATTTTCACATTGGAAGCCTGGGAATGGCGGACAACATTAGTCAAACATTCCTGCACGATCCGGTAAACGGTAATATTAACGGTTTCGCCGAGATCATCCAGCCTGCCCGAAAAATCGAGTTTGAATTTTAATTCGGGATGCCGTGATCGCCATGCGGCAATGCTGTCCTGCAGGGTTTCAGTTAGCCCCAGATAATCCAGCGCGCTCGGGCGCAGCCGGCTGATGATGCCGTGAATCGCATCGTAAATGCGCGCAGCGACATCAACGATGGTCTGCGCACTGGACCGCACTTCGGGCGCGCTTCCAGAGCGGTTGGCAATCGAAGCGCCTATGGTTTTAATCGCGGTAACATACTGCCCCAGTTCATCGTGCAACTCGCGCGCCAGACTGCGCCGCTCTCCCTCGACGTGACCCTGGATGAGCTGCGTCAACCGGCGGTTTTCCTCAAGCTCGCGCGCAGCTTGCTGGGCGCGTTTTCTCTCCGTGATATCGCGCATGCTGCAAATCTCGCCGATGACGTATTCATTGTGCGGATCAATCAGCGGCGCAGCGGAAAGGGACACATCTATCAGCCTGCCGTCTTTTGCAAGCCTTTGCGTCTCGACATTTTCGACCAGACTGCGGCATACGACTATTTCCAGATTATCCTTGATCTCGTTTTCCCTGCCGGGAGGCGCGAGCAAGGTTGCTGAACGTCCGGCGATTTCCTCCGCAGTGTAGCCAAACAGGCGTTCCGCCGCGGGGTTCCAGAACGATATATTGCCCTTAAGATCATGAATCATGATGGCATCACTGGCTTGCGTGACGATTAAGGCAAGACGCCGGTTTTCCGCCATGCTGTCTTGCAGCGCGCCGGCCATGCGGTTGAAAGTGTGGCTGATCGAGGATAGTTCAGGCAGAGGAAACTTCGGCAGCCGCACACCAAAATTGCCTTGCTCCATTTGCGACAATCCATCGAGAATCTGGTTAAGCGGGCGCAGCGAGCGCCCGATAAACCAGAACACCAGAACATTGACCGCGATAAAAAATCCCAGGGCGAGCCATATCAGATATTGCAAGTCATCCCAAGCGTCGAGTATGGAGCGCGAAGCATCGGGGGTAATCACCAGCATGCCCCCTTGAATTCTGAGAGTCACGGCCTCGATTTTTGGAGAAACCAGAAGGGAAAACCATTCCGGTGCCCAGCGCCCTGCCTTGTATTGTGAGAGTGGCGACTCATAGATCAGTGTGCCGAGACCATCGTAGAGCTTGATATCGCTGGCGCGCACTCGTCCCAGGCTTTTCAGGAAATCGAGCACCACTTGCCGCTGTGTGGCGGTTCCCGGAATAAACTGGCTGCTGTAGAGCACTGTGGTCAGCAGTTGCGCCGTGACGCGGGTGGTTCCCTCCATCTCTTCCTTGATTGATTTGCGGGTGTCATCCACGATGATGACGCCCATGGCCATTATGAACAGCAGCATCAGCACCGTAATCAGGAGATTGATGCGAAACCTTAAACTCAGCACGGGCGGTCCCCCGGCAATAATGATTTGAAACGCTCGGCCGCCGCCACCAGCGCCGCGGCGAGCGCCGGAGTGGAAGCCGAATGACCGGCGTTCTCCACTACCGTGAACTGGGCTTCCGGCCAAGCGCTATGCAAAGTATACGCGGTGGCCACCGGGCAGACCATGTCCAAACGGCCGTGTAAAATGCACGCGGGAAGCTGGCGTATCCGGGCCAAGCCTTGCAATAACTGGTTCTCCACAAGAAAGCAGCGGTTGAAAAGATAATGCGTCTGCACCCGGGTCCTTCCCAACACCGCCTCGTCCGCAAGCTCGGGCTTTGCCTCCTGCTGCAGTTCGCCCAGCATCATCAACTCGCTCTCGTAGGCATTCCAGGCGCGCGCTGCGGCCAGCGCCAAGCGCGCATCCGGTTGATGTATGGCGTGGTAATAATAAGCGAGCAAGTCATCGCGCCGCGCCTCGGGTACGAATCCGGAAAAACGCGCCCAGGTTTCCGGCGCAATGCTTTTCAGGCCATAACAATACCAGTCGAGTTCTTGTTTGCTACCCAGGAAAATCCCGCGCAGGATCAAACCACTCACCGCTTGCGGGTGACTCTCGGCGTATGCGAGTGCAAGCGTCGAGCCCCAGGAGCCGCCGAACAGCAGCCAGCGCTCAATCTTGAGCATGGCGCGCAGTCGCTCGATGTCCGCAATTAACGAAGCAGTGGTGTTCTCGCGGAGTTCTGCAAACGGCAGGCTGCGCCCGCAGCCGCGCTGATCAAACAAAATAATGCGGTAATGCCGCGGGTCGAAAAAGCGCCGGTGCCCCGGATTGCAATTGCTGCCCGGGCCGCCGTGCAAGAACAGCGCCGGCATGCCGGCGGGATTGCCGCACTCTTCGTAATAAATACGGTGTCCGCCTGTTACCTCAAGCAAGCCTTGCACATAAGGCTCGATTTCCGGATAGAGGGAATCGCTCATTTCTCCAAATCTTCTCTTTCCAGTTCGCTGTACACATGCTGCACGTTCAGTGGATGCTGTTCGGAATAGAGCGCCCACTTTTTATAGGCCGGCAGTTCGGCTTGTTTCAACAGGTCCAAGACGCTCATGCCAGCGTTATATTGCCGCTCCACCAGATCGAGCAGGCTTTGCAGATAGTCCAGCGTTTGCTGCAAACGTTCGGGTTTGGAAACCGGACCATTGCCCGGAACCAGTTTTTTTATCGGCTGCTGCTGCAATTGTTTCAGCGCATTGATCCAGTTTTTGGTCTTTGCCTGTTGCAGCACCGGCATGTTGTCCAAGGAAATCAGCCCGCCGCTGAACAACACTCCGCTTTTGCGGTCGAGCACCGCAAGATCCCCTTCGGTATGCCCCCAGCCGTAGTAAAGCAGGCTCAATTCGCGTCCCGCTACGGTCATGTCGCTGCTCTCATCCACAGTCATATTGGGTAATGCGATTTCGGTGCCGGCCATGTTTTTTTCACCTAACACCTTGAGCATGTTTTCATAACACTTCTCGCAGCGGCTGCGCATCGCCTGCTGCGTCTGGCTGTGCGCAAGGATGGTTACGCCTCGCCGCGCAAAAGCATCGTTGCCCAGGACATTCTCGGGGTGCGGGTGGGTATCAATCACCAGCATCACCGGCTTGGAGGTAACTTTGCGTATTGCGGATAACATGAGTTCGGCGTGCGCGTAGTTCGGCCCCGGATCAATCACAATCACGCCGGTTGTGCCAACGATAAATCCGCTATTGCTGATGTCCCCGTGGTTTGCCTGAGCCAGCGCTTGCTGCTTGCCGATAAAAGCATAGACGTCCAGCGCGACCTGCTGCGGTATCAGCCCGTGCGCGTGCGCGGCCGAGAACAGGCCGGGAATAAGAAACAACAAGGGATAGATTATCAGGCGGATTATTTTTTATGCTCAGTCGTTGAGCTTGAAAACAATCGGCACCATCACGGTAAATTCGCGCCCGCGCAATGCTTCCGGCGGCTTCGGCAGAGGCGCCGCCTGTTGCACCATTTCCAGCGCCTGATTGTCGAGCACTTCAAAACCGCTGGAGCGCAGGATGACGGCATTGACCATTCTGCCTACCGTGGAAACAAAAATCTGGACTTGCGTAGTGCCCTGCCAGCCGCGCAGCTGCGCGATATGGGGATAGCGCTGATATCTGGCGATCAGACCGGAAAGTGTTTTTCCGTAACTATCAAGCAATGCGCTGTCCGGGGCTGCCTTAGCTACAACTAAGGGTGCGGGTGTGGGAGCGGCAGGCAATGGGGCAACAGGCGGAGTTTCGGCTGGTACTGCCTGCGGCTGTGGTGCGACACTGGTTTCAATTCGCGGTGGTTGCGGCAGCTTGAATTCACTGCGCGCTCGCTCGGTTACTACAGGAATATCCTTAGGCTGAGGTTTGGCAGGCGGCGCAGCAGGTGCAGGCTCAGGGCGGACCAACTCCGGTAACTGGACGCTTAGTACCGGCTGCGGCTTCAAAGTGTTGATACGCCATCCCGGAACCAGCGTCAGCAACATGCCATGTATGAGCATGGAGAACAGCAAGGCGAGGACGACCCGGCGCTGCTTGTACCATTCGATGTGGAATTGCGGGTTGATCACGAGACGGTTCAGAGGCGAAAAAGGTGTTAATGAAAGGATAGTGCAAAGCGCCACGTCAGGCAATTCACCTCTGCTAAACTCATGAAAATCATGAGCCGCTATTGGTGATTTTTCCGATGTGAAACAAACAGCGGTAGATCACAATAAACGCGGAATCTCGGGCTGTAAGCATACGCCAAAGCTTAAGATTTCGCCAGGCGATGCAGTCCTGGCCTGAGTCCAATAAACTTTAGGAGATTGACATGCAGTGGAGCAAACCTGAGTTCAGCGATATGCGTTTTGGCTTCGAAGTCACGATGTATATTGCTAATCGGTAATTCAAGCCCGTCCCGGAAGCTCCGGATACGGGGCTTCCGGTTTCCCCGTTTGACTTTCACCTGTTAGAATTTGAAGCAGAGGGTTTAAATCGAAAATCCTGCGATTAAAATCCTTTCCTTTTAGCCCCGCCATAAAACATGAAAATTCGCGTGCTTGGCGCCGCTGCCGGCGGCGGATTTCCGCAGTGGAACTGCAACTGCCCCAATTGCGACGGTGTGCGCAAAGGCAAGATTAAAGCCAAGCCGCGCACCCAATCCTCAATCGCGATCAGCGAAAACAACCTGGATTGGATACTGTTCAATGCTTCGCCGGACGTTCTCGCTCAAATTAAAGCTTTTCCCGCCTTGCAGCTGGCGCGCTCAATCCGCGATACCGCGATCAAGGCAATCATTTTGATTGACAGTCAAATCGACCACACTACCGGCTTGTTGATGCTACGCGAAGGAAAACCCCTGGAAATCTACTGCACCGAGATGGCGCATGAAGATCTCACCACCGGAAATCCGTTGATTAATATTCTCGGGCACTACTGCACTGTCAACTGGCACAAACTGCCCACCCAGAAGGGCAACGGATTCAGCGTGATCGGCGCGCAGCACTTGCGCTTTACCGCAGTGCCGTTGAAAAGCAAGGCGCCGCCGTATTCGCCCCATCGCCAGGATCCTCATGAAGGAGACAATATCGGCATGCGCATCGAAGACACGCGCACAGGCAAGAACCTGTTTTACGCGCCGGGCCTCGGTAAAATCGAACCGCATCTCGAACCCTTTTTGAAAAATGCCGACTGCCTTCTGGTGGACGGCACCTGCTGGACCGATGACGAACTGATCCGCCTCGGCATTTCCAAGCAGAGCGCGCGCGACATGGGGCATCTGCCGCAAAGCGGCGAAGGCGGCATGATCAGCGTGCTGAAGCCGCTCACCAAACCGCGCAAGATTTTGATCCACATCAACAACACCAATCCCATCCTCAACGAAGAGTCACGCGAACGCGCCGAACTCACTGCCAACGGCATTGAAGTGGCGTATGATGGGATGGAGATAGATTTATGAAATCGGGAAACCTCACCGCAGAGACGCTGAGACGCAGAGCAAGTCCAAATCAAAGGCGGGTAAGGATTTTCTCCGCGCCTCTGCGCCTCTGCGGTTCAAGTTTTTAGGAACCAATAAATGGGCGCAACGGAAAAATTACCGTGGAGTAAGGAGGAGTTCGAGCGGCAGCTGCGTGCCAAGGGCGACCGCTACCATATTCATCACCCATTCCAGGTGGCGATGAACACCGGCAAATTGAATCGCGGGCAAATCCAGGGCTGGGTGTACAACCGCTTCTATTATCAGATCTGCATTCCGATGAAGGACGCGGCGATACTCTCCAATTGTCCGGACCGCGACGTGCGGCGCGAATGGATTCAGCGCATCATCGACCACGACGGCACCAAGGGCGATGAAGGCGGCATCGAGGCGTGGGTCCGGCTCGGCGAAGCGGTGGGATTGAAGCGCGAAGAAGTCACTTCGCTGAGGCACGTTTTGCCGGGCGTGCGCTTCACAGTGGACGCGTATGTCAACTTTGCCCGCTCCCGCCCCTGGCAGGAAGCGGTGACTTCTTCCCTTACCGAACTTTTCGCCCCGGAAATCCACAAGAGCAGGCTCGAGAACTGGCCGCAGCATTATCCCTGGATCGATCAGGAAGGCTACCATTATTTCCGCAACCGGCTGGCGCAGGCGCGACGCGACGTGGAGTTTGCGCTGGGCTTCACCCTGAATCAGTACAAGACCCGCGAGCAGCAGGAGCGCGCGCTCGACATTTTGCAATTCAAGCTGGACGTGCTGTGGTCCATGCTGGACGCGATGCAAATCACCTATTGCAAGACGGAAATCAAATGATGGGCGAGCGCACGAAGCTGACTCTCCAGGACGTGGTGCAACTGCAGCGGCAATTCCGCCTGCAGTGGGAACAGGTGCAGCAGGCTTACGTGCTGCTCTACCCCGAGGGCATGGTGAAGCTTTCACAGAGCGCGGGCGAGATACTGAAACGCATCGACGGCAAACTCCCCATCGCTGACGTTGTCAAAAACCTGGAGCAGGCGTTTCCTGGCGCCGACCTGCGGCAGGATGCATTGAATTTTTTAGAGGTAGCTTATGAACACGGCTGGATCCGCCCCAAGCAAGCAAGCTAAACCTGTCGGCAACCCCCTGTGGCTGCTCGCCGAAATCACTTACAAGTGTCCACTGCACTGTGTGTTCTGCTATAACCCGGTGGACTACACACGCTATGGGCAGGAATTGTCCACTGATGAATGGCTGCGCGTGCTGCGCGAGTCGCGCGAACTGGGCGCCACCCAACTCGGTTTCTCAGGCGGCGAGCCGCTGGTGCGGGACGACCTCGAAATCTTGGTTGCGGAAGCGCACAAACTGGGCTATTACTCCAATCTGATTACCTCCGGTGTCGGGCTCAATGAAAAGCGCATCGCGGCCTTCAAGGAAGGCGGCCTCGACCATATCCAGCTTTCGTTCCAGGACTCCACCCGCGAGCTTAACGACTTCCTGTCGAGCACCCGCACTTTCGAACTCAAGTCAAAGATGGCGAAGCTGATCAAACAGTACCAGTACCCGATGGTGCTGAACGTAGTGCTGCACCAACTCAACATCGATCACGTCCAACAAATCCTGGAAATGGCGGAAGCCATGGAGGCGGAGTATGTCGAGCTCGCCAATACCCAGTATTACGGCTGGGCCCTGCTTAATCGCGACCATCTTTTACCCTCGCGCGAGCAGTTGCAGCGCGCCGAAGAGGTCACCAACAGATTCCGCGAGCGGGTCGGCAACAAGATGAAGATTTACTTCGTGGTGCCCGACTATTACGAAACCCGGCCCAAGGCTTGCATGAATGGCTGGGGCTCGGTGTTCATCACCGTTACCGCCGACGGTGTGGTGCTGCCCTGCCATGAAGCGCGTATGCTGCCGGGACTTACCTTCCCCAATGCGCGCGAAGCCAGCATGAAATGGATCTGGTACGACTCGCCGGCGTTCAACACTTACCGCGGCGACGAATGGATGAAAGAGCCTTGTCGCAGCTGCCCCGAGAAAGTGAAGGACTTCGGCGGCTGCCGATGCCAGGCCTACATGCTCACGGGCGACGCGCGCAACGCCGACCCGGTGTGTGATCTATCGCCCCATCACCATATCATCACCGATGCCGTCGCCAAAGCACAGCAGGCCCGGATCAAACCCGCCACTACGCACCCCATCCTTTTCCGCGACGACAAAAACTCGCGCGCCTTGAGCGAGAGCGCCGCTGTGCGGCCATGAGGCGCGACATCGTTGACGCATCGCTCGCTATCCAGACTGAGGGGCTGACCAAGCGTTACGGCAACACGCTTGCGGTGGATGGATTAAACCTCGACATTCCCGCCAGCCAGTTCTTCGGCCTGCTGGGCCCTAACGGCTCAGGCAAGACCAGCACCATTCACATGTTGAGCACGCTCATCCGCCCCAGCCAGGGAACCGCGCTGGTGGCAGGGCATGATGT
>DATDGC010000023.1:0-3087 GCA_036522275.1 Burkholderiales bacterium | reverse complement strand
CTGATTAACCTGGAAAGCGACGCTCCACCCCAGTCCCTCGAGCAACAGGACGGCAATACCAAAGTGCGCGATCACATTCTGCTTGGCACCGACGCCCTGGTTTCCACCTTAAATGAGCAAATTGCCAAACTTGAATCCGGGGGGCTGCAGAGGGCGCTTAATTTGCCGGATCACGCCAAACAGGCCTCGTATCTCAGCTTGATACGCCGCCTGTTCAAAGACTGGACATTTATGCCCAAACGTAAATTCCAGCGCATGGCAAACAATAACATCATGGAAATCTGCGTGGGCCTGCGCGCGACGTGCCACTTCATCTCATTCCGGCCCAAAGCAATTGAGCAGGAAACTCTGGATTTCAGCAGTGATACGGGAAGCGGCTCCCCTGCCACAGGCAAATCCGAACAGACGCAGTTTGCCACCAGCCAATGGGCGATCACCAATGAAAGCGCCGGCGGTATGGGACTAAAATGTGTCTCCGACAGCACCCAGCCGATCCGTATTGGGGAACTTATCGGTTTGCGCTCCCAGGACAGCCAAATCTGGAATATCGGCGTGGTACGCCGGGTGTTCAGCGATGAACCAGACAATCTCGAGCTCGGCGTGCAGATGCTGGCGCCTGCGGCAGCTCCGATTATCATCAAGCCGGTAGTAGCCGGACCCAAGGAAACTTTCCAGGTGGCACTGCTGCTGCCTGAAATACGTCCGCTGCAACAGCCCGCGACGATTGTGGCGGCGCCTGCTACATTTCGCAATAAACTCGAATATCTGATCTACCAGAACAACACGGTCAGCCACGTGCGCGCCATGCGCCTTGTCGAGCAGACCGCCAGTTTCGACCAGTTCCAGTTCAGCATCGAATAATTAAGCTGTTACTGTCTTGCTTGCGTGTTCGCCCTCGGTAAACAGCGTCTTCAACGGGGTTTTCATTTCCCCTTTATCAAACAGGCTCTGCAGCAAAGCATCGGGGATGCCGCAATCGGCAGTTTTCGGGTGCGCGTGCTCCGGATCAAACACGAACAGGCGGTAGACGTCTGCGACCGTAAGCTGCTCTGCATCGCGCACCAGCACCCATCCCTCTCCGGCCGCTTTGCGCACCCAGCTTGCCGCACTTAGACGCTGCAACACATCTTCAATTTCTTCTATGCCGAGTCGCAAGTGCTTGCGTAATCGCGGCACATTCGTCAACTCCCCGGTTTTAAGCGATTGATAGAGAGCCCGCAAAATTTGCAGGGCGTGATAAAACTGGTAGCCCGGTGCCCGCTCCTGCGCACCCATCTCCCCGCGCCAGTTCGGCAAGGACGCGGCAATGACTGCGCCCAGTAACGCCACCAGCCAGGAAAGATAGATCCACAGCATGAAAATGGGAATGCTGGCAAACGTGCCGTAAACCAGCTTATAGGTGGGGACATGCGCGATGTAAAGCGCGAAGCCGCGATTCATGGCTTCCGTAGCCACCGCCGCAACGATGGCGCCAGCCAGCGCATGATGCACCGGAACATAACGATAAGGCACGGTGAGATACAACAGCACGTAAGCTATCGTATACAGAAACACCGGTGCGAGCTTGATTAAAAAGATGCCCAGCGCCGGCAACTGTTTGGCCAACCCCAGCGACACGGTGAGCAGCCAGGAAGTCAGCGACAGGCTGGCGCCGATCAGTATCGGCCCCACCGTCAGCACCGCCCAATAAATCAGCAGACTGTTTACCAGCGGCCGATGACGGGTGACACGCCAGATGCTGTTGAGTGAGCGGTCTATGGTCAGCATCAACATCAGCGCCGTCAATGCCAGAAAAACTATTCCAAAAGCGGTGAGACGCGCAGCATGCTCAGTGAACTGCTGCATGTACACGCTGACAACTTTGCCTGCGGCCTGCGGCATCAGATTATTCCAGATGAAAACCTTCAACTCGGCTGAAAAATCAGAAAACACCGGGAAAGCCGCAAATACCGCGAGAACAACGGTAATCAGCGGCACCAAGGCAAGCAAAGTGGTGAAAGTCAGGCTGCCCGCCACCTGAAGGCAGCGGTCCTGTCTGAAGCGCTTTATTACAAAGCGCAAATAGCCTGCGCCTGAGTAAATTCTTCTGGGCATAAACAAGGGGGAGTGATACTAATTGCTATATAATACCGGCGATTTGTTTTAATTGCTGCTTGTCATGAAAGAAATCCTGGTTCTCTATTACAGCCACTATGGCGCGGTGAAACAAATGGCGCAGGCGGTGGCACACGGCATCGAACAGGTGAAAGGCGTGAAAGCGCGCATCCGCACCGTGCCCAAGGTATCGACCGTAAGCGAAGCGGTGGAAAAAGAGATTCCCGACGCCGGCGCGCCTTACGCCGAACTCCAGGATCTTGAAGAATGCATCGGAATCGCAATGGGCAGCCCGACCCGCTTCGGCAACATGGCTGCGCCGCTTAAATATTTCTGGGACGGCACCGGGAGTCTTTGGATGAAAGGCACGCTGACCGGCAAACCCGCCGCGTTGTTCACTTCCACCGCCAGCCTGCACGGCGGGCAGGAAACAACGCTGCTTTCGATGATGCTGCCGCTTTTGCATCACGGCTTGGTGATTGTAGGGCTCCCCTATTCCGAGCCTGAACTCACCACGACTACCAGCGGCGGCACGCCTTACGGAGCCAGCCATGTCGCCGGCATGACGAGCGACAAACCCGTCACCGAAGAAGAAAGAAAGCTCTGCATCGCCCTCGGCAAGCGGCTTGCCGAGACCGCTCTCAAGCTCGCATGAGTATCGCGCTTGATGCGCGGCGTTTGCTCCGCAAAAACCGCTTCGGCATGCTAGCAACACTTTCCAAAAAATTCGGCGGCCACCCGTTCGGTTCGATTACCCCTTATATCCTCGACCACGACGCGCGCCCCGTGATACTCATCAGCACGCTCGCAGAGCACACCAAGAACATCGAAAACGACCACAGGGTGAGCCTACTGGTAAATGAAGCGGGCAACAACGTGCAGGCTGAAGCGCGCATCACCGTGCTCGGCAACTGCGCGCGCATGCAGGACCAGGAACAAGTGAAAACACGCTACCTGCGCTATTTTCCAAATGCGTCAGGTTATTTCGACACC
>DATDGC010000022.1:0-3027 GCA_036522275.1 Burkholderiales bacterium | reverse complement strand
GCGCGATTGGGTGCTGCGCACGCTTCACACCGAGGTGCTCGCGGCAAAACCGCGTCCCGTGCTGGGTGTGCTCGGGCTTGCTTACAAGGAAAACACGCACTCCATCAAGAATTCTCCATCGCTTGCGCTGATCAAGTATCTGCAGCACTGCCTGCTCAGAGTTTACGATCCTGCGGTTTCGGCATCAGCGGCACACCACCCCGCCGCCACGGGCTGCGCTTCGGCGCTCGAGGCGGCGCAAGGCGCCGATGCGCTAATCATCATGACGCCGTGGCCCGTGTTCCGCGAACTTAAGCCCGCTGCTCTCGCGAAGGCGATGGCAGGCCGGGCGGTAATCGATCCTTACTGCGTCCTCGAAGGAAATGCCGTGGTTTCTGCCGGCCTCGACTATTTCACTCTCGGCATGCCTGCGCTGCGCGCCGAAAAGCAAAAGGTGGCCCGTGCTTGAACACTTGAACGCAAATCCCATCATGCCGGACCGCGTGGTCGTCATTGGCGCAGGCGGTTTTGTCGGAGGAGCAATCAGGAAGAAACTTTTCGCCGAGGGCGTGAACACGCTTGCGCTTACCCGCAAGGAAATAAATTTGCTGGCTGACGGTGCCGCTGAGAATCTTCAGGGACTATTGCAGCCGACTGACAGCGTGGTGATGGTCTCGGCGGTTGCGCCTGCCAAAACCATCTCCGATCTCATGCAGAATCTGAAAATGGCGGAAGCGGTATGCAATGCATTGTCAGCCGCAAATATCGCGCATCTTGTCTATATCAGCTCGGATGCGGTTTATGCCGATGACGCCAACCCGGTGAACGAGCGTTCATACTGCGCGCCATCAACTCTTCATGGCATGATGCATGCTGCGCGCGAGTTGATGCTCAAGTCGTCAACCCGGGCGCCTTTTGCGGCGCTGCGGCCTTCCCTTCTTTACGGCGCAGCAGATCCGCATAACGGCTATGGCCCCAACCGCTTCCGGCGCCAAGCCGCGAAAGGAGAGCCGATTATGCTGTTCGGCGAAGGCGAAGAAAAGCGCGACCACGTTGCAATCGAAGATGTTGCCGCCCTCGCCTCGCTGGTTCTTGCACACCGCAGCGCGGGAGTTTTGAACGTGGCGACCGGCGTCTCGATATCGTTTCATGACATCGCGCAAATGACCGCATCTTTATTTTCCAACAAGGTGCCGGTCAAGAGCACGCTGCGCCAGGGTCCGCGACCGCACTTGACGCACCGGTTCTTCGAGATCGCCGATTGCGAAAAAGCATATCCCGATTTTTATTACACTCCGCTCCACAAGGGGCTTTTGCTGGCAAAACAGGCTGCCTGAAAAAGAGGATTCATGGCCAAAGTAAATTTACTCGCGCGCTTGCCCAAGCCCAAGCGCAACATTCAGAAGCGCACCGAGGCGCAGACGCCGGAGAATATTGCGATCGCGCGGCAACACGGTGAAGCTTATTTTGACGGCCCGCGCGAAGTGGGTTACGGCGGTTACCGTTACGACGGCCGCTGGATACCGATTGCAGAGGACATCGTGCGCCATTTCAAGCTCAAGCCGGGTGACCGGGTGCTGGATGTGGGTTGCGCCAAGGGTTTTTTGGTCAAGGATTTGATGAAAGTATGCCCGGGGCTTGAAGCGTTCGGCCTCGACATCTCTGAATATGCGCTGATGCACTGCGAACCGGAAGTGGTCGGGCGCCTTCACTTGGGCAGCGCGGACAAATTGCCTTTCCCGGATAAAAGTTTCAACGCCGTCATCTCACTCAACACCATTCATGATTTGGAGCGCGCCGATGCGGTGCGCGCGGTGCGTGAAGTGGAGCGCCTCGCTCCCGGCCGCGGCTTTATTCAAGTTGATTCCTACGAAACTCCCGAACAGAGGGAGTTGTTCCTGAGCTGGGTACTCTGCGCTAAGTTTCATGATTACCCGGACGGTTGGATTAAATTGTTCAAGGAAGCCGGTTATACAGGCGACTGGTATTGGACGATAATTGAGTAACCATTTAAAATTCAGTTAAACAGCGTGCAAAATTTATGAAAACCTATGTAGTTCTGGGGGGCGGCGGCTCATTTGGCATCCATACCTCTTTTTATCTCCTGAATAACGCCAAGCCAAAGAAAGTAATCGGTATCGGGCGCAATCCGCTAAGGCCCGAACCGTTTTCGCTCAATATCGACAAGCAGCCGAACTACCAATACCACGCTTATCACGTCACTTATGAGCTCGATTCATTGATGGAACTGCTGGACAAGGAAAAGCCGGAAGTCATCATCAACTTCGCTGCGCAGGGCGAAGGAGCGGTTTCTTGGAAAAAATCCTGGCGGTTTTTCGAGACCAATTCCATGGCGCTCGCGCGGCTGACCGAGGAGTTGATGGCGCGCAACTATTTGGAGCGCTTCATCCAGATTGGTACTTCGGAGCTCTACGGTTCGGTCGATTTCGCTGCCAAGGAAACCACCCCGATCCAGCCGACCAGTCCCTACGCCGCTTCCAAGGCCGCATTCGACATGCATTTGATGTCTATTCACAAGGTTCTCAAATTTCCGATGAATATCATTCGGCCGTCGAACGCTTATTGCCCCGGCCAGCTATTGCATCGCGTAATCCCCAAGGCCATCGTATGTGGGCTCACCGGCAAAAAGCTTCCGCTGCATGGCGGTGGGCGGGCGGAGAAATCCTACATTCATGCCCGTGATCTTGCCCGCGCGATTCATCTTGTTGCCGAGAAAGCGCCGCTCGGGATGGTTTACAACGCGGGCCCCAAAGAGCCGACTTCAATCCGCCGGGTAGTCGAGTTGACTGCCGAAGCGCTTGGAATGCCTTTTGAACAGCTGTGTGAACTGACAGGAGACCGGCTTGGGCAGGATTCTCGTTACTGGCTTGATTCGAGCGCAATCAAGCGTGATGTCGGCTGGGAGCCTCAGATAGGCTGGAAGGAAGGACTCGGCGAGATGGTTGCTTGGGGCCGCAAATATCTTGACCAACTGCGTGACTGGCCGATGGATTATGTCTTGCGTGCGTGATGCATGAGTGCCTTAGA
>DATDGC010000021.1:0-44781 GCA_036522275.1 Burkholderiales bacterium | reverse complement strand
CCAGTCAAACTGCCTACCATACACGGTCCCCGACCCAGATAATGGGCCTAGGTTAGAACCGCAAACAAACCAGGGTGGTATTTCAAGGTCGGCTCCACGAACTCTAGCGAGCCCGCTTCAATGCCTCCCACCTATCCTACACAGATCGGTTCAAAGTCCAATGCAAAGCTACAGGAAAGGTTCATGGGGTCGTTCCGTCTAGCCGCGGGGAGATTGCATCATCACAAACACTTCAACTTCGCTGAGTCTCGGGAGGAGTCAGTGTGGCCATCGTTACGCCATTCGTGCAGGTCGGAAAGTACCCGACAAGGAATTTCGCTACCTTAGGACCGTTATAGTTACGGCCGCCGTTTACCGGGGCTTCGATCAAGAGCTTGCACCCCATCACTTAACCTTCCGGCACCGGGCAGGCGTCACACCCTATACTTCCACTCATCGTGTTTGCAGAGTGCTGTGTTTTTAATAAACAGTCGCAGCCACCTTTTCACTGCGACCCTTTTCGGCTCCGGCTGTACACCTTCACCTACTCAGGGCGCACCTTCTTCCGAAGTTACGGTGCCAATTTGCCGAGTTCCTTCACCCGAGTTCTCTCAAGCGCCTTAGAATTTTCATCCTGCCCACCAGTGTCGGTTTGCGGTACGGTCTTGACCAACTGAAGCTTAGAGGATTTTCCTGGAAGCTGGGTATCGGCAACTTCGCGGTCAAAGACCACTCGTCATAACGCCTCAGCTAAGCCATCCGGATTTACCTAGACAGCACGCCTACACGCTTAAACCGGGACATCCAACACCCGGCTTGCCTAACCTTCTCCGTCCCCCCATCGCATTGGTCAACGGTTCAGGAATATTAACCTGATTCCCATCAGCTACGGCTTTCGCCCTCACCTTAGGGGCCGACTCACCCTGCGCCGATTAACGTAGCGCAGGAAACCTTGGGCTTTCGGCGAGCGGGCTTTTCACCCGCTTTAACGCTACTCATGTCAGCATTCGCACTTCTGATACCTCCAGCACACCTCTCGATGCGCCTTCGCAGGCTTACAGAACGCTCTCCTACCAATCAAGCGTTCCCTTCAATTCACTCACCCCCCGAGCCTCAATTGTTTTGCGCAAACGCGCAAAGCTTAAGGTTGTTGCACGCGCGAAGCGCACGCAACCAACCTTCAATTGAGGCGATGAGGGTTTCCGCCCGCTGGCGCGGGCGAGATTCTCGGATGAACTGAAGGGAACGCTTGAATCCGCAGCTTCGGTGCACAGTTTGAGCCCCGTTACATCTTCCGCGCAGGACGACTCGATCAGTGAGCTATTACGCTTTCTTTAAAGGATGGCTGCTTCTAAGCCAACCTCCTGACTGTTTTAGCCTTCCCACTTCGTTTGCCACTTAACTGTGCTTGGGGACCTTAGCTGGCGGTCTGGGTTGTTTCCCTCTCGACATCGGACGTTAGCACCCGGTGTCTGTCTCCCATACTTGCACTCTTCGGTATTCGGAGTTTGCCATGGGTTGGTAGGCCTTGACGGCCCCCTAGCCATAACAGTGCTCTACCCCCGAAGGTGATGTATAAGGCACTACCTAAATAGTTTTCGGAGAGAACCAGCTATTTCCGGATTTGTTTAGCCTTTCACCCCTACCCACAGCTCATCCGCTACTTTTGCAACAGTAGTCGGTTCGGACCTCCAGCAGGTGTTACCCTACCTTCATCCTGGCCATGAGTAGATCATCCGGTTTCGGGTCTACATCCAGCAACTGAATCGCCCTGTTCGGACTCGCTTTCGCTGCGCCTACCCTAAAAAGGTTAAGCTTGCTACTGAACGTAAGTCGCTGACCCATTATACAAAAGGTACGCCATCATCCCTTGCGGGACTTTGACTTTTTGCATGCATGCGGTTTCAGGATCTATTTCACTCCCCTTCCGGGGTTCTTTTCGCCTTTCCCTCACGGTACTGGTTCACTATCGGTCGATTACGAGTATTTAGCCTTGGAGGATGGTCCCCCCATGTTCAGACAGGATTCCACGTGTCCCGTCCTACTCTTTGCCGCACCCACCCACCATTCTTTCGCGTACGGGACTATCACCCGCTATGGCCAGACTTTCCAGACTGTTCCGCTAGAATGTTGAGTTTTTGTGCGACGGGCTGCTCCCATTTCGCTCGCCACTACTTTGGGAATCTCGGTTGATTTCTGTTCCTCTGCCTACTTAGATGTTTCAGTTCAGCAGGTTCGCCTCACTCTCCTTATGAATTCGGGAGAGGATGACCCTTGCGGGCCGGGTTTCCCCATTCGGACATCCCCGGATCAAAGCCTGTTTGCCGGCTCCCCGAGGCTTATCGCAAGCTGCTACGTCCTTCGTCGCCTGTAATCGCCAAGGCATCCACCTCATGCACTTATTCGCTTGATCCTATAACCTTAAGGCCTTGAGCGTTTCTGCTCAAAGCAAGAGTTACAGGTGTTTGCCATCTATTCAACCCGATTAAAAGCTGAATAGGTCGATACAATCTAAACCCATGTCTTGATCCGCATGAAACGCGCAGTCAAAGCCGCGAGTTAACGCGAACCAAAACCTTTACTTCTTCCATTTTGTTAAAGAGCAATACAGCCTACTGGTTAAAAAACCAGAAGTAAATTCTTAGCACTTACTTCTATATTATTGATTGTACGTGATTTATATACTTGATATTACCCGGAAGTTGATACCTTTATAAATTGTGGAGCTGAACGGGATCGAACCGATGACCTCCTGCTTGCAAAGCAGGCGCTCTCCCAACTGAGCTACAGCCCCGTCCAAGGAACCACTCGAGTTTGGTGGGTCTGGGTGGACTTGAACCACCGACCCCACGCTTATCAAGCGTGTGCTCTAACCAACTGAGCTACAGACCCGTGTAGCACTCAGCTTTCAGCACTCAGCCTTCAGCCAAACCCTACATGGCGTAGCCATTTTTTAAAAAGCTGACAGCTGACAGCTGATTGCTGACAGCTTTTGACAGCCGATAAGCTGTGGGCCCTCGATCTTGAGCGTAACTCTAGAAAGGAGGTGATCCAGCCGCACCTTCCGATACGGCTACCTTGTTACGACTTCACCCCAGTCATGAATCTCACCGTGGTAGACGCCCCCCTTGCGGTTGAGCTATCTGCTTCTGGTGAAACCCACTCCCATGGTGTGACGGGCGGTGTGTACAAGACCCGGGAACGTATTCACCGCGACATGCTGATCCGCGATTACTAGCGATTCCGACTTCATGCTCTCGAGTTGCAGAGAACAATCCGGACTACGACCGGCTTTCTGAGATTGGCTCCCCCTTGCGGGTTGGCAACCCTCTGTACCGGCCATTGTATTACGTGTGAGGCCCTACCCATAAAGGCCATGAGGACTTGACGTCATCCCCACCTTCCTCCGGTTTGTCACCGGCAGTCTCATTAAAGTGCCCAACTGAATGATGGCAATTAATGACAAGGGTTGCGCTCGTTGCGGGACTTAACCCAACATCTCACGACACGAGCTGACGACAGCCATGCAGCACCTGTGTTACCGCTCCCTTTCGGGCACCCCCGACTCTCATCGGGGTTCGGTACATGTCAAGGGTAGGTAAGGTTTTTCGCGTTGCATCGAATTAATCCACATAATCCACCGCTTGTGCGGGTCCCCGTCAATTCCTTTGAGTTTTAATCTTGCGACCGTACTCCCCAGGCGGTCAACTTCACGCGTTAGCTGCGTTACCAAGAGATTGCTCTCCCGACAACTAGTTGACATGGTTTAGGGCGTGGACTACCAGGGTATCTAATCCTGTTTGCTCCCCACGCTTTCGTGCATGAGCGTCAGTTTTAGCCCAGGGGGCTGCCTTCGCCATCGGTGTTCCTCCACATCTCTACGCATTTCACTGCTACACGTGGAATTCCACCCCCCTCTGCCAAACTCTAGCGACCTAGTTTCAAATGCAATTCCCAGGTTAAGCCTAGGGATTTCACATCTGACTTGAGCCACCGCCTGCGCACGCTTTACGCCCAGTAATTCCGATTAACGCTCGCACCCTACGTATTACCGCGGCTGCTGGCACGTAGTTAGCCGGTGCTTCTTCTTCCGGTACCGTCAGTAATGGATGGTGTTAGCATCCACCGTTTCGTTCCGGCCGAAAGAGCTTTACAACCCGAAGGCCTTCTTCACTCACGCGGCATGGCTGGATCAGGGTTGCCCCCATTGTCCAAAATTCCCCACTGCTGCCTCCCGTAGGAGTCTGGGCCGTGTCTCAGTCCCAGTGTGGCTGGCCGTCCTCTCAGACCAGCTACTGATCGTCGCCTTGGTAAGCCTTTACCTCACCAACTAGCTAATCAGACATCAGCCGCTCCAATAACGCGAGGTGCAGCACTAAAAGCTCTTGACGCACCTTTGGCCACCTTCGCCAAAAGCCTTTAGTGCCGCATCCCCCGCTTTCATCCGCAGATCGTATGCGGTATTAGCCTAACTTTCGCTAGGTTATCCCCCATTACTGGACACGTTCCGATGTATTACTCACCCGTCCGCCACTCTACTTGCGGGTTGCCCCGCTTTCACGTTCGACTTGCATGTGTAAGGCATGCCGCCAGCGTTCAATCTGAGCCAGGATCAAACTCTTCAATTTGATCTAAAACTCTCGCTTGACGAATTACATCTTGCGAGCACTTAACTTTAAAGTTCCCATGCCGGTTAAAAAAACCAGCACGGCACTCATAAACCAAGCGCCCACACTTATCGGCTGTAATTTGTTAAAGAACATGGTTGCGGGGGCAGGATTTGAACCTACGACCTTCGGGTTATGAGCCCGACGAGCTGCCAGACTGCTCCACCCCGCGTCTGTTTAGATGTAAGACTATAGCAAACTATCGCTAAATACGTCAAGAAAATCACAGTTTAAAACCTAATCCAAGGCGCTTTGGAGACTCCAAGGACAAAAACGCACCGGCAATCTTGCGAAACACATAAAAATAGTGTTGCTCGCATGCAAAGTACTTGAGAAATTCTGCTGATCGGTGAACCGGCGCGCTTAAAGATTGTGTTCTTTTTCCAGGTTGCCGATATCTTCAAGCGGTGGGAGTTCCTCGAGCGAGCGCAGATTGAGATCGTCGAGAAAGTTCTTGGTGGTGGCATACAAAGCCGGCCGGCCCGGTGTTTCACGGTGCCCGACCACGTCTATCCAGCCACGGTCTTCGAGCACCTTCATCACATGAGTGGATACTGACACGCCACGGATTTGTTCAATGTCGCCACGCGTGACCGGCTGACGATAAGCGATAATGGCGAGGGTTTCCATCGCCGCGCGCGAATAGCGCGGTGGTTTTTCCGGGTTCAGCCGGTCGAGGTATATCTGATATTCAGGCTTAGCGCGAAATCGCCATCCGCTCGCCACGTTAACGAGCTCTATGCCTTTGCCGTACCAGTCCTGGCGCAATTCATCCAGCAGCTTGCGCAACGTTTCTGAATCCAGTTCGTTCTCGAATAATTTTTTAAGCTCGGCGAGCGGAAGCGGTTCCTGGCTGCTGAGCAAAACCGTTTCCAGAATCAGTTTGATTTCTTTCAGCTCATACATCGGGGCGAGTCTCGTTAAGCTTTACATAAATTGCGGCATAGGCTTCCTGCTGGGTGACGCTCACCAAGTTTTCGCGCGCCAGTTCAAGCAACGCGAGAAAAGTCACCAGCAGTTCCGGAATTCCTCCAGCAACGTCAAAAAGCTCGCGAAACTCGATGAATTTCAGGTCTTGCAACCGGCGTAGGATGCGCGTCATGTGTTCGCGCACCGATAACTGCTCGCGGGTGACGCGGTGGTGACGGTTCATCTGCACCCGGGTCAAAAGCTCCAGCCAGGCATTTCTTAAATCCTCCGCGTTGACAAGCGGCAGGCGTTTTACCGCGGCCTGCTCGATCCACACTTCAACCAGCGCGAAATCGCGCAGCGCCTGCGGCAGTTCATCGATGCGCTGTGCGGCAAGCTTGATCTGCTCGTATTCCAGCAAGCGCTTGACCAGTTCAGCGCGTGGATCCGCCCCCTCGTCCTCCGCTTTAGGCGGGCGCGGCAGCAGCATGCGCGACTTGATTTCGATCAACAATGCCGCCATCAGCAAGTATTCCGCCGCGAGCTCCAACTGATGTGCCTGCATCATGTCCACATACGCCATGTACTGGCGGGTAAGCTCGGCCATGGGAATATCGAGCACATTCAGATTGTTCTTGCGTATTAAGTAGAGCAGCAAATCGAGCGGCCCCTCGAAAGTATCGAGAAACACTTCCAGCGCATCCGGAGGGATGTACAAATCCTGCGGGACCTCCAGTACCGGCTCGCCATACAGGCGCGCCACTCCTGCTTCGGGCTGATTCATGGTTCCTCTTGTCTCACCGTGGTTCAAGCGTAATTCAATCCCATCACCTGCTTCACATCGCGCAGCGTCTCCTGCGCGAGCTTCTGCGCTTTCTCGCAACCGTCGGCGATGATGTTGCGCACCAGGGTCGGGTCATTGAGATACATTTGCGCTCGCTCGTGTATCGGCTTCTGTTCTTGGAGCACTGCGTCTATTACCGGCTGCTTGCATTCCAGGCAGCCGATGCCGGCGCTCCTGCAACCCTGCTGCACCCAGTCCTGCCTTTGCTTATCAGAGTAGATCAGGTGGAATTGCCATACTGGACATTTTTCGGGTTCGCCCGGGTCGCTACGCTTGATGCGCGCCGGGTCGGTCGGCATGGTGCGGATTTTTTTAGTGACACTCGCCGCGTCCTCGCGCAAGTTGATGGTGTTGTTATACGATTTGGACATTTTCTGCCCATCCAACCCCGGCATTCTTGAGGCCTCGGTGAGCAGCGCCTGAGGCTCGGTCAAAATCACTCTGCCCACGCCTTCCAGAAAACCAAACAGACGCTCGCGGTCGCCTAGAGTGAGATTTTGCCGCTCCTCGAGCACTGCGTGCGCCGCGGCCAGCGCCTCGCTATCGCCCTGCTCCTGGTAGCGCGTGCGCAGTTGCTGATAGAGCTTGGCGTTTTTTGCACCGAGCTTCTTTATCGCGGCTTTCGCCTTCGCCTCGAAATCCTTTTCCCGCCCGTACACATGATTAAAGCGCCGCGCCAGCTCGCGGGCAAATTCGACATGCGGCACCTGGTCTTCACCCACCGGCACCCGGCTTGCGCGGTATATCAGAATATCCGCGCTTTGCAGCAACGGGTAACCGAGAAAGCCGTAGGTGCCTAAATCCTTGTCACCGAGTTTTTCCTGCTGGTCTTTGTAGCTGGGCACGCGCTCGAGCCAGCCCAGGGGTGTGATCATGGAGAGCAAAAGATGCAATTCGGCATGTTCCGGCACCCGCGATTGAATGAACAGTGTCGCCTGCGTAGGATCAACTCCGGCAGCGAGCCAATCCACCAGCATGTCCCAGACGTTCTGCTCGATGATTTCCGGCGTATCGTAATGGGTGGTGAGGGCGTGCCAGTCGGCGACAAAAAACAAGCAGGGGTACTCGTTTTGCAGCTTAATCCAGTTTTTCAGCACGCCGTGGTAATGTCCAAGGTGCAGGCTGCCTGTAGGGCGCATACCCGATAGAACCCGCTCGGCAAACATAAGTCTTAATCCACTCCTCTCAAAGATTGAAAACTGAACCGATCAACCGCATCATTGTGCTCACCAGAGGCCACATGATAATCCCGAGAATGCCGCTAAACAGCAACAGCAGCAAAATAAACATGCCATACGGCTCAATTCTGGAAAAACGATGAGAGAGACGATGTGGAAGCAGGCTCGCTGCGATTCTGCCGCCATCCAGCGGCGGAATCGGCAACAGGTTAAGCACCATCAACACCACATTGATCTGGATGCCGGCCCTCCCCATCAAAACCATAGGCAGTGCATAAGCGCTCTCCGGCATGCTGATGGCGAATTTAAGCACCAGCGCCCAAAACATCGCCATCAGCAAATTCGCCCCAGGCCCGGCGGCCGCCACCCAAAACATATCGCGTTTTGGGTGGCGTAGGCTAGAGAAATTGATCGGCACCGGCTTGGCCCAGCCAAACAGTATTCCGCTTCCGCCAAACAGTTTGCTCAGGAGCAGCAACACCAGCGGCACGACGATGGTGCCGGTCATGTCTATGTGCCGCAGTGGATTGAGGCTGACGCGGCCCTGTGTATAAGCCGTCAAGTCACCAAAATGCTTGGCGACATAGCCGTGCGCCGCCTCATGCAAGGTAATGGCAAAAATCACCGGCAGCGCCCAAATCGCAATGGTCTGGATTAAATCGCCCATGAATTTTTGTTTTCGTTCAATGCAAGCCGAACATCGCCGGGTCGCCTTTGCCCCTGCGCAACAACAACGGGATTTCTTGCGTCAGATCCACCACCGTGGTCATCTCCACCCCGCACGGACCACCATCCAGCACCAAATTCACGCTGTGCTCGAGGCGGCTGCGGATTTCCGCTGCGTCGTTTAGGGGAATCTCATCGCCGGGCAGCAGTAAAGTGCAACTTAGGAGCGGTTCATTCATTTCCGCGAGCAACTCGCGCACCACGGCATGATTGGGAACGCGCAAACCAATAGTATTGCGCTTGGGGTGCTGCAAACGCTTTGGCACTTCGCGGGTTGCGCGTAGAATGAAAGTATAACTTCCCGGTGTTGCCGCCTTGAGCAGGCGGTATTGACGATTATCCACCATGGCATAGTGCGATATTTCCGAGAGATCGCGGCACACCAGTGTGAAATGATGTTTTTCATCCACCCGGCGAATTTCTCGTATGCGCCGCATGGCATCCGTGTCGCCGAGGTGGCAACCCAGCGCATAACAGGAATCGGTGGGATAGACGATCACCCCACCATTGCGAACTATCACCGCAGCCTGGCGGATGAGCCGCGGCTGGGGGTTTTTAACGTGTATGGAAAAAAACTGCGCCATGCAAAATGTTACGTGTGCACACTTGCAGAAACACCGGCCGTCAAGTCCGACCATTGTTGCCAAACCGGCTGACAGCCTTCCGGCAAATCCGGCAATTGACCGATGTCGCGACGGCTTTCCCCGGGGCCGTGATAATCCGAACCGACTGAAGCGAACAGCCCGTGTTGTTTGGCATAGCGCGCGAATACCGCGTACTGCTCGGGCGTATGGCTGCCGGTCACCACTTCGAGCGCCGCGCCGCCTAACTCCTTGAATTCGGCAAGCAGCTGCCGCATTTGCGCGGTGCTGATTGAATAACGCCCCGGATGGGCCATTACCGCGATACCACCGCTCTCCCTGATCCAGCTCACGGCATCAGCAAGCGCAACCCAACGGTGCTCGATATAACCCGGCTTGCCTGGAGTAAGAAATTTCCTGAACACACCTTTCACATCGCCGGCTTGGCCTTGCTCCACCAGAAAGCGCGCAAAATGAGTGCGCCCGATAAGATCGGGATTGGCAGCGTGCTGGTAAGCGCCTTGCAGGCTGCCGCGTATCCCTGATTTTTCCAGTTCCGCTGCAATCCTTTGCGCGCGTGCGGCGCGGCCTGAGCGTATCGTTTGCAATCCCTGCAACAACGCCGGACAATCGGGATCAATGCGCAAACCCACGATATGCAATGTTTGGCTGCTCCAGCTGACTGAAACCTCCACGCCGTTGATAAGATGCACGCCATATGGGATGGCGGCCTGTCTTGCACGCGCCAGCCCGCCCATATCATCGTGATCGGTGAGCGCCAGCATCTGAACCCCTCTTGCTGCCGCCCGCTGCACCAATTCTTCGGGAGATAACAGCCCGTCGGAAACTGTTGAATGACTATGTAGGTCAATATTGAGCATGAGTAGAAGCTAAATCATAACAAAATACCCAGCTCATGAAAAACGCGCTGCTAAGCTTGTCGGCGACGCAATTGTCATTTTTTGCTGATTCGAGCGACTAATCTAAGGAACCTCTGATTAAGTCCTCCGCGAATTGCGTTGCTGGCAAAATTCGGATGTATGCAAGGCGCGCGACGAAGGTCGTAGCCAAGACTACGACACCGAGGAGCGCAACGATGCAGACGCCGCATTTTGCCGCAACCCGGATGGGACGGGGCTTTCCGGGCGGTCTGCTTTGTCGCTCGGCTTGCCAAGGGGGTCAGGCCATTGGCTGCGCCTCGCTGCGCGCATCCCATCCCGGAAAGCCACCGTCGCAACCGCGTGGGACTTAATCAGAGGTTCCCTAACAGCCGTCACTTAGGAACACAGTGTCCTTTATGAAAATTGCATACCTTCTGCTGACAGGAATTCTTTCTATCGCCATGCTTTCTCCCGCGCTCGGCACCGAATGCACGGCGAAGAGCGGCGAACGCCGTGTGGCGTTGCTTGAACTCTACACTTCGGAAGGCTGTAATAGTTGCCCGCCCGCCGATGAATGGGTAAGCAAACTTCCGTCAACGGGGCTCACCAGCGACCGCATAGTTCCGCTGGCCTTTCACGTGGACTACTGGAATTACCTGGGATGGCGGGATGCGTTCTCTCAAACGAATTTCGCCGAGCGCCAGCGCCAGACGGCGCTAGTTAACCGCTCTGGTTTCATCTATACCCCGCAACTGGTGCTGAACGGTAGAGATTACCGCCGTGGGTTGTTATGGGACGGCACGAGCGAGAGAATCAAGGAAATCAACCAGCAAAAACCGCTCGCCGACATCAGCCTGACCCTGAGCATGCCCGCAGCGGGTCAACTGCATGTTTCCGGAGAAATTATGGTACCGGGCGCTCTTGAACGCCAAAACACCCAAGCGTACCTCGCGCTTTATGAAAACAATCTCAGCAACGACGTAAGGGCCGGTGAAAACAATGGGCGCACTTTGCATCACGATTTTGTGGTGCGTGAACTGGTTGGGCCCATTGCCGTTGATCAGCATGGCAATGCCCAGTTTCAGCAGACATTCAACTTCAATGCCAGATGGAAATTGCACGATTCAGGCGTGGTTGCTTTCGTGCAAAACAGCCGCAGCGGCGAAGTGCTGCAAGCCCTGGCGCTCGCAGCGTGTAAATAAACTAAAGCTCTTTCCTCTGGCGCTGATTTTCCATACTTACATTTACTTACTTGGCGTATAACACATTCGGCAGCCACATCGCGACAGAGGGCACATAGGTGATGAACAACAGATAGGCAACCATTACAATTAACCATGGCGCGAACGCTATGGTTGTCTCGGTGAGTCCCATTTTGGCGATGCTGCTCGCCACGTACAGGTTGAGCCCAACAGGAGGGTGCAGCAACCCGATTTCCATGTTGATGGTCATGACGATACCGAAGTGAATCGGGTCGATGCCGAGCCTCGTCGCCACCGGAAAGAGGATGGGCGCGAGCAGTAACACGATGGAGGATGGCTCCATGAAGTTGCCTGCGATCAGCAGGATGACGTTGCAGGCCAGGAGAAACGTCCATGTAGCAAGGTGTTGATCAATGATCCATTGCGCCATCGCCTGAGGAATATTCTCGCTGGTCAGCAGGAACGAGAACAGGATCGCGTTGGTGATGATGTAAAGCAGCATGGCGCTCATGTTCGCCGATTCTAGCAGCACGCGGCCCACATTCCTGAGCTTCAGGTCCTTATAGACGAATACGGCAACAAAGAAGGCGTAGACGGCGCTCATCGCGGCGGCTTCGGTCGGCGTAAACAGACCACCGTAGATCCCGCCGATGACGATGAAAATCAACAGCAAACCCCAGATGGCTTCCCGGAAAGAAACCAAAATCTCCTTGAAGCCAGCGCGTTGCATGCGCGGGTAGTTGTTGCGCTTGGCGATGATCCAGGTGACGCCCATCAACAGCGCGGCGAGGAGAATGCCCGGAATGATACCTGCAATGAAAAGTTTGCCGACGCTGGTATTAGTGCTTACTGAATAGATCACCATCACGATAGAAGGTGGGATCAGGATGCCGAGCGCCCCAGCGGTACCAATGGCGCCGACGCCGAAACGCTTCGGATAGCCGGCCTTCACAGCCGCGGGTATCAGTATTGAGCCAATCGCGACGACAGTCGCCGGGCTGGAGCCGGACACCGCGGCGAACAGCGCGCAGGCAAACACGCCCGCTATGGCGAGCCCGCCGTGCAGATGGCCGACGAGCGCCATGGCGAAACGGATCATGCGCCTCGCCACCCCGCCGGTTATCAGAAAGTTGCCGGCAAGGATGAAAAAAGGTATTGCCATGATGGCAAACGAATCGAGACCTGTAAAAAGCCGCTGCGACACGATTTCGATCGGTATCTTGGTCATTGTGAACAGAAACGTGAGCACGGTCAGACCGAGCGCGATCGAGATCGGCATGCCGGTAAGCATGAGCGCCACGAGCAGGAAGAAGATAATCCAACCGCTCACGCTGCTCCTTTCTGCTCAAGCGGTCCGATACCTTCGACATGCGCCACCTCGTGCTTTGGCAACTCGCCCGTGCAGTGAAATTTCCACGCAACCTGCAGAAAGCGGTAGCACATTAGCGAAGAGCCGAGAGGGACGGCGAGATAAATAATCCACATCGGCATTTCCAAGTCGGGCGAGACCTGGCCGGTGAGATAAATATAATAAACAAACCTGGTGCCGAGAATGGCGATCATGCCTGTGAAAAATGCGCCTGCCAGCAACCCGAACACGACAAAGAATCGCCGCTTCTTCTCCGAGACATGGTTGACCACGACATCAACACCGACGTGGATGCCGGTGCGCACACCGTAAGCTGCGCCGAATTTCGCCATCCAAATGAAAAGATAAATACACAGTTCCTGGGCCCAGCTCATGTTTACCTTTTGCGTAAGCTCCCACAGCCATGGCACGCCGGACGCATAGCGATGCAGTACGGCAAGGAAAATGACGATGGTCGCTGCCGCCATAAAGGTGGCGATGAGCCACTCTTCGAGATGGTCGAGAATTTTATTAATCACATGGGCCCCTTGCATTTGAGGCCGATAAGTATTTTGTTGACCTTGATGGCTTCTCCCAGAAAACCAAATCTTGAACCTGTCAGCCGCGACGCCGGCATGGATTATTTCTGTTTAGCTTTTGCAACATCGGCTGCAATTTGATACACGCCGTAAATCAGGTCTTTGCCAATTGAATCTTCAAACTGGGTATGCACCGGCAACAGCGCTTTTTGCCATGCGAGACGGTCATTATCGGGCAGAATGTAAACTTCAGTGGTCTTCTCCGCACGCACAGCGGCAAGCGCGTCATCGTTTTCCTTCTGCGCGATTTCACGCTCGTATTTGGTGACCTCCCGCATCGTCTGCTCAAGCGTGGCGCGAATGTCGGGGGGCAAGCCCTCCCAGAATTTCTTGTTGGTGATGACCGCGTAGCCAAGGTAGCCGTGATCGGAAATCGTAAGATGTTTCTGCACCTCATGCATTTTCTGGGTGTAGAAGTTGGACATCGGGTTCTCGGTGCCATCCACCACACCTTGCTGCAGCGCGGTGTAGACTTCGCTGAAAGCCATCACCTGCGGATTGGCGCCGAGCGCGCGCATCTGCGCTTCCAGCACCTTGGAAGACTGGATGCGCATTTTCAGCCCCTTAAAATCGGCGACTATTTTAAGCAGTTTGTTGGCGCTCATCTGCTTGAAACCGTTATCCCAGTAAGCCAGGCCGATAATGCCCTTGGGCTCGAGTTTCCTGAGCAATCCTTTGCCGATTTCCCCATCCATCACACGATAAAGCGTTTCTTTGTTGGGGAACATATACGGCAAGTCGTAGACCTCGAACTCGCGCACGCCCAGCGGGCCAAACTTGGCAAATGAAGGCGCAAGCATCTGCACTGCGCCCAGCTGCAGCGCTTCCATTTCCTCGCGGTCCTTGTAGAGCTGGCTGTTGGGATAGACCTCGACCTTGACGCGGCCATTGGTGCGCTCTTCCGCAAGCTGCTTGAATCTCAACGCGGACTTGCCTTTGGGCGTATCCGGCGCCACTACATGGCTGAAATTGATAACGATTGGATCAGCAGCTTGCGCCAGCGCTACAGCACACAGTGCGCACAAGCCTATTAGCAGGGAACAGAGTTTCATCGCTATTCTCCGAAAAGGGTTATGAATTATTGATAGGGGCTTAAGCATTACGGTTTTGCTGGACTGCTGCCAGTATAGTTGACCTGCCATTGAACAGACAAACCCTTCTGCCCTGCTCGCGCCTGGTATTCACAATCAATGCCGATTCCCGGGACGCACGCCAAGCGTTCCCCGCTGAAAAGCAATGGCAGCCGGGATCTTTCCCAAGGCGCAATTTTAGACTCCTGCAGCAGGTCTTTCAGGCTGCGCCTTGGCCGCTTGCAATCCGGGCGCAGTTTTTCCCCGCCACGCCGCACGCGGATAGTGACCGGCTCTTGCATAAGCTTGGCGTAATCCATGCCTTTACCTTTGGTGCGGTGCAACGCCATCACGCCACCCAGTTCGCCGATCTCCAATTTCTTCTCGCCTTGCCATCTCAAGCAGAACTTCGGATCAAGGGCGGGGTGGGCACGGCAAACATAAACATCGCCTTTGAAGCGCCGCACTTCCAGTTCGCCCAATGCCACACTCACTTTGGCATCCTCCCGCGCGTGAGCAATTTGCCGCAAAATCTCGTCCAGTCTTTTTGCGCTGGGCATGAGCAGCCCGCTTTGCGCAAAGTAATAGCGCAGCAAGTTCCTGGCTCGCGCCGGAGCCATCTCGTGCAGTGCCGCCGCTTTCAACTTTCCACCTCGCAGTGCAGTGCGGGAATCCAGTTCCGCTAATTCATCAAGCAAGGCAGCGGCTTCGGCAAAATGCCGGCTCGCCCGGCCCAGTGTTTCGCGATACGCCTGAAAGCGCTTGCCGATCACAGGAAACACTTTATGCCGCAGGAAATTACGATCGAGCGCGGTGTTATCATTGCTTTCATCTTCGATCCATTGCAGTTTCCGCAATTTTGCATAACGCTCGATTTCCGAACGCGGCACATCCAATAAAGGCCGGATAATGCGAGGAGCGGATTCGTGATTCTGCTGTCTGAGCTCGGGCATCGCGCTTAAGCCCTTGACGCCGCTGCCTCGCAACAGTTGCAGCAGCATGGTTTCCGCCTGGTCATCCAGATTGTGCGCGAGCGCGACATAGTCCGCCGATTCCCGGCCGAAGGCCCGATACCGCGCCTCGCGCGCAGCTGCTTCTATCCCTGTTGCACGCGCACCCCTGACATTCACTTTTACAATATTTATGGGAACTCCACGCGCTTTGCACCAGCGCAGGCAAAATTTCGCCCAGCTCGCAGCATTCTGGCTTAACTGGTGGTTCACATGGACGGCAGAGAGCTTGAAACGAACCTTCTTGGAGAGCGCTTGCAGAATATCGAGCAGCACCATCGAATCCACTCCGCCGCTCAAGCCGAGCGCAACATGCGGGTTGGACTTTAGTACCTTGGCCAGAACCCCTGCAACATGCGAGCGCAGATCACGGTAGGGTGATTTCTTTGAACTTGCCATAGCCCATCAGCCGCTCGAAACGCGTCCTCAACAAATCGTCAAGGGATTTATCCTGCAACTGCTTGAGCGAATCCTGCAACGCCTTTTTCATGAACTGCATCATCTCTTCATGGTTGCGGTGTGCCCCGCCGAGCGGCTCATTGATGATTTTGTCTATCAGCCCCAGGGTTTTCAGACGGGTTGCGGTAATGCCCAGGGTCTCTGCGGCATCCGCGGCCATGTCCGCGCTTTTCCAAAGAATCGAGGCGCAGCCTTCGGGCGAAATCACCGAATAGGTTGAGTACTGCAACATCAGTATCAAATCACCCACTGCGATGGCGAGCGCACCGCCCGAACCCCCTTCACCGATAACGCTGCAGACGACAGGCACCCTGAGTTCCGACATTATGTAAAGATTGCGGCCGATAGCTTCCGATTGCCCTCTTTCTTCCGCGCCCACGCCGGGGTAAGCGCCGGGGGTATCAATAAACGTCAGCACCGGAATGCCATATTTTTCGGCAGTCTTCATAAGCCGCAGCGCTTTACGGTAACCTTCCGGCCGCGGCATGCCAAAATTGCGACGGATTTTTTCCTTGGTATCGCGGCCTTTCTGATGGCCGATTATCGTCACGGTCTGACCGTTAAACCGCGCCAAGCCGCCGACAATCGCCGCATCATCGGCAAAGCTGCGGTCACCGTGCAGTTCTTCAAAATCGGTGAACAGGTTTTGAACGTAATCGAGCGTGTAAGGGCGCTGCGGGTGCCGCGCCACCTGGGAAATCTGCCACGCGGTGAGCTTGGAATATATCTCTCTGGTAAGCGCCTGGCTTTTTTTCTGCAGGCGGTTTATTTCTTCGGAAATGTCCAGCGCCGAATCGTCCTGAACATAGCGCAGTTCCTCGATTTTCGCTTCCAACTCGGCAATCGGCTGCTCAAATTCCAGAAACGTTGTTTTCATAAACCCTTGAACGTTATGGAACCTCTGATTAAGTCCCGCGTGAACCACGTTGCTGGCGATATGAGGATGATGGCAAGGCGCGCGGCGCAGCGAATAGCTTGTTCTTATTCGCAAGCCAAGCAACGAAGCCAGCGCCACATTTCGCCGCAACCCTTCCGGGACGGGGCTGGGCCTTGCCCCATACTTTGTCACTCGTCGCTTGTGTGCAATCTAGCACACGTTGCTCCTCGCTCCTCGCTTCGCGCCTGGCGCAAGGCCCAGCCAACCGTCGCGGCCACGTGCGACTTAATCAGAGGTTCCTTAGGTACCGGTAATAATACAGGATTTTTATTTACCACCCTCGCTTCATCAATGCCATCCTGGACCATCCTGCCCGCGCGGGTCATTCGCCGCCTGCGCGCGCCCTGAGCGTTTATCAATATATACTGCCTGCATATTCCCCCAGCGCCTGCCGCTTTTCGTAACCACGTGCCCTCTGGCTTGCAATTTTGCAATCCATTCTTGGGAAAAACCTTCCGGCTCGATTTCCACACGGTCGGGCAGATATTGATGGTGATAGCGCGGGGCGCGCAACATCGCTTGAAGATCAATCTGCGGCTGGTCCGCATAATCGAGTACCGCAAGCAACACTGTGCTGATAATGCGCGAGCCTCCTGGCGTGCCAAGTATCAGTATGCCTCGTTCGTCTTCGACAAAAGTCGGCGACATGCTGGACAAGGGCCGCTTGCCCGGTGCGATTTCATTGCCGGAAAAGCTCTGCAAGCGGTAGGAATTGGGCGCGCCTGGTGCAATTGAAAAATCATCCATTTCGTTGTTGAGCAGCACCCCGCTCCCGCCTGCGACGAAGCCGCAGCCGAAGGGGGTATTGATGCTGAGCGTCGCGGCCACGCGATTGCCCTCGTGGTCAACAATCGAAAAATGGGTGGTATTATCCCCCTCGTTTATTGCCGCAGGCTCATCCACCAGCTCCGCGCTGGGCGTAGCATGATTATTATCAACCGCCGCCGCGCGCGAAGCCGCATATTCGCGGCTAAGTAACCGTGTTGTCGGCACGCTCACAAAATCAGCATCGCCAAGATAGCGGGCCCGGTCCTGATAAGTACGGCGCAGCGCCTCCACTACAAAATGCGCTTTTGTGTCTTCTTCCGCAAGCGCGAAGGGAAGCCGCTTAAGAATATTCAGGCTTTGCGCCAGACTGAGTCCTCCCGCTGAAGGCAATGGCGTAGCAGTAATTTGCAGCGACCGGTAAGTAAATTTTACCGGCTCGCGCTCGATGACCCGATAATTTTTAAGATCATCGAGCACCCAGATTCCCCCGGCAGCCTGTACCGCATCCACCATTTCACGCGCCACTTTTCCTTGATAATAACCTTCACCTCCTGCGCGCGCGATGGCTTCCAAAGTTGTGGCAAGCGCTTTTTGCCGCAACACAAATCCTTGCTGCGGCACGCTTCCGTAATCAAGGAACAGGCGCCGCGCGCTTCCGGCAAGCTGGCTTTGAAAGCGCTGGCTCATGGCAATATAACGTGCGTCCACCCGCACGCCGGCATTTGCATAGCGGATCGCGGGAGCGAGGCTTGTCGCAAGCGGCAGCCTGCCGTAATGTTTAGAAAGATGCGCAAGCGCCGCCGGCGTTCCGGGTATGGCCGCCGCTTTCGGGCCGCGTAACGAAGCTTTCGAAATAACCTGATCTTGCTCATCGAGATACATACCGGCGCTGGCTTGAGCGGGAGCCGTTTCGCGCGCATCAAGCATAACTTGCTTGCCATCGGCAGCGCGATGCAAAAGCCAGAAACCTCCGCCGCCAAGGCCGGAAGCGTAAGGCTCAACTACCGCGAGCGCCGCAGCGACTGCGACTGCAGCATCAAAAGCATTGCCGCCTTTTTTAAGAATTGCGTAACCAGCTTCGGTGGCAAGCGGATGCGCGGAGGCAATCGCCGCGTTTTGGAGTCTTGCTTGAGGTGGTGCCGGTAACGCCGCGAGTGGCCAGCATATCAGCCCAAGGGCAATAAGCCGGAAAAGACGCGGACTCAGGACACTCCTGTCAATGCACTGTGCCAATACCGAAAAACCGTTTGATTTTTTCTAGGATTTCGCTGCGTTGCTGAGCGAGTTCGGCAGCGCTTTTTTCTGAAGTCATGTTTTTGTGCACCCGCTCCAGGGCAAAACGGCGTGAAGCAAGAATTTGCGAGATTTCATCGGCGATATCGGGACGCGAGTGCAGGACGTCTTCGAAGGCGCTTTTGTCGAGACGGTAGCACTCAACATCGGTCTTGGCTATCACACTGGCGCGGCGCGGATCCCCGGTCATCAGCCCCATCTCGCCAAAAAAACTGCCCGCCGGCAGTGTGGCCAGCGGTACGCATTCTTCTTCCGGGGTTTCCAGCACTACTTCCGCTTCGCCCGAAGTCATGATGTACAGCCAGTGCGCTATTGCGCCCTGTTTGGTCATCACTGCTCCGCGGGCAAACGGCGCATATTTCAGGCGTTCAGCGATTATGCGCAATTCGTCAGGATGAAAACTGGCAAACAGGTCAACATGCTGCAACGCCGCCAAGCGACGGTTCAACTCGCGAGATTTCACTACTTGCTCGTGCTGCTCGTCATGCTCGATCAAGCGTAAGCTTTGTTCGGTGAGCGCAAAGCGGATGCCGGCGCGCTGCATGGCGGTGTAGATATGCGTACGTACCACCGAATCAGTGACATCATCGTGAATCAGGTCGGTGAGCCAGTAACGCAAGGAATAGCGCCCTGAACCGCTTTCAAAATCCATCAGCACGCAACTGGCAGAAGGTTGTTTTGCCACATGAGGAATCGCCGCGTGATTAATTGCGTTTTCTACCGCGCTGATTACTCTCACCGGGGTCTCGCTGTAATCCACGCAGAATGAAATCCAGCGCCGCCATTGCAGCGGCCTACCGAACCGCCGCCCAAGCACGGTGAATTTGTTTTTCATCAACTGGCTGTTGGGAATGACCACAGTCTCCCAGTTGCGCGTCTCAATCGAGGTTGAGCGCCAGCGGATTTCCGCCACCCTGCCGACGAAATCATCCACCTTGATCCAGTCGCCCACCTCGATCGAATTGTCGAGCTGCAAGGCCAGACCACCCAGCACATTGCCCAATGTATCCTGCATGGCAAAGGCGATCACGCCCGTAATCACTGCCGAAGTGGTGATAATGCCGCCAAGGTCGAGGCCGGCGTAGCGTAGCTGCACCAGCCCCCATGCCGCGTAGGCAATGATAGTGAGGATGTCTTCAACAATGCGCGCCGTGTGCAGCCGCACCACGGGCAGAACGATATGGAAAACAAACAAGCCCGTGAGCTTGATCACCGCGATGCCGGTGGCGATGAGCATCGCCTGGTGCAGTACCGCGGTAATCACGCCGGAGAAAATGACTTGGAGAATCACGGCGAGCAGCATGCCGACCAAGCTCACCAGGAAAAAGCGCAGTGTGCTGATTACATGGCGCCGCTCCTCCGGCCGGAAGCGCAGCAGCAACATCGTCATCACCACCATCGGGACCAGCAGATAAGGCGCCTCCTGGTGCGACAGCGTGGAAAGCACTTCTTCGGTAATCGCCACCCAATCCAAGTTCATAATCGACTCTTTGCTGAAACCAAGCTTAATCTACCACGACCGGCGGCGGTAAGCACGTGCAAATGCCGGTCGAGGAAGGGCTTCATTTAAGCAAATCAGTCGAGGGTTTCGCGATAGCGGTTGAGCGCGATGATCGCCGCAACCAGCAGAAATAAACCGATCGGCCAAAGGTTGGGCGTGATTTCCGGAACGCCGTTGCCCTTGAGCAGAATACCGCGTACGATGCGCAGGAAATGCGTAAGCGGAAACACCTCGCCCAGGGCCTGCGCCCAGCCGGGCATGCCGCGAAACGGAAACATGAAGCCTGAAAGCAACAGCGAAGGCAGAAAAAAGAAAAACGTCATCTGCATTGCCTGCATCTGATTACGGGCGATAGTCGAGAAAGTGAAACCCACGGACAGATTGGCTGCCATGAAGAGAATCAGCGCCAATGAAAGCAGAATAAGGCTACCCAGCATCGGCACAGCAAACAAAAACCTCGCAGCCAGTAGAATCAGCGTGACCTGTATGTAGCCAACGATGATGTAGGGTAGGATTTTCCCTATCATCACCTCCACCGGCCGCACCGGCGTGGCGAGCAGGTTTTCCATGGTGCCGCGCTCGCGCTCTCGGGTCACAGCTAGCGCCGTCATCATCACCATGGTCATTGTAAGGATCACGCCAATCAATCCCGGCACGATGTTGTATTGCGTAACTACTTCCGCATTGTAGCGGCGGTGAATGCGCACTTCAAACGGCGGCGGCGTGTTCTGCAAGTACCCGAGGCTTCCTTGCAGATCGCGATTAAGCACCATCTGGTTGAGATTGATGAGCGCCATGATCGCATTACTGGTCGCCGCAGGATCGGTGGCGTCCGCCTCCACCAGCAACTCCGGCTGTTCCCCGCGCTGCAGCTTGCGTGAAAAATCTTCGGGAATGGTGACCACGAATTGCACTTCGCCCACCGCCAACATACGATCAGCCTGCGCTTCCGTGGTAATTTCCCGCACCACGCGGAAATAACCGCTGTTTTCCATGCCGCGCACAAAGCTTCTGGAAAATTCGCTGTTGTCAGCGGAAAGCACCGCTGTCGGCAGATTTTTCGGATCGCTGTTGATGGCGTAGCCGAACAAGGTAAGCTGGATGAGGGGTATCCCCACCATCATGGCAAACGTCAGCCGGTCGCGGCGCATCTGGATGAATTCCTTGGAAAGCACCGCCCAGAATCGCGCCCACGAAAAATATTTTCCGCTCATTGGAAATTGTCCTTGGCTCGATCCATCATCTTGATGAACACGTCCTCCAACCCCGGCTCGGCTGGCGACCAGCGCCAGCGCGCATCCTCCCGATAAGGCGCAATCGCCTGCTGCAAGGTCTGAGCGTTGTCGCCGCTCACATGCAGTGTGATGCCAAAAGCCACGACCATGTCCACGCCGGGGCGGTTTTTCAATTCGGAGGCAAGCGCGGTCAAATCCTCGCCCTCCACCGACCACGTGGTGAGATTGGATTGTTCCACGACTTCCCTGGCGGTGCCCTGAATCAGGAGCTTTCCGTAGGCGATGTAGGCGAGTTCATGGCATCGCTCCGCTTCATCCATGTAATGCGTGCTCACCAGCACGGTCAACCCCTGTGCTGCCAGATCGTGAATCTGCTCCCAGAAATCGCGCCGCGCTTTCGGGTCCACGCCCGCCGTGGGCTCGTCCAGAAGCAGCAATTGCGGGTCGTGCAGAAGACAGGCGGCAAGCGCCAGGCGCTGCTTCCAGCCGCCGGACAGCGTGCCCGCAAGCTGATTACGCCGATTGGATAAACCCAGGCGTTCGAGTGCCCTCTCCACTGCCGTTTGGCGGTCCTTCACGCCGTAAATGCGGGCGATGAAGTCGAGGTTTTCACGTATCGAAAGATCTTCGTAGAGACTGAAGCGCTGCGTCATGTAACCGACGTGGCGCTTAATCATGGCGGTTTCGCTGCGGATATCGTAGCCGAGGCAAGTTCCCTGACCCTCATCCGGCGTGAGCAGCCCGCACAACATGCGGATGGTGGTGGTCTTGCCGCTGCCGTTGGGGCCGAGAAAACCGAAAATGCGACCGCGCTTGACGGTGAGCGAAAAACCGTCCACTACGCGCTTGCCGTCAAAGCTTTTACTCAAGCCCTGCACCGCAATGACATTGGGATTTGCATTCACGGCCGGTCCGGTTTCACGTCCAGCGGCTGCCCAGGGTGCAAAAGCGCGGCGTCTTCAGCTCGCGGGCGCGCTTCCACCAGAAACATCAACTTAGTGCGGCTGTCCTTGCTGTAAATTACCGGCGGCGTGTATTCCGCCTGTGGCGAGATGTAGCTTACTTGCGCGTCGAGAGGTTTGCAATTGTCGCAGCCCAGTTGCACCGTGTCACCGATGTGAATTCGCGACAATTCCGGCTCGGGCACAAAAAAGCGAGCTTTGATGTTTTGCGGCGGCAGGAGCGAGACCACCGGCGAGCCCGCCGGCACCCACTCGCCCTGCACATAAAGCGTATCAGCGACCAGCCCTGTTACCGGCGCTTTCACCGATTTTTGGGCGAGCTTCCATTCTGCCTGCGCCAGCGTCGCGTGCGCTGCTGCCGCTGCCGCCTCCGCCGCGCTGATTTCATCCGCACGCGCGGCAAGCCGCGCCGTTGTGAGCTGCGCCTCCAGTTCTGTTATTCGCCCCTTGTCGCGCTCGTAGGCGGAGCGCGCCTCGTCCACCTTGTCCGCGCTTACGAAATTCTGCGCTACCAGCTGTTCCTGCCGCTTGAGCTGCGACGTGGAAAGTTTTAGGTTGGCTTTGGCTTGTACCAGCTGAGCGTTGATTGCGTCAATCTCGGAAGGGCGCTTGCCTTTCTTCAGATCCTCAAGTTGCGCTTCGGCACGTCTGGCCTGCTCCACCGCTTGGCGATGCTCCGCCACCTCGTTCTCCTGCTCCAGCGAAAATAGCTTTGCCCCGGTGGTCACCTGATCGCCACGCTTTACGTTGAGCGTCGTCAGGCTGCCGGCGAAAGGCGCGGCGACTTTCACAAATTCGCCCTCGGCGTAACCCTGATAATCCGGGTTGTTTTGCAGCGAACAGGCGGCAAGCAGGAGCACCAACGCGCTCCAAAGCAGGCGCCAGCAGCCTGGCTTTATTGCGGCTATCTTAACCACCGATTGACCTCGGCGAGATCGTCTTCACTGAGCTGCCCCGTCGCGGACTTGAGCCGCAACTGACTGAGTATAAAGTTGTAGCGCGCCTGCGCCAGGTCGCGCTTGGCGCTGAATAGTTGCTGCTGGGCGTTGAGCACATCGACTTCGGTGCGCACGCCCACTTCCTGGCCGAGCTTGGTGGAATCCAGCGAACTTTGGTTCGACACCAGCGCCTGCTCCAGCGCCTTCACCTGCGCTACGCCGCTGGTCACGCCCAAAAACGCCTGGCGGGTGGAGTATGTCACGCTGCGGCGGGTGTTTTCCAGGTCATGTTTCGCTTTATCCTGGTTGGCAAGGGCTTCGCGCACTTTGGATTGAGTGCCGCCGCCTTGGTAAATCGGCAAATTGAGCTGTACTCCGATCTGCTTAGCGGTGGTGTCGTTGGCGAAGGTAACGACACCACTCGACAAATTGCCGGCCCCGGTTGCGTTCTGGCCGTAGGAGCCGACCAGATTAATGATCGGATAATGCCCACCTCGGTTGCGCTCAACTTCACGTTTCACGATTTCCAGCGCCGCTTCCTGCACCTTGATTTGCGGACTGTTGGCATGTGCCGCCTCCACCCAGCGCCCCATGTCGTTGGGATCCGGAAGGTTCAAAGGCAGACTGGTGACGAGCAACTTAAGTGACGTCGGCACGCTGCCGATGATTTGCGCTAGCGCCTGCTTCTTCACTTCCACATCGTTCTGCGCGGCGATTTCCTGTGATACAACCAGGTCGTAGCGAGCCTGTGCGTCATTGGTGTCGGTGATGGTAGCCGTGCCCACTTCGAAGTTGCGTTTGGCAGAGGCGAGCTGCTCGGCAATCGCGGCCTTCTGTGCTGTGATGAAGTCTAAATTATCCTGCGCCGCCAGCACATCGAAATACGCCTGCGACACCCGCACAATCAGATCCTGCTCCGCCACGCCCAATTGCGCGTCGCTTTGCGCCAGTTGCGATTTCGATTCCATGTACTGGTCAATACTCTGCTTGTTGAACAGCGGCTGGATAAGCGAAACCGTAATCCCGTTGCTATTGAACTGACTCGCCACGCCTGGCACTAAAGGGTTGCGTAACTGAGAATTGACTTGGTTATAAGTAGTGTTGCCGGAAAGATTGACGCTCGGCAACAGCAGCGCGCGTCCTTGCGGCAATTTCTCCTGCCCCGCCTGCCAAGCAGAACGTGCTGAACCGTATGCCGCATCTTGCGAGAGCGCCTGCCGGTAGATCTCCAGCAAGTCGGCAGCGTGCACCGGTAGACCCAGACCTAAGCACAAGACTAAGAGTAATAAGCGATTCATGGTGGTATCCTATTCGTTAAAAATAATCCAGTACCCGATCACCGTTTCTTTTCTGTGCTGCGGATTCCGTCGAACAAAATATCGAGATGTGTTTCCAGGTAGCGCTCGACTTTGAGCGCTTTCCGCTCGTATGGTTGCAGCGAGTGCTTCCAGATTAAGAGTAACACGACAGGCGCAATCGCGATGCGCAGTGCGTAGTTGACATCCATTTTGCGGAATTCGCCGCTGTCGATTCCGCGCTGCAATGCGCGCGCGAAGATTCCTTGGCCGCGGTGTATTACCTCTTCCAGATAAAACTTGGCGAGTTCCGGGAAATTTCCTGATTCAGCAACCACCAGCTTGGGAATCCCGCCCAGGCGCGTTGCGCCTATCGAATCCCACCAGCCTCTGATGATTTGCTTGATCAGATCGCGCGAGCTGCCACGATATTCGTCAATCAGATGCTCCGCACGCTGCAGATAAGGCACCATGCCCTTGCGAATAACTGATTTGAACAGCTCTTCCTTGTTGGCAAAATAGAGATACAGCGTTCCCTTGCTCACCCCGGCGCGCTGCGCTACATCATCCAGGCGCGTGGCATTGAAGCCTCGCTCGATGAACAAATCGAGAGCGGCATCGAGCAGTTCGCTGGGCCGGGATTCCTTGCGCCGCACCCAGCGTGGCCTGTCTGCGGCTTTTTTAGAAACAGCGAGCACCGGATTAATGGGAATAAATAACTAACCAGTCAGTAATATACATCTTGCAAAATCCTGCTGTCAATCCTGTTGCGTGGGTATGGAAAAGGCAAGTGAGCAACTTAGTGCACTACGGGTTGCGCTAATATGCCGCGCAAAGCGGCAAGACTTTCCGGCCAGCGCGTAAGCATCATATTATAGCGGCCACAGGCGCAAGCATTTCTACTTGTAAGCTGCCTTAGCGCTGTGTCAGGTAGACTTGGGAAACAAGCGCTTCCGAGGCGACCTCAACGCCCGTTATCATGGCGAGCGCCGTCGGCCCGCGTTGATATTGTTGCTGTGGAAAAAATGGAATCCATGCGAGTTCCTTATGCCGGCCAACTGACTCTCTTGCAATAAAGCCTGCGGTGCAGCGCACCCCGCAAACCAGAGGATAAAAAAAAGCCCGCTCGAGGAGGGAAACGGGCACTAAACTTGGACGCACAACTATATTGCTAATTGTTCTGCGGTTTTCTCTGGGACTTGACCCGGTTTGGCCGAGACATACTGACTCGGGCCTGCTGCCATTGTGGCCTTGGCCATAGAGTCCTGCATTTGCACTGTCCTCGTCACAAGACTGTAGACATTGGTGCGGGGCTGCAGCACAGCGGTAACGGGCCTCGCTTCGCCAATCACGCTACCCAATTTTATCCCCTGCAAACTAGCGATTTTTCCCCAACCCATGCCCTGCACTTTCAATTGCAAAATGCCATGAAACTTGATGGCATTACCAGAAAGCGGGCTGGTGATTTTTCCGCCGACCAGCGCTGCTTGCAATTGATGCGGCGCAGGCTGGCCTATGCCCTCCCCCGCCAGCTGCTGTCTAGCCAAAGAGATAGCGATAGAAACATTGCTGTATCCCATGCGGCCGGTAGGTGGTGTGAAACTAGCAGAGGATGAGCTGCCATTTATGCAGTGAGTAAGCGTAATGCCGGTGCCATCGCGCAGCCCGATCACCAGGCCTTGCGCATTGCGGTCGGATCCGGCAAATATTCTAAACTCCGCACTTAATCTGGCGAATGCACTGGATTCAGCTTTGCTTTTATTCATAGCCTGAGTAGCTGCAAGCTGGTTTTTATTTTGCACCACGCAGGGTGAACATGCTTGCTGAATGCCAGCTTGCGAGGTTTTTGCTCCGAAGCCAAGAAAGAGCCTGATATTGGGAAAAAGGATGAGCACTGCTCTCGGTTCCATTTTAATTTTAAGTTGCCTAGATTGAATGCAGAATAAGATGCGTAAATGATTTAGCAACAGCCGTGCCACAAATTGTTTATCACAACAGAACAGTAAGATAGAAAGACAAAATAAAGTAACTTCACAAGTTTAAATTGCTAATTTGTCGTTATTAAACGACAGACTCGTGACTAAAACAACATACTGATATGATTAATAATAGATTTTTGCTGTCTCTGAATAGCGACATCTTACAAAATATGCGAAAAGGAGCATGAAGCCATTTATGGTTTGAAAAGTTGCGTTAGGTGAATCGCGATATAAGAAATGTCGACTTGTGAGGCATGAATAACTCGATTCATGCCCCGATCGTGGCATCAATAACTTCCTGGTGAATTACGAGTACGTGCGGTTGAGCTGAAACGCCGGCTCGTCCGCTACCGCGGTACACAGCGTTTTCTCCTCCGCCGCACATGGGTTCGGATCCTCATCAAAGAATTAGTTATAAACAAAGATCAAAAATTACTTTGTAAATTTAGAGAAGCCTCAAGTAAGATTAAAAACTTTCAAAAAATTGTCAGTCTGGCTGCGGGGGAGAAAACAGCGATGACGAAAGCACAGCGCTGGAGATTCGCTTCACTATGAATCAAACCATGCAAGGTATCAGTGAAGATTGGCTGTCGGTATGGATTGGCCTGCTTGTTTTTGCGCTTGCGCTGGGCGTACTGGTAGGGGCAGACACTTTGGGATGGGTTGTCACCACCGGCGTGTGGACCGACATTGCCAAAGCCTTGGCGCCTGTTTCCAAAACCTACACAGGCATCGGAGGGTTAGGCGCGCTTGTTGCCACTTACCTGTCTCTGCTGGTGGTGCTCACGCTGGGCGCAGCGGCGCTCAAAGCCGACATCAAGCGATTCGCACTTGGTTTCACCGCAGTGTTCTGGATCAGTTATCTGTGCTGGATCGCCGGGAGCTATGCCAATTTTGCAGTGACCACCCCGGCCGACATGCAGAAATTCGGTATCAGCTGGTCGCTGAAGCTCACCAACGAAGGCGGATTCATCGTGGCGCTGATCGCCGGCCTGGTGGTCGGGAACTTCCTTCCCGGATTGGCAAATTGGATGAAAGAAGCGGTCCGGCCCGAGTGGTACATCAAGACCGCGATCGTCATTCTCGGCGGCTTCCTTGGAATTATCGCGGCTGAAAAGCTGAGCCTGGCGACATCTCTGATGTTCCGCGGCCTCGCCGCCATCATCGAGGCGTACCTGATCTACTGGGCGGTGGTTTACTTCGTGGCGCGCAAGTGGTTCAGGCTCAGCCGCGAATGGGCGGCTCCTCTCGCTTCAGGCATTTCCATCTGCGGCGTATCTGCGGCAATCGCCACCGGCAGCGCTATCCGCGCCCGTCCGGTGGTCCCGATCATGGTGGCCTCGCTGGTCGTGATCTTCTCCGTGGTCGAGCTGCTCATCCTGCCGTTCCTGGCGCAAGCCTTCCTGTCCGACGAACCCATGGTGGCCGGCGCCTGGATGGGGCTCGCGGTCAAGACCGACGGCGCAGCTGTGGCCAGCGGTGCAATTACGGAATCGCTGATCCTCGCGAGCGCGGCGGCACAGGGGATCAACTTCCAGAAAGGCTGGATACTTGCCACCACTGCGACGGTCAAGGTTTTCATCGACATCTTCATCGGCATCTGGGCGTTCATACTCGCCTACATCTGGACCACCCACATCAACGTGCGGGAAGGCGACAAGGCGAGGGTCAGGGAGATCTGGGAGCGCTTTCCTAAATTCATCATCGGCTACGTTTTGACTTTCGTGGTAATTCTAGCCATGGCGCTGGGGGCCACGCCAGAATTCGTTGGGAAGATAAAATCCGCAATGAGCGAAGCCAATACCTTCCGCGGAATCTTTTTCGTTATGACGTTTTTCACGATTGGTGTGATGTCCAACTTCAGAAAGCTTTGGGAGGAAGGCATCGGTAAGCTGGCGGCGGTGTATTTGCTCTGCCTATTCGGCTTCGTCATCTGGGTGGGCTTGGTGATTTCCTTCATATTTTTCGCCGGCGTGAAACCACCATTGGTAACGGGCTAATTGCGAGGCGCGAAAACTATGGAACAGCAACCGAAGATCGGAGAGGAAATGCAAAAGATGCCCTACGAGCCTCTTTTACCCATCGAAAAGAAACTGATTGGATGGAGCTTGGGGTTGGGTGTCGTGCTGTTGGTGATTCTGGTCTTTATCAGCTACACCTTCTTTCCGGCTGGAGGATAGAGCAGGCACAACACCGTTGTCTTCCTGTGGTTCCACGCTCCACCTGGAATGAAGTAGCAGTTTCTCCAGCTTTACATTAAGTCTTTCGCTGCCCGCCCTTAAGCTTGCCGCGAGCTTCGCGCAAGATGGTCTCTGTGGTCGGCCAGTCTATGCAGGGATCGGTGACCGAGATGCCGTACTTGAGCTGCGCGCGGTCAGCGGGAATCGACTGGTTACCTGCCCCCAGATTGCTCTCTATCATGAACCCTATGATTGACTGATTACCGTTCAATATCTGTTGCACGCAATCACGCAGCACGTTGGGCTGTAAAGCATAGTTTCTATTGGAATTGGCGTGGCTGCAGTCCACCATAATGTTCTCAGGCAACTGGTTTGCCGCCAACTCATTTTCACACAGCCTGATGCTCAGTGAATCGTAGTTGGGTGTGCTGCCGCCCCGCAAAACCACATGGGCATAACGATTACCGCGAGTGCGGATCACTGCACAGCGTCCACTTTTGTCTATTCCAAGAAAACTGTGCGGATGGGATACCGAAAGCAATGCATTGATCGCCACTTTGAGGCTGCCGTCGGTGCCATTCTTGAAACCAACCGGGGAAGAAAGGCCGCTAGCCATCTCGCGGTGAGTCTGGGACTCGGTGGTGCGGGCGCCTATTGCAGTCCAGGTCATCAAGTCCGACAAATACTGAGGAACGATGGGATCGAGCGCTTCGGTCCCGACGGGAAGACCCATCTCCGCCAGATCAAGCAACAACCTGCGGGCCTTTTGCAGACCTTCCTCGATCCTGAATGAATCGTCCATCTCGGGATCATTGATGAATCCCTTCCAGCCGATGGTAGTGCGCGGCTTCTCAAAATACATCCGCATCACGACAAACAGCGTATCGGAGATTTCATCGCCAAGTTGCTTAAGACGCCGCGCGTAGTCGTGAGCAGCTTCAAGGTCATGAATAGAGCACGGACCAACCACAATCAATAAGCGGGGATCTTTGCGATCCAAAATGTGCTGCACAGCGTGCCGGCCTGCGAGCACCGTTTCCCGCGCGGCCGCAGTAAGCGGCAGCCGCTTCCTGATTTCTTCAGGCGTAAGCAGCAGCTCCTGCGACAGAACATTTACGTTATCAACCCGGCTTTCGCTCAAGATTCACCTCTAGCGGGATGCTACGATAAAAAGGCAGTTCATGCTTGATCCAGCGCCTGCTCCAGTGTTTCCCAGGCCAGCGTTGCGCATTTGATGCGCGAAGGAAATTCGCGCACTGCAGCCAGAACCGAAAGATCGTCGGTGATGGAAGAGCTGTCAGGCTGGGTTTGCGCAAGCAATCGGGAGAAATGCCGAAAGATGGATTTTACCTCGCTTTTATTCTTGCCTTTCACGCTTACGGTCATGATGGAGGCTGAAGCCATAGATATGCCGCAACAGGAACACTGAAAACCTATGTCTTCGATGGTATCCCCGCGCATCCTGAGATACACAGTGAAGACATCCCCACAGAGTGGATTGGAACCTTCGGCTTCATAATTAGCGTTTTCCAGCCTGCAGTAATTGCGGGCGTTCCTGATGTGGTCCATGATCACATCATCGTAAAGCTTGTTGAGTTCAGCCATCACCAAGACCCTTCGGATTCCCTGCAACACTCGTATCAAAAAAACAAAAAGGGTTACTCATTGTAACCCCCCTTTAATATCTAAAGCCCCCCAGCCACCTGATTTAAAGGCCACTCAACCGGACGCGGTCGCCTGGATTGTCAAATTATACCTAAGCTGAGGAACCTCTGATCAAGCCCCACGCGATTGCGACTGAGGCTTTCCGGGATGGGATGCGCGAAGCGAGGCGCAGCCAATGGCCACTCCCCTTGGCAAGCCGAGCGACAAAGCAGACCGCCCGGAAAGGCGCCCCGGACTCGGACTCGCGCAGCGTGGAGCGGGAATGGGCGCAAGCTGCCGCAAGAGAAATCGTTAAACGGGACGCCCATGCTGCCGCTCCCGCACCCCAAGCTTCGCTGACCGCGTCGCGGCAGCCGTCCCATCCGGGTTGCGGCAAAATGTGACGTCTGCGTTGTTGCGCTCCTCGGCATCGTAGTCCCGGCTACGACCTTCGTCGCGCGCCTCGCAGCCATCCGCATTTTGCCAGCAACGCAATCCGCGGAGGACTTAATCAGAGGTTCCCTAACTGTGAACCGCTTCCGTTTCTTTGAGGGGCTCTCGTCTCGGCAGTGTCACGATAACCTGCAACCCCGATGTTTCCAGGTTTCTGCAGATAATGTCGCCTCGGTGGTCGCGTGCAATGCTGCGCGCAATGCTAAGACCCAATCCGGTGCCGCCGCTGTCGCGATTTCGAGAACTTTCCATTCGATAAAAAGGAGCAAATATGTTTTCCTGTTCTTCGGCGGGGATGCCGGGGCCTTCGTCTTCGACTTTAAGGATCAGACGCGCTTCTTCTTCCTGTACGATGATGGTCGCGTTCTTACCGTACTTGACAGCATTTTCGATGAGGTTGTTGAGGCAGCGTTTCAGTGCGCGCGGTTTGCCCACGAATGTGGAGGTGGCATGACCCTGAATGCGGACCGGATGCCCCGTCTCTTCGTAATCCGCCTGCAGGCTTTCCAGAAGAGCCATGACATCGATGGGTTGAGATTGTTCTCCAGTTTCTATGCCACGCATAAAATCCAAGGTTGTCAGAACCATTGATTCCATCTCATCAAGATCTTTTCCAAACCTGGCCCTGAGATCGGGATCTTCCAGCAACTCGGTTCGCAAGCGCAGGCGCGTGATTGGTGTTTTTAGGTCGTGAGACATCGCTGCCAGGACGCGGGCCCGGTCGTTGAGGTAGTTTGCCAAACGGGACTGCATCTTGTTGAAGGCACGCGCGGCACGGCTTACTTCAGATGGACCGGACTCGTCGAGAGGAGGCCTGTTTATGTTCTCGCCAAGATTTTCCGCTGCTATGGCAAGCGACGACAAGGGTTGAGTTACCCAACGAACGGCAATAAGCGAAAGTATCACGACTGCGGCCAGTCTCACGGAAAGATCAAGGGCTAGGCGAAAAGGCCACCGCCCCGGCTCCCATGGAAACTGGTCTCGGAAATTCACCAGCGTTCCGTCAGCAAGGCTCACCTGTGCGGCAAGCATCAATGGCTGAAACCTTGACTCTCGTGCCATTGACGTTGCGTCTTGTTTCAGCGGGCCGGGGCGCGCTGACCCTGATTCTGATTCGCGTGGCCCTGTGTCAACTCCATACATCACCCGGACCTTGATCATTCTTTGACTGCCCAGGGTGGATCGCAACCCGGTCTCAAAGTCGTGGACTGTATCGCTCAATTCAGAATCCGATTCCCCCAATGGTGCAAGGCTGCTTTCCAATGACACTGAAAACGTATTGCTGCCGAATGATTGCACGACACTGCGCCGCTGTTCCGCATTGAGCGCTTCCAAGACACGGACTGCATCGCTCATCCTTTGCGCGGCCCGGGTAACCCGTATCTGGAGAACATGTTGCTCCCGTTCACGGAATACGATGGCGGCGCTGAACATTTGCGCGGCGATGAGCCCCAGCACCAGAACCAGCACCATGCGTCCGAAGAGGCTTTTCGGCAGAAGCCATTTCATTTTTCCATCTCCACTTCGGCTGCCAGAACGTAGCCTTCATTGCGCACCGTTTTGATGATGCCCTGCTCTCTCGCATCATCGCCCAGGCGCCGCCGCAAGCGGCTCACCTGAACATCAATGCCGCGTTCAAAAGGATCAGTCTCGCGGCCCTGCATCAAATCCATCAACTGGTCCCGCGTCAAAACTCGATTGGCATGCCTGAGAAATATCCGCAGCAAGCGGTACTCTGACCCGCTCAACGGCGTCACCACGCCAGTGGGCGACACGAGATGGCGGGACACTGTATCAAGCCGCCATTCCGCAAAGCGCAGAGCGCGTGCTTCGTCAGGCTTGAGATTTTCGGGCAATGAACGCGCGCGCCGCAGAACCACTTTGATGCGGGCAAGAAGTTCACGGGGGCTGAACGGCTTCGGCAAATAGTCATCCGCTCCAATTTCCAATCCGACAATCCGATCAGCTTCGTCGCCGCGGGCGGTAAGCATGATGACCGGTGTTTCGTACTTAGTCCTCAACGTCTTGCACAGGAGCAGTCCGTCATCCCCCGGCAACATGAGGTCGAGAACGATCAGATCGACATGCCCGCCTTCAAGAATCTCCCACATGCCGCTACCATCCTTGACGGCCGTTACACGATAGCCGGTTTTAGAAAGATATTCGCTCAAGAGACGCCTGATTTCGGCATCATCGTCCACTACCAGAATATGATCTGCGACTTCCATGAAAAGTTTATAACCCGCCTATACGCCATTTCGAAGCACATTTTTGTAACACAATGTTACAGATTATGTCGTTGACAGGATATGTTACAAAAATCCCGCTCACGGAAAAGTTCTAACTACATTGTGGTGATTAAATGGGCATTGTCAACGATGCCATATTTGTAACAGAAGTTTACCCTGAAGGAGAACTGCGATGAAGACTATCAAAACTATCCTTACGCAGCCCGCAAGGATTTTCGCAAACATGCGCTCGCATTTTACCCCGGTTTATCGCCTGAACTGCAATCAGTGGTGATAATCACGATCAACGAAATACGCCAACGGATGGAGCGCTTTTCCGAAAAACTGCATCAACACCATACCGGAGAAGGTAATGTTTAAAGAAGGCCCATCGGTTAACCCGTCCAAGCATCCGGAAAAAGCGTTGTCGCGCCGGTGGTGGATTGGATTGCTTTTATTGTGCTTGCTGGGTGGAGGCGCATATCTTCTGCTGGTCAAGTTGGGCGATGCGCAGCCGCCCACCCACAAGCGCGGGTCTGATTCGCCGGACAAAGCTCTGCCTGTTGTAGTTGCAACTGCGCGGCAAAGCGATGTCGATGTTTATCTTGCCGGTTTAGGAACGGTTACGCCTTTGAATACCGTTACCGTGAAAAGCCGTGTTGACGGACAGTTGATCAAGTTAACGTTCATGGAGGGCCAATTCGTCCGCCCAGGAGATTTACTGGCGGAGATCGATCCTCGGCCATTTCAAGTGCAGTTGACACAGGCCGAGGGCCAAATGACGCGCGACCAGGCGCTGCTGAAAAACGCGCAGCTCGACCGTGAGCGTTACCGGACGCTGTTTGAGCAGGATTCAGTCGCAAAGCAGCTATTGGATACTCAAGAAGCCTTGGTACGTCAGTACGAAGGCGCCGTAAAAACCGACCAGGGGCAGATAGACAACGCCAAGCTGCAGTTAGTCTATACCCGCATCACGGCTCCCATAAGCGGACGCGTGGGATTGCGCCAGGTGGATCCGGGCAACATTATTCACGCCAGCGATCAGAATGGCCTGGTGGTAATTACCCAGCTGCAGCCAATCACCGTCGTCTTCACGATTCCGGAAGACAATGTGCGTAGCGTGATGAAAAAGCTGCAGGCGGGGGAAAAATTGGCGGTGGACGCATACGACCGCGAAGGCAAGGTCAAGCTTGCCAGCGGCGTCTTGCTAACCGTGGACAACCAGATTGACCCTACCACCGGAACCGTCAAGCTCAAGGCGCAGTTCTCCAATGACGACTACAGCCTGTTTCCCAACCAGTTTGTTAACGTGCGCATGCTGGTGAATGTCAAAAAAGGTGCGACAGTTATAAATTCGGCGGCCATTCAGCGCGGCACGCAAGGCACTTTTGTCTATGTCATGAAACCGGACCAGACAGTGACGGTGCGCCAAATCAAGACCGGGCCGGCACAAGGCGATGCAATTGCCATAGATACCGGCATTGCACCCGGTGAATTCGTTGTGGTTGATGGCACCGACAAGCTGCGCGAAGGCGCCAAAGTTGAACCCATATCGCGCCGTGCGGGCGAGCGCTAAGGCGGAGAATGAATCCCTCTCGACAATTCATCCTGCGGCCGGTCGCAACATCGCTGTTTATGCTGGCCATCCTGCTGTCCGGCATCATCGCGTATCGTCTGCTGCCGCTGTCAGCGCTGCCGGAAGTGGACTACCCCACCATCCAGGTCGTCACACTCTACCCCGGTGCGAGCCCGGATGTGATGACCTCCTCGGTCACCGCTCCGCTCGAGCGCCAATTCGGCCAGATGCCGGGTCTCAACCAGATGTTGTCCACGAGTTCAGGCGGCGCCTCGGTAATCACTCTGCAATTCAGTCTGACTCTCAACCTTGACATTGCCGAGCAGGAGGTGCAAGCGGCGATCAATGCTGCCGGAAACCTGCTTCCTACAGACCTGCCCACACCGCCGATATACAACAAGGTCAATCCGGCCGATGCTCCTATCCTGACTCTCGCGATCACCTCGAAAACGCTGCCGCTGCCCAAGGTACAGGACCTTATCGATACACGGCTGGCGCAGAAAATCTCGCAGCTGCCGGGCGTGGGTCTGGTCAGCATCAGCGGCGGCCAGCGACCTGCGGTGCGGATTCAGGCCAACCCAAAAGCGCTGGCAGCCTATGGCATGAGCCTGGACGATCTACGCACCGCGATTGGCAACGCCAATGTGAACCAAGCCAAAGGCAGCTTCGACGGTACGGCCCGCGCCTCCATAATTGACGCCAACGATCAACTCAAGTCGGCTGACGAATACAAGCAACTCATCATCGCGTACAGAAACGGAGCGCCGATCCGAGTGGCCGATGTGGCCGACACAGTGGATGGTGCAGAGAACGTGCGGCTCGCAGCTTGGGCCAATGACAAAGCCGCGTTGATCGTCAACATCCAGCGCCAGCCGGGCACCAATGTAATCGAGGTGGTGAACCGTGTGAAGAAGCTGCTGCCGCAGCTCCAGGCTACATTGCCCGGTGCAGTGGAGGTGAGTCTGCTCACCGACCGCACCACTACCATCCGCGCTTCGGTCAAAGACGTGCAGTTCGAACTCATGCTGGCTGTGACGCTGGTGGTAATGGTGATTTTTCTTTTTCTGCGCAGCTTTTCCGCAACTGCCATACCAAGCGTGGCGGTACCGCTTTCGCTGGTCGGCACTTTTGGCGTGATGTATTTGGCCGGTTTCAGCATCAATAATCTCACCTTGATGGCGCTGACGATTGCCACGGGATTCGTGGTTGACGACGCAATCGTGATGATTGAAAACATTACCCGCTACATCGAGGCTGGAGAACCGCCGCTGAAAGCCGCGCTCAAGGGCGCCGAGCAGATCGGTTTTACGATTATCTCGCTCACTTTTTCGCTGATCGCGGTGCTGATCCCCCTGCTGTTCATGGGCGACGTGGTCGGCAGGCTGTTCCGCGAATTCGCCATCACGCTCGCCGTGGCCATTCTGATTTCGGCTGTGGTTTCGCTCACGCTGACGCCGATGATGTGCGCCAGGCTCTTGCGCCATACGCCCCAGGCCGAGCAGAGCCGGTTTTATCGCGCGAGCGGTCTCTTTTTCGAGAACGTGATTGCGCGCTACGGCTTGATGCTCAACTGGGTTCTGGACCGCCAGCGGGCAACGCTGCTTGTTGCAATTGCGACGCTGGTGCTCACGGTGCTGCTCTACATCTTCATACCTAAGGGTTTCTTCCCGGTGCAGGATACAGGAGTCATTCAGGGTATTTCCGAAGCGCCGCAAACGATCTCGTTCCCGTCGATGGCGCAGCGCCAGCAGGCGCTTGCGCGCGTGGTGCTCGAGGACCCGGCAGTCGAAAGCCTGTCATCGTTCATCGGCGTGGACGGCACAAACGTTACGCTTAACAGCGGCCGCATGCTGATCAATTTGAAGCCGCTCAAAGAGCGCGGCGTCAGCGTTACGGAAATTATCCCCCGTCTGCAATCCAAATTGGGACAGGTGGAGGGCATTTCACTTTACATGCAGCCGGTGCAAGACCTCACCATCGAGGACCGCGTAAGTCGCACCCAGTACCAGTTCAGCGTCGAGGACGCCGATCCCAAGGAGCTCAGTGTCTGGGTTCCCAGACTGGTCGATCGTCTGCGCGAACTGCCGCAACTCGCAGACGTAGCCAGTGATCTACAGGACCAAGGCCTGCAAGCTTTGGTCGAAATCGATCGCGACACAGCAAGCCGTCTCGGCATCACGCCGACGATGATCGACAATGCGCTCTACAACGCTTTCGGCCAGCGCCTGGTCTCGACCATCTTCACCCAATCCAATCAATACCGTGTGGTGCTGGAAGTACGGCCCGAGTTCCAGAAAGGTCCGGCTGCGTTGGACGACATCTACATCGGAAGCGCTCCAGTCGTCCAGGCGACCACGACTGCTCAACCAACGACCAGTGGCCTACCGCAGCAGGTTAAACTCAGCACGATTGCGCGGGTGAGCGAACATGCAACGCCGCTGTCAGTCAACCATCTTGGCCAGTTTCCGTCCGCGACTATTTCCTTCAACCTCGCGCCCGGCGCTTCCTTGGGCGATGCAGTGCGGGCGATCAACGCTGCCAAGCAGGAGATCGGGTTGCCTCTCAGTGTGCAGACCAGTTTTCAAGGAGCCGCGCTTGCTTTCCAGGCCTCGCTAACCAACACGTTGCTGTTGATCCTCGCCGCCATCGTCACCGTGTACATCGTGCTCGGTGTGCTGTACGAAAGTTATATCCATCCAATCACGATTCTTTCGACGCTGCCCTCGGCCGGTGTGGGCGCGCTGCTCGCGCTTATGCTTTCGCGCACTGATCTAGGCATCATCGCAATCATCGGCATTATTTTATTGATCGGTATCGTCAAGAAGAACGCAATCATGATGATTGACTTCGCGCTGGAGGCCGAACGCAAGCAAGGCAAGACACCGCGCGAGGCGATCTATCAAGCCAGCCTGCTGCGTTTCAGGCCGATTATAATGACGACGATGTCAGCGCTGCTTGCCGCGCTGCCCCTGATGCTCGGCACCGGAGTAGGTTCCGAGCTGCGCCACCCGCTCGGCATAACCATTGTCGGCGGCTTGATCGTGAGTCAAGTACTCACGCTGTTCACCACGCCTGTCATTTATCTCGCTTTCGACCGGCTAGCGAAACGCCTGCAGTCCCGGCGCTCGCGCATGGCGGATGACGGACAACCCGGACCGGTGCAGCCATGAACCTTTCCGTCCCCTTCATACAACGGCCGGTCGCCACGACCTTGCTCACATTGGGTGTGGCGCTCGCCGGTCTGGTTGCGTTCAACATGTTGCCGGTTTCGCCACTGCCGCAGGTGGAGTTTCCGACTATTTTTGTACAGGCGTCGCTTCCAGGCGCGAGCCCCGAGACCATGGCAGCGACCGTGGCCACTCCGCTGGAGCGCTCGTTCAGCCGCATTGCAGGCGTGACGGAAATGACTTCGACGAGCTCGCTCAGCTCTACACGCGTAGTCCTACAGTTCGATCTCAACCGCGACATCGACGGCGCCGCCCGCGATGTGCAGGCGGCGATCAACGCCGCCCGCAGCCTGCTTCCCACGGGCCTACCGAACAATCCAATCTACCGCAAGGCAAATCCGGCAGATGCGCCGATCATGATTCTGGCGTTGACTTCGGACACGATGACGAAGGGGCAGATGTACGACGCGGCCTCGACCATCCTCGCCCAGAAGCTGGCGCAGGTGCAAGGTATCGGCCAAGTGACTGTAGGCGGCAGCGCATTGCCCGCGGTGCGTGTTGAGCTGAATCCTGCCACGCTCCACAAATACGGCATCGGCACCGAAGACGTACGCAACGCAATTGTCGCCACCAACGCGAACCGGCCCAAAGGCGCAGTCGAAAACGGCGATAAGCATTGGCAGATCTACGCCAACGACCAGGCCACGAAAGCAGTCGAATACTTGCCGCTCATCGTGGCCTACCGCAACGGCGCTGCAGTGCACCTTTCGGACGTGGGCGAGGTGGTGGACTCGGTGCAGGATCTGCGCAACGCGGGATTGGCCAACAACAAGCCGGCAGTGCTGGTGGTTCTGTACAAGCAGCCGGGTGCGAACATCATCGAGACCGTCGATCGGGTCAATGCGCTGCTGCCGCCGTTGCGCGCCTCGATCCCGGGAGCGATTGATCTATCTATTGCACTGGACCGCACTCCGACCATCCGCGCCTCGCTGCACGATGTCGAGCGCACCCTCTTGATATCGAGTGGTCTGGTCATCATGGTGGTGTTCTTGTTCCTGCGTAATGTCAGAGCAGCGCTGATCCCAAGCGTGGCGGTGCCGGTGTCGTTGATCGGCACTTTCGGAGTTATGTACCTGTGCGGTTACAGCCTGGATACCCTGTCCCTTATGGCGCTAACCATCGCCACCGGCTTCGTGGTGGACGACGCGATCGTGGTGCTGGAAAACGTTTCACGCCACATAGAACAAGGCGTGCCCCCCATGAAGGCGGCGCTGCAAGGCGCAAGCGAAGTAGGCTTTACTGTGTTGTCAATGAGCTTGTCGCTCATTGCGGTATTCACTCCCATCCTGTTCATGGGCGGCATTGTGGGACGGTTGCTACGCGAATTCGCAGTGACTCTGTCGGTGGCGATCCTAATATCGCTGCTGATATCGCTCACCACTACGCCGATGATGTGTGCGCGGCTGCTGAAGCAGGAAACGAAGCGCGAGCATGGGCATTTTTACCAGGCAAGCGAGCGGGCGTTCGCTGCGCTGCTGCGCTGGTACGAAAAGACGCTTACCTGGGCGCTGCGGCACAAGCGCATCATGCTGCTGCTGCTTGCCGGCACCGTCTGTCTCAATATTTACCTGTACATCATCGTGCCCAAAGGTTTCTTTCCTCAGCAGGACACCGGGCGGCTGCTCGGCAATATCCAGGCAGACCAGAGCATTTCGTTCCAGGCGATGCGCCAGAAGCTGGCCGATTTCATGGAGATTGTCCGCAAGGACCCGGCAGTTGACAGCGTGGTGGGCTTCACCGGCGGATCCCGGGTCAACTCGGGCTTCATGTTCGTCTCGCTCAAGCCGCTCAAGGAGCGCAAGTTGTCGGCCGACATGGTGATTGAGCGGCTGCGCGGCAAGCTCGCGCACGAGCCTGGTGCGAGCCTGTTCCTGCAAACGGCGCAGGATATCCGCATGGGTGGGCGGGAGAGCAATGCGCAGTACCAGTACACGCTGCAGGCGGACGAGCTGGAAGAACTGCGCGCCTGGGAACCGCGCATCCGGCAGGCCATGAGCGAACTGCCTGATATCACCGACGTGAGCACCGATCAGGAGGACAAGGGTCAGCGGACTTCTCTCGTCATCGACCGCGACACCGCAGCGCGCCTCGGCGTCTCGACCAAACTGATCGATTCCACTCTCAACGATGCATTCGGCCAGCGCCAGGTTTCGACCATTTACAATCCGCTCAACCAATACCGTGTGGTCATGGAAGCGGCGCCGCAGTACTGGCAAAGTCCCGCTACGCTGAACAACGTCTACGTGAGCACGAGCGGCGGGGCGCAAGTGCCACTTTCGGCTTTCGCGCACTACGAAACCAACAACACCCCCCTCAGTGTCAACCACCAGGGCCAGTTTGTGGCGTCGACCATCTCGTTCAATCTGCAGCCGGGCGTTTCGCTCTCAGCCGCGACACTCGCCATCAACGGTGCACTTGACCGCATCGATGTGCCCACTTCGATCCACGGCAGCTTCCAGGGCACAGCGCGCGCCTTCCAGGCTTCGCTTGAGAATCAGCCATGGCTGATCCTGGCGGCGCTGCTGACGGTCTACATCGTGCTCGGGATCCTGTATGAAAGCTACGTGCATCCGATCACAATTCTTTCCACCCTGCCTTCGGCGGGTGTGGGAGCGATTCTTGCGCTGCTTGCGTTTCACGCCGAGTTCAGCATCATCGCCCTGATCGGCGTCATCTTGCTAATCGGCATCGTGAAAAAAAACGCCATCTTGATGATCGATTTCGCTCTCGACGTGGAACGCAAACAGGGCCTGCCCCCGGAACAGGCAATCTACCAAGCCTGTCTGCTGCGTTTTCGCCCGATCATGATGACGACCATGGCTGCGCTGCTGGGCGCTTTGCCGCTTGCGGTCGGCTTCGGCGAGGGAGCGGAGCTGCGCCGTCCGCTTGGTATCTCGATCGTCGGCGGATTGATCGTGAGTCAGGCGCTGACTCTTTATACGACGCCGGTTGTGTATCTTTATCTGGACCGCTTCCGCCTCTGGTGCAAGAAGATGCTGGCTCACCGAACAGTTCATCCATCGCTAGATACGATCAATTGAAAATGTTATGGAGGTTTTATGAAACTGCATGACATGAAACTTGTTGCGCTGGCAGCACCTCTCATGCTGCTGACAGCCTGCACCGTGGGTCCAGACTATGTGCGTCCTGCCGTTGAGGCGCCGGCTACCTTTAAGGAAATGGCTGGCTGGAAACAGGCGCAGCCGCGTGACCAGGAAATCAAGGGAAAGTGGTGGGAAGCCTACAACGATCCCCTGCTTAACAGCCTTGAAGAGCAGGTCAACATCTCGAACCAGAATCTGGCGCAGGCGGAAGCGCAGTATAGGCAGGCGCGCGCGCTGGTTCAGTCGAAGCGTGCGGCTTATTTTCCGACTGTATCGGCCAACGCGTCTGAATCCCGTTCTCGTGCCTCCTCCAGTTTCAGCAGCACACAGTTGCAATCGACCAACCCCGTTACGCGCGGCATAACGAACAACTATCTGTTAACGCTGGATGCATCATGGGAACCGGATTTATGGGGCAAAGTTCGGCGCACGGTGGAGTCGAATGAAGCGAGTGCGCAAGCCAGCGCAGCCGACCTTGAAGCGGCGCGGCTCTCAGCGCACGCTGAGCTGGCGCAGGATTATATTCAGCTGCGCGCGCTGGATTCCCAGAAGCAGCTGTTTGACGATACGGCGGCTGCTTACGAAAAATCTCTGCAGCTCACGCAAAACCAATACGCAGCCGGCATTGTCGCCAAGTCAGACGTGATCCAGGCGCAGACCCAGCTCAAGAGCACGCAGGCTCAGGCCATCGATATTGGAGTACAGCGTGCGCAATTCGAGCACGCCATTGCGCTGCTCATCGGGAAACCGGCGTCTGAACTTACCATTGCGCCGGCGCCGCTTATCGCCGCCATTCCAGCAGTGCCTGTCGGCGTGCCGTCAGATTTGCTTGAGCGCCGCCCCGACGTGGCCGCCGCAGAACGGCTGGTAACTGCTGCGAACGCGCAAATCGGAGTTGCAATCGCAGCCTATTTCCCGAGCTTGACGCTTTCCGCTTCAGGCGGATACCAAAGTCCCAGCTGGTCCAATTGGCTCACCCTGCCCGCCCGCTTCTGGGCTGTCGGTCCGGCGCTGGCGGAAACTCTGTTCGACGGCGGCTTGCGGCGCGCACAGACTGAACAGGCCAGAGCCGCCTATGATGCCAACGTGGCGGCCTACCGCCAGACCGTGCTGACGGGATTCAAGGAAGTGGAAGACAATTTAGCGGCACTGCGCATCCTTGAACAGGAAGCTCAAGTGCAAGATGAAGCCGTGCAGTCCGCGCGACAATCCGTTGCACTGACCACTAACCAGTACAAGGCCGGAACGATCAATTACCTCAACGTTGTCGTAGTGCAGGCCGCGGCGCTGAACAATGAAAGGACAGCAGTCGATATCCTCAACCGCCGGCTTGCTGCAAGCATACTGTTGATCAAAGCGCTGGGAGGAGGCTGGAATTCGTCGGATTTGACTTCAACCGCGTATTTGACAGTCAACCCCAAGTAAACGGTTTACTTCACGGTATAACCGCGACCTTCAAGGCAAGCACCCAGCGCGCGTTGATAGTCCGCCAGCTTTTCAGTTGTCTGGCTCCCGGCCGCACTGGATGTCTGAAGGACCGGATCGTAGCCGGTTTGGCTCACAGCCCAGCTATGGCAGGCATTACGATCTGTTGCCTGTTGCGCCTGGCTCTGGCCTTTGCTGGGATAGATAAATAATTGACCCCCAGGTTCCTGAACGGCGTTGGTACTTGGCGCCGGCTGGACGTTGGTATTGCTCGGCCCCAATTCCACAACATTGCTCGGTTGTTGGATTGCGGCGTTAGTTGGCTGCTGCTCGACGACAACTTTGCTTGGCGGTTCTTGAACGACAACGTAACCTTGCGGGCTTTGCGTGTAATAAACATCGTTAGCGTAGTAGTAAGGCACTCTGCCCACCCATAGGGTTGTGTAAAAAGGCGGCAGAATAGGGACCACGATGCCGAACGGGGGCGCCACTACAACAAAATTCACTCCCACATGGTGGTACCAGATACCGCCGCCAAAGTAATACTGCGAACCGCGATAGACAACTGTATGATGCGCTGGGGGCAATGCGGCAAAGGCGTAACCGCGGGGTGGATAGTAGTGATTGTGGTGGTACCGTGAATCCATATATTCGTGTTGCCTAAAGTCGCGCTCGCGAAACTCATGCTCGCGATACCCGTGTTCTTCCGCATGTGCAATTCCATAGAACCAAAATCCAAATGAAACAACAAACAAGAATCTGAGTAAAGCGCTGCAAACTTCGATGCGAGGGTGTGACATGATTACTCCTCTCGTGAAATCATGAGATCAATAATGGCGTCAGCGGGGTGAAACCGCGACATTCACCCGCAGCTCGTTGCCGGGCTTGTAGGGCAGCGTGGTCTTGAATAGTTGTCCTTCGTACTCGTAGGTTACCGAGTAGCCGCTGGCTACCGTTACGTAGTTGTCGAATTGCTTGCAGCGCTGCACCGGCGTAGAGGCGGTGTAACTGCTGGCAGCGGCATACTGGTTGGCCAGCCGGTCGCCCGTAATGGCGCCAAGTACCGCACCGCCTGCGGCAGCTGCAACTTTTCCGGTGCCTTGACCTACCGTGCTGCCAATCAGGCCCCCGGCCAATCCGCCAATCAGGGCTCCTGCCGGATTGTAAGGTTGAGGTACGTATTGAGTAGTCTGCTGATTTTCTGTCCAGCACTCTTGGGTAGGGTGATTTACTGTTTCATAAATGGGCGATGCGCTCACCACTTTCGCAACGGCTTCGAACGCATTGGCATTTGATTGCGTAAGCATCAGCATAGTAATTCCAATCAAGATCTTCCTCATGACGGACCTCCTTTGCTAAATAAACTGACTCAAGTTAGACCCTGCGATGTGCGCTTTAACGCAAAACTTACCAAGATAGTTGACGGAAATTTTGTAACGTAATGTAACGCGGAGGAGTAAAGGGGTGAATTGTTATAAAGATCCTGTTCCAAGCGGAGGATAGTTTTTTTCGACAAACTGGTTTATAAAAAGACGGGGCTTGCTACGAAGAGGAATGAGAAAACGGCTTGAAGCTGAAACACCTCAAGCAGTTAGCGTATTTGGCGCGCCCGGCAGGAGTTGAACCCGCGACCCCTTGGTTCGTAGTCGGTTCTGCAACTAACGACTTTATTTTAAATCAATACGCTGCAACGCCCGCAAACACTTCAAACACGCTACGCAATGCCTCAATAAGCCTCAACGCAGCTGACCGAGTTACGTTTTAGCTACGCCGCCAGCTGCGGATACATCTTGCTATACGCTAAAGTGAGGTTTATATTTGGAAACTATCAAGGATCGCGGCAGGGTCTATTTTTTCATTGGCTTGATCTAGCCGGAGTTAATATATTTTAACAGACCAATCCACGACAAATTTTGCTCGCTGGATGAGCTTCCATTGAACAAGACTCGCCTCGAAGGAGTATCGATATGAACATTGGTTCAATCGCATTGAAACGCCTCGTGTACATCGCGCTGGCCTGCGCGCTCGCGCATACCACCGCTCTCGGCGCCGATGCGGCAACGCCCGCCGCCAACGCAACAATCAGCGCCCAAGACGCTGAGCAGGCACAGGCTCTGCTCCAACGAGCGGTCGCCTTCTATAAAGAAGTCAAGGATCTGGCACTAGCCCATTTCAGTCCCCAAGGCGAATTCGTCAAAAACGATCTGTACGTGTATGTCGTGTCAACCAGAGGCGTGCTACTTGCGAGCGGCGGACTATCGTCCTCTTGGATCGGCGAAAATGTTGCGGACCTGAAGGACGCAGTAGGCAAGCCGTTCTTTCGCGAGATGCTCGACAAAGCACGGACAAAAGGATCAGGCACGGTCGAATATCACTGGCTAAATCCCGCCACCAACAAGACTGAGCCCAAGGTCGCGTACTTCCAAAAGGTCGGGGATCGGATTATCGCGGTCGGCTATTACCCTGGGGCGAACCCATGAGGTCGAAAACAAACATACCTTTCTGCGCAAAGTCGGCGATATGAATCAGCTACGCGCGCAGCAATGAAAAAGGCTTGCGTTCTTGCAAGCCTTTGAAAGTTGT
>DATDGC010000020.1:0-104651 GCA_036522275.1 Burkholderiales bacterium | reverse complement strand
CAACAAGACAAGCCGCTGCCGAATTCCAAGGTGTGCGACAAGTGCCTTGCTTACGCCGGTATAAGCGGGGCACTGCATTCCGACAGCCCGACCATTCTGCTGCATGATACAAACGCAGGGCTTTTTGCCAGCGTTGCGCATTGCTTCCTTTCCACATCCTTCCTAGCTTTTTCCTCGAGGGCGCCACCCGCTTTCCTCTGAACTGTTGACCGTAGGCGCAGCCTGAACCACGGGCTGCCTTGTCATTTTATGTTCGGAGGAATAAGCCATGTTCAAGTTCCACGCCGTTATAGTCGCGGCCGTTTTGGCGCTTGGCCTGCCGCAACTGTCGCATGCCGCGGTTGACGCGAAATTGCAGTCCATACGCGAGGAGATCAAGCAACTCAAGCAAAGTTACGAAACGCGCATCGAGGAACTGGAAAAGCGCTTGCACGATGCGGAGACCAAAGCCGCCCAGGCAGAAGCGAGCGCCGCCCAGGCGCAAACTGCAACCGTGATCGCCTCGGCTCGGCCTGCTTCGGAGAGTGCATTCAATCCCGCGGTTTCGGTGGTTTTGCAAGGTACTTACAACAATTTTTCACAGAATCCCGACACATTCCAGATCGGCGGCTTTATTCCGGCAGGCGGAGAAGGACTGGGCAATCGCGGTTTCAGCCTGGGTGAATCTGAATTGAATATCGCCGCCAACATTGATCCGTATTTCCGAGGCAACCTCACCGTTTCCTTGTCGCCGGACAACAGCGTGTCGGTCGAAGAAGCGTTTTTCCAGACGCTTGGATTATCAAACGGCTTTACCCTTAAAGGCGGACGCTTCTTTTCCGGTATCGGCTATTTGAACGAAATCCACCAGCATGCCTGGGATTTTGTCGATGCGCCGCTTGCTTACCAGGCGTTTTTAGGCACCGGAGCGCGTGGCAATTACAGCGACGACGGACTGCAGCTTAAATGGATCGCGCCCACCGATTTGTTCATCGAGCTGGGTGCGGAAGCAGGGAACGGTAATAACTTTCCGGGGAACGGCGACAAGAATGGCATCGGCACATGGACTCTGTTTAGCCATGTGGGCGGGGATATCGGTGACAGTTACGCCTACCGTGCCGGGATTTCCTATCTCCAGGCTTGGCCGAGCGATCGGCAGTATAACGACACCGACTCTGTGGGGAATCCGGTGACGAACAGTTTCAGCGGCAACAGCCGCTTGTGGATTGCCGATTTCGTCCTGAAGTGGGCACCCAACGGCAACTCCACAAGCACCAATTTCAAGCTGCAAGGCGAGTACATGCACCGCATCGAAACCGGAACGCTCGATTTCGACATAAACACCGCGACGCAGGTTCCGGGAACATACAGTTCGCACCAGGGCGGCTGGTATCTGCAGAGTGTCTATCAATTTGCACCGCGTTGGCGGGTGGGTTTGCGCCATGATCAGTTAGAGGCGGGAACGGTTAACATCGGACAGGTGCAGAATGGCATCCTGCCGGCGTCGGATTTTCCCATCCTGATAAGCCACACCCCCAAGCGCAACACGCTGATGTTCGACTTCAGCCCCAGCGAATTTTCCCGTTTCCGGCTGCAATATGCACGCGACCAATCCAGGCCCGACGGGGTTGATGACAACGAGCTGATGCTGCAATACATCTTCAGCATGGGCGCGCATGGCGCGCACAAGTTTTAAACGGATGCACGGATAATGAAAGGACATGCTATGAATAAGTTTTGCGGATTGTTGATCATGGTGTTGCTTCTCGTTGCAAGTCAGGCAGCGCATGCAGCGCTTAACGTATTGGCCTGCGAACCCGAGTGGGGAGCGCTGACGCAGGAGCTGGGAAGCGACAAAGTCAGCGTCTATACGGCTACCACCGCACTACAGGACGCGCATCACATCGAGGCGCGCCCGAGCTTAATTGCCAAGGCGCGCAGCGCCGACCTGGTGATTTGCACCGGCGCTGAATTGGAAGTAGGTTGGCTGCCGCTGCTGCTGAGTCAATCGGGCAACGGCAAAATCCAGCCTGGAACGCTTGGCAATCTGGAAGCATCGAATTTCGTGCTGAAGCTTGAAGTACCCAAGCTGCTTGACCGCGCGCAAGGCGACATTCATCCGGCGGGTAACCCGCACTTCCACCTCGACCCGCATAATATTGCCAAGGTGGCAGAGGTAATCACTGATCGGTTATCGCAACTCGATGCCGCGAACACGGCAACCTACCAGGCTCGCGGCAAGGCGTTTCAGGAGCGCTGGCAAGCGGCGATTCAACGCTGGGAGCAGGAAGGGGCGCCGCTCAAAGGGGTACCGGTCATTACCCACCACAAAGACATTACATATCTCATCCACTGGCTCGGCATGCGCGAAGTCGGTAACCTTGAGCCCAAGCCCGGTTTGCCGCCGACCGCGGGGCATCTGGCGGAACTCTTTTCTGACATGCAGCGCGACCCGGCGAAGATGATTCTGCGCACGCCGTTTCAAGAGGCCCGCCCCTCCGAATCACTGGCGAGCCGCGCGAACATTCCCGCCGTCGTATTGCCTTACACCGTTGGCGGAACCGACAAAGCGAAAGACTTGTTCGGATTATTTGATGACACTATTCAACGTCTGCTGAAGGCGAAAAAATGAATCTCGATGCGCTGACTCTCGGCATACTCGCACCGGCCTTTCTTGCTGGCTTGCTGGTGCTTGCCACCCATGTGCCGCTTGGGGCTCAGGTATTGAAGCGCGGCATCGTGTTCATCGATCTGGCGATTGCGCAAATCGCCGGGCTGGGCGTGATTGCCGCGGATTTCATGGGTTACGAACCACAAGGCTTCGCGGTCCAGCTTGCCGCGGTGAGCGCCGCATTATTCGGCTCGCTGCTGCTAACTTGGACCGAACGGCGCTGGCCTGAAGTGCAGGAAGCACTGATTGGAGTCTTGTTCGTGCTCGCAGCAACCGGCGGAATTTTGCTGCTAGCCAACAACCCTCATGGTGGCGAGCACCTCAAGGATTTGCTGGTCGGACAGATTTTGTGGGTGAGCTTCGCGCAACTGATTCCGGTGGCGGTGTTGACCGCCGTGATTTGCGTCCTGTGGTTCAGGTTCGAACAAAAGCTCGGGCGCACCGGTTTCTATCTGCTGTTTGCGCTCTCCGTTACCGCTTCGGTGCAACTCGTAGGCATTTTTCTGGTGTTCGCGAGCCTCATTATTCCGGCGCTGGCAACGCGAAATTGCTCAGTGCGGCGCCTGTCAGCAGGTTATGTCCTCGGTGCTGCCGGATACACCATCGGCCTGGCATTATCCGCTGTGTTCGACCTGCCCTCGGGAGCGGTAATTGTCTGGGCGCTTGCCGCGTTGGGCATCCTGTTTTTTTCGTTCCAAGGCAAAGCACGCATGAAGCGCAACTCCTAACTGATGAAAGATAAGGAGCGTGCCCAGTCTGATCACTCTGAGGGCTGAGCAAGCAATGCCATGGGACGACAAATTGAAAGGTCTGGCCGGAAGCGAGTACTTGTCGCGTGCTGTGAGCAACCGGAGGTGAGCTTGCTTGACGCCGCAAACCCGAACCTTTAGGATTTCCGACTGATCCATGCCTTCCTCATCACACCGCTTTACCTCTTGGATCGCGCTGTTTGCGGTATTGTTCAGCGTGATATCGCCTGCGCTTGCGGCATTGCGCTTTTACGGCAATGCGGAAGTTTTGGCGAACATCATCAGCGTTCACCCGGCGGCGCACAACTCGGCCGAGCACCAACATTCCAGCCACGCAAACTCCAAGGCGCACGAGGTTTACTGCTCATTTTGCCTTGACATGGTCTCGGTCAAGGCGCTCACGCCGGCTGCGCCGCACCTTCCATCGCGCTTGGTTTCGGCGCAAACCCCATCTTGCGTAGTCGGGCAAAGCGTCGTATCGGCGCCCCCATACCCTCAGCAACATCCCCGAGCTCCTCCCGTCGTCCTAGTCTGAATTCCAGCGGGTAGCCAGCCCAGCAACGCGCCGAGCCTGGCGCGTTGAGCGCGGCTTGGAGCCGTTGCTTTTTCTTTGAGGTTTATTCATTCTGGGGAAACAAAATGTCTATATTGTATCGGGAGATTCTACTCTTGACGCCCCTGCTTTTTTTTGCCGCAAGCCAAGCTTGGGCGCATGGTTTTGCCGGCAAGCGATTCTTTCCCGCCACACTGGCGGTGGACGATCCTTTTGTTTCCGACGAACTTACATTATTGACCAATCACATTCGAGAGCCTGGCCAGGTGACCAATGAGTTCTCGGTGGCTTACTCAAAGCGCATCACACCCAATTTTGGGCTCGAGCTGGGCGAGACATATCAACACCTGAAGCCAAATGAGGGAGGAAGCAAAAATGGATTTGCAAATCTCGACGTCGGCGCGAAATATCAATTTTTTACGAGCGACATCCACGAAGCCATTCTTTCAGTCGGGCTCGATGCTGAACTTGGTGGAACGGGAAGCCGCAGCGCGGGCGCTGAGTCGTTTTCGACGCTTTCACCGATGTTCTTTTTTGGCAAAGGATTCGGTGATCTGCCCGAATCGGTGAGGTTCCTCAAACCCATTGCCATTACCGGGGCTGTTGGCCCCAATTTTCCTACGCGCAATAGTAATGTAACAACCACCGTGGATCTTGTTACCGGAAACATCGACCAGGACATCGAGCGCAATCCGACGACCTTAAACTGGGGACTTACTTTCCAATACAATCTGCAATATCTGCAATCCTTCGTTCAGGATGTCGGAATCAAAGAGCCGTTTAGCCGGATGATTCCCGTAGTGGAGCTCGCTCTCAGTACTTGCCTCAATGCAAATTGTAAAGGGCAAACTACCGGCACAGTGAATCCGGGTATTATCTGGTTCGGCAAGTACCTTCAGCTAGGGATGGAAGCGCAGATCCCTGTCAACCAAAGGACGGGGAACCATGTTGGCGTGTTGTTGCAGATGCATTTCTTCATTGACGATTTATTCCCGCAAAGCTTGGGTCGGCCGATTTTCCGTTGAGTATTTTTAAAAACAAACTCATTATTGCCTTGTGCGGTCTTGCTATCTGCGCCGCAGCGCCGTGTTGGGCTTGGGCGCACGCTTTTCCCGATCATACCGAGCCGCGGGTGGGAGCGGTCATCACTATTTCCCCGGGCCTTGTGCGAATCTGGTTTGATGGCGTATTGGAGCCGCTCTTCAGTACGCTGCTGGTTCGCAACACGAGCGGTCAGCAGGTAGACCGAGGGAACGGACATGTGGATGAGTCGGACCAGACGCTGCTTGAAGTCAGCCTGCCCCCACTTTCACCCGGCACTTACCGCGTTTTCTGGAGCGTCGTCGCCCGTGATGGGCACCGTACACAAGGGGACTACACGTTTACCTTGCGTTAGGACATTGAACTATGTGGAGCAATCTTTTACACAGTTTTCCGAACGCACTCGACCTCTTGGCACTCACCACGTGCATTGGAGCTTTGGCCTGCCGCCTCTGGGTGGTTCCTTCAACGCCGGCAGAGTCGTCTGTGATTCAGCCTCTATTGGCGAGACTGTGGTTTTTGCTTCTCGCCTGTCTCGTCGTTCTCGCGCTGAGCAGCGTCATCGGGCTGATACAACGTGCAGCTGAGATGAGTGGCCGTCCATACGGTGAAGTGTTTTCGATACTGCACGCGGTGCTCTTCAATAGCCATTACGGGCAGGCCTGGCTGGTCCGTCTTTTCGCCCTGGTGATGTTATGGGTTGGCTGGTTGCTCGGCAAACGAAAATTGAATTCACGCATTGTTCCTGTATTCATGCTGGTTGGCGCGGTACTCATCGCCTTGACGCGGAGCGCCTCTGGGCACGGTGCTGACGCGGGTGATTTGACTCTTCCGGAGCTCATGGACTGGTTACATCTCATCGCGGCCTCGCTATGGAGCGGTGGTATGGTTGCGTTCACTGCCGTTATTTTTCCCACGTGGTTTCGCTATGGCGAGCAGCATGTCAAGCTGATTGCCGACATGGCACGACGGTTTTCGGGTCTTGCCGGCATTGCCCTTGCCGCCGTTTTGCTGAGCGGCCTCTACAATTCCTGGATTGAAGTCAGAACTCTTTCGGCCCTTTGGACGACGTCTTACGGCAATATACTCAGCATCAAGCTTTTGCTTGTGCTGGTGCTTGTCGTTCTGGGCGCTTCCAACCGCTACCTTAGCGTACCGCTGCTTAAGCGCTTGGCTGGCTATCCTGAAACAGGCGATGGCTTGTTCACATCGTTTGCTCTGCGTTATCTTTCCCACCTTCAGGGCAACGTGGATGGTGCCAGCGCTGCGCGTCACTTGGCGCATAAGGTGATGGCGGAGGTAATTCTCATGGTAGGCGTGCTGATTTGTGTGGCGTTACTTATTCATGAAACACCGGCCAGGCACCAACCCCACACCGGGCATATTATTCTCCAACTGCACATTGGTCACGAAGCGCACTAATTCCCCCGGCTCCTACCGTTTTAACAATTGCCTAACGGATTAAAAGCACCGGCTTGAAGCCGAGAGTCGCCCCGAGCTTGTCGGCGGCATGCTGTGCCTCGCTGCGGTTAGCATAAGGGCCTGCGTGCACCCGGAACAACCCATCCTTGGTGAAAATCGAAAGCGTTTCGCTAAAGCCAGCAATCTGCGAACGCAGCCGAGTCAGAAACTGCTCGGCGTTGGCCTTCAAGCCGAACGCACCGAGCTGCAGATAAATACCGCCCGCCTCAGAGGATGCTGGCACAACTTGGGCGGGAACGGGTGGCGGTGTAGGGTCGGGCTCGGCTGGTTTTGGTGCTTGCGCTACCAGCATTTCGGTGCCGGGAAGCACGCTTTGCACTTCAACCATGCCGCTGCCTTGAGCGGCGATGCCCAGCTTGTGAGCTGCGGCATACGAGAGATCTATGATGCGCCCGCTATAGAACGGCCCACGGTCGTTGATGCGCACGACAACTGATTTATTGTTTCTCAGGCTGGTGACCCGGGCATAGCTGGGTATCGGCAAAATGGGGTGCGCTGCGGTCATGGCGTACATGTCGTAAGGCTCTCCTGATGAGGTTTTCTGGCCTTGGAATTTTCTGCCATACCATGAAGCGTTGCCGCGCGCCTTGTAAGGAACCAAGCGGGTTTCGGGAACATAGTTTTTGCCGAGGACGGTGTACGGCCGGTTGGCGTATTTATTGAGTGGCTCAACGCGCGGTTGTGCGTCGGGTAGCGAATCAAGGTTCGGCGGCGGGTTGTCGCCCGGGCCGTCGTCGAGATAATAACCTTTACCGGGTTGTCGCTTGGGCGTGGTGCCGCAGGCGGCGAGAGCCAGCGCCAGAAAGAAAATACACAAGAAGCGGAAAGTAGAGTTAATGCGTTTGGGCCTTTGCTTCCACTCTTCTCTCTGCTTCACCCCTCACACCTCGCAGGTTCAGGTTTTAACCAATTTCTTGTGCGTCTGGATGCTCATCAAAATACCAAAGCCCAGGCAGATTGTCACCAGAGAGGTTCCGCCGTAACTTATCAGAGGCAAGGGCAGGCCGACCACCGGCAGAATACCGCTCACCATTCCCATGTTGACGAAAGCATAGGTAAAGAACGTCAGCGTGATGGCTCCGGCCATGAGCCGGGTAAAAAGAGTTGAAGCATTGGATGCGATAACCAAACCCCTGCCGATCACCAGCACGTAAAGGAATAGCAGCAACAGATTGCCGAACAGGCCGAATTCTTCGCTGAATACCGCGAAAACGAAATCGGTGTGGCGCTCAGGCAGGAATTCCAAATGCGACTGCGTGCCGTTCAACCAGCCTTTGCCGGTCACTCCGCCCGAGCCCAGCGCAATCGTGGATTGAATGGTGTGATAGCCCGCCCCCAACGGATCGGTCGTGGGATCGAGCAGGGTGAGAATCCTTTGCCGCTGGTAATCGTGCAACACTGACCACAGCACAGGCAGGCTGGCAACACCCAGCACCAAGAAGGAGAGCATGATACGCCAGCTCAATCCAGCGAGGAACAGCACATAAAAGCCGGCGGCGGTAATCAGTATCGCTGTGCCCAGATCCGGCTGGCGTGCGATCAGAGCTACCGGGACCAGCAGCAGCAGAGTCGCCACCACATAGTTTCTTAAGCGCAGCACAGCTTCGTGCTTGTCGAAATACCAGGCAAGCATCAGCGGTACCACGATTTTCATGATTTCCGCGGGCTGGATCCGGGTCACTCCGATATGCAGCCAGCGCCGTGCGCCGTTGACTACATCGCCAAACAGCGCGACGGCTATCAGCAACGCCATTCCCAGGGCATACATCGGTAGCGACAGGCGCATCAGGTGCTGAGGCGGGACGTTGGATACCGCCCACATCACGGCAAGCGCAACCAGCATGCTCACGAATTGATTGCTGGTTTTGGCGAGGTTTTGTCCGGTTGCGCTGTATAGCACGAACAACCCCAGCAGCATCAGCAGGCAAACTGCCCCGAGCAGAAAGCCGTCAATATGCGCGGTAAGATAGTGCCATAGACGTTTAATCATCGGCTTCTTGATTCTTGTTAGGCGCGGGGAGGGCGCTTTGCGGCCGCTTGCCCAGCAGGTAAAAGTCTAACACTTGGCGTGCTAGAGGCGCTGCAGTGGCAGCGCCGTGGCCGCCGTTTTCCACCAGCACGGCAAGCGCGATCTGCGGATTATCCGCCGGCGCATAAGCGATGAACAGCGCATGATCGCGCTGCCGCTCATCCACCCGGTTCTCCACGTATTTCTCGTTTTGCTTTAAGGCGATGACCTGCGCAGTGCCGGTTTTGCCGGCGATTGGGTAGGGGCTGTTGGCACCGGCGCGTGCCGCCGTTCCGCCCGGGCCGGTCACATCAATCAGGGCATTTTTAACCAAAGCCAGATTCGCCGGTTTGAAATTAAGTCTGTATAGCACTTCGCTGGGAAGGATTTGCAATTGGCTGGTCTTGCTGTCCTGAACATAGCGCAGCAGATGCGGGCGGAAAGCAATGCCGTTGTTGGCGAGAATGGCGGTGGCATTGGCAAGCTGCAACGGAGTGACCAGATTATAGCCCTGGCCGACGCCCACACTCACGGTATCTCCGGCAAACCATTTTTCCTTGAAGCGTTTCAGCTTCCATTCTTGCGAGGGCAGCAAGCCTAGCGCTTCGCCTTCGATGTCAATGCCGGTCTTTTGGCCCATGCCGAACTGGCTGACGAAGCTGTGAATATTATCTATTCCAAGATCATAGGCGAGGCTGTAGTAGTAGCTGTCGCACGAAACCACCAGTGATTTGTGCAAATCCACTACGCCGTGACCGCCGGCTTTCCAGTCGCGATAGCGGTGGCTGCTGCCGGGCAGTGTGAAGTATCCCGGGTCGTTGATGCTGTACTGAGGACTGCGTTTGTTGAGCTCCAGTCCGGCCAGCGCCAGGAACGGCTTGAAGGTCGAGCCCGGCGGATATTGCCCGCGCAGCGCGCGGTCGGTGAGCGGCTTGTCCGGCGAATTATTCAGTGCATCCCAGTTTTGCGGATCAATGCCGTCCACGAACAGATTAGGATCAAAGCCAGGCTTGCTCACGAATGCCAGCACTCCGCCGCTGGAGGGTTCGATCGCCACCAGCGCGCCACGGTAGTTGCCAAATGCTTTTTCCGCGAATTCCTGAAGCCGCGCATCGAGCGCAAGCAGCAGATTGCTTCCGGAAACCGGTGGGGTACGGCTCAAAGTGCGCACCGCGCGCCCGTTGGCGTCAATTTCCACCTGCTCAAAACCGGTCTTCCCGTGCAGCTGCGTTTCATATCTTTGCTCGAGGCCGGTTTTGCCGATGTAATCCGAGCCGCGGTAATTGGCGAGTTCTCCTTTTTCCTCCAGCCATTCCAGGTCATCGTCGTTGATCCTGCTGATATAGCCGATGACATGCGCAGTCATCTCTCCAAGGGGATAATGCCGGAACAGGCGTGCCTTGATTTCCACGCCAGGGAAACGGTAGTGGTTCACGGCGAAACGCGCCACCTCGACGTCGTTTAGCCGCGTGCGTATCGGTAGGCTTTCAATGTTCTTGCTCTCCTCCAGTAGCTTGTGGAAACGCTTGCGGTCCTTGGGCGTGATTTCCACCAGGTTGGCAAGCTGGTTGATGAGCGCCTCGAGGTTTTCTACCTTGGACGGCGTGATTTCCAATGTGTAGGCGGAATAATTGTGCGCCAGCACCGCGCCATTGCGGTCGAGAATCAGGCCGCGGTTGGGAACGATGGGGACAATCGAAATGCGGTTATTTTCGGCGAGCGTGCTGTAATGCTCGTGCTGAAGGACTTGCAGGTAAAAAAACCGCAGAAACAACAAAAAGAACAGCAGCAGCACGAGACCGGCGGCAATCACGAGCCGCAGCTTGAAATAATAAAGTTCGCGCTGATGATCCTTGAGCTCGACGCTGTGGTTCATATCTGGTCGGGATCGGGCTTGATGCGTAACAGAATCGTAAGCATCGCCGAGAGTGCGGGCCACAACAAAGTACCGGTTACGCTACTCAAAAAATATCCCCAGCCGATAAAGTCCGCGCCGCCGTAAACCTTGATCAACAGGATCGCGAGTTGCGAGATCAACAATACCGGCAGGATATACCACACTTGCTCGCCCGCACTGAACAGCAGCACGCGGCGGCGCAGGATGATTGCGAGATAGGTGAGTAACGAATAGGCGAACGCATGCTCCCCAAGTAACGTGGCGTCCGCCACATCCATTAGCAGTCCTGTTCCCCACGCGGTGCCAAAGCCCACTTTACGCGGCCAGTGGATGCACCAGTAGAGCAGGATCAAAGCGACAAAATCGGGTCTGATCAGCAGGCCGAAGCCTGACCACGGCAGCAGATTGAGGAAGAACGCGAGCGTCAGGGTGAGGACGATGAACCTGGTCTTCACCGGCAGCAGAATTTCCTTCGCTATGGCGGCTTGGGAGGACATCAGTTTCCTCTTCTGGCTTTTTTCGCCTTGCCCCGGATTTGGGGTGCCGGATCTGCTAACAGGTTTTCAGGAGCTTGAGTCTGTGATGACAACACCAGGACTTGCCGGTGCCGGTCAACCCCGGCGTTGGGTGTGCAGTGGATGCGCGCAAACGCGTAGGCCGCGTTGCGCTCGATTTTGGAAACCACCGCGACCGGCAATCCGTACGGGTAAGTTCCGTCTATGCCTGAGGTGACCAGCTCATCGCCGGTTTGGATTTCGACGTTCACCGGCATGTAGCGCAGTTCCAGCTCGCCCGACTCCCCCGCTCCGAACACCACCGCGCGCAGACCGTTACGCACCACCTCCACAGGCACCGTCTGTTCCTTGTCGGTAATCAGCGTGACTTCGCTCACGAAAGGATAAGCGCGCGTCACCTGGCCGATTACTCCGATATCGTCCACCACCGCTTGGCCAGGCTTGATATCGCTCTGCCTGCCTTTGTCAATGACGATGCGGCGCGAGAACAAATCACGGCCGGAGTAGAGGATTTCCGCAAGCGTCGCCTTCCCCTGAAAACCGTCGCGGGCATTGAGCAGTCGCCGCAAACGGTTGTTATCCTCTTCTAACGCCTGATAGCGTTGTAGTTGTGCCGCGTTCAGCAGGTTTTGCTGGCTGAGCCTGGTGTTTTCGTCGGTGAGGTAAGAGTGGGTGGCGAAGAAATCGCTGACGCGATCCAGAATCAGCCCCGGCGCGGTGGCGAGCTTCTGCAAAGGGTAGATGACTACCGACAGCGACAGCCGGAATGTTTCCAGGTACTTGAAGCGGGCATCGGTAATGAACAACAGCAGGGAGAGTAGCGTGAAAAAGACCAGGCGGGTGAGAGGACTGGGCCCGCGTTTAAAAAGATGCGGAAGCTGGGTGTCCATCAATTTCGAGTCGTGCGTTTCGAGTCTTCTGTCAGATTCTGCAATGCAATTTGTCTAAATCCAGCGTGACCCGTTACTCGAAACTCGAAACCGAAAATCAGTCATCGGTAAAAATGTTGCCCAGTTTGTCAATTCTTTCCAGTGCCCGCCCCGAGCCGCGCACCACGCAGGTGAGTGGGTCATCGGCAACGATCACCGGCAATCCGGTTTCCTCCATCAGCAGGCGGTCAAGCTCCCGCAGCAGCGCGCTACCGCCGGTCAGTACCATGCCTTTCTCCGCGATGTCTGCGCCGAGTTCCGGCGGGGTTTGCTCAAGGGCGGACTTGACCGCGCTGACGATGCTGTTCAAGGGATCGGTAAGCGCTTCCAGAATTTCGTTGCTGGAAATGGTGAAGCTCCTGGGAATGCCTTCCGCAAGATTGCGCCCCTTGACTTCCATTTCGCGCACCTCACTGCCGGGGAAGGCGGAGCCGATTTCCTTCTTTATCGTTTCGGCGGTGGTTTCTCCAATCAGCATGCCGTAGTTGCGGCGAATGTAGCTGATGATGGCTTCGTCGAATTTATCGCCGCCCACGCGCACCGAACCGGCGTAGACGATGCCACCCAGGGAAATCACGCCGACTTCGGTGGTGCCGCCACCGATATCCACCACCATCGAGCCGGTCGGTTCGGCGATTGGCAGATCGGCGCCGATCGCCGCCGCCATCGGCTCCTCGATTAGATAAACCTTACTGGCGCCCGCCCCGATCGCCGATTCGCGAATCGCCCGGCGTTCCACTTGGGTCGAGCCGCAGGGCACGCTGATGATGATGCGCGGAGAGAGACTGAACAACCGCGATTCATACGCCCTCTTGATGAACAGCTTGAGCATCTGCTCGGTAATAGTGAAGTCGGCAATTACGCCGTCTTTCATCGGCCGAATCGTGGTAATGTTGCCGGGGGTGCGCCCGAGCATCTGCTTGGCCGCTAGGCCGACTTCCTGGATTATCTTTTTGCCGTTCGGCCCGCCCTCTTGGCGGATCGCCACCACCGACGGTTCATTGAGCACGATACCTTTGCCGCGCACGTAAATCAGGGTGTTGGCCGTGCCCAAGTCTATCGCCAGATCGTTGGAAAAATAGCTGTTTAAAAATCCAAACATGTCAGAAGTTCCTATTGAGTAAAGGTGAGTGCGCCTACCAAATAGATTATGATACTCTATTATGCTTGAAGATTTAAAGGTTTAAAAGGCCGCAAACGGCAAAATTTCGTGAAAAAAAGCGCCCGCCCGCAAGGGCTAATGACTTATCAGGGTTGTCCATGTCCTTATCTCTAGACGATGTCAAACGCATTGCATACCTGGCGCGTATCGCGATAGATGATCTAGAAGCGGCTGCCGTGCTCAAGCAGTTGTCGGGAATTTTTGCGCTCATCGAACAAATGCAGGCGGTGGATACCACAGGTATCGAGCCGATGTCGCATGCGCAGGATGTGGTGCTGCGGCTGCACGATGACGCCGTGACCGAATCCGATCAGCACGAGTTATTTCAGTCGGTCGCACCTCAGGTGGAAGCAGGCTTGTATCTCGTTCCCAAGGTCATAGAGTGAATGATTGAACGAGTGGCGAGGTGTTCCACATTGATTTTCACCCGTTCGCCGAAATTTATTGAATGCTCAACTCCAGTTTAAAACAACTCTCCGGCCTGCTTGCTGCGAAAAAGATTTCCAGTGCCGAGCTCACCCGTGAATTTCTCGGGCGCATCAACAGGCTAAACTCGCTTTACAACGCATTCATCACGGTGAACGAGGAAGCGAGCTTGCAGCAGGCGTGCGCGGCCGATTCCAAAATCGCGCAGGGCCTGGCACAACCGTTAACCGGCATTCCCGTTGCGCAAAAAGACATCTTCTGCGCTGAAGGATGGCGGACCACCTGCGGCTCGAAAATCCTTTCCAATTTCATCGCGCCTTACGATGCCCATGTGGTGGAGCGGTTCAAAGAGACGGGGATGGTGAATCTGGGCAAGACCAACATGGATGAATTCGCCATGGGTTCGTCAAGCGAGACCTCGTATTATGGGCCGGTGAAAAACCCGTGGGATGTGAAGGCGGTTCCTGGCGGGAGCTCGGGCGGTTCGGCATGCGCGATTGCCGCGCGCATGGCGCCGGCGGCGATTGGCACCGACACTGGCGGCTCGATCCGCCAACCCGCGGCGCTTTGCGGAATATCGGGAATAAAGCCGACTTACGGCGTAGTGTCGCGCTACGGCATGATTGCTTTCGCGTCCAGCCTAGACCAGGGCGGCCCGATGGCGAGAAGCGCGGAAGATCTTGCGCTGATGCTGAATGTCATGGCCGGGTTCGACAAGCGCGATTCCACCAGCCTGGAACGCCCGCCCGAAGATTACACCCGCGATCTGGCCAAGCCGCTGGCCGGGCTCAAAATCGGCTTGCCCAAGGAATATTTTGCCGAAGGTTTAAGCGATGATGTAGCGCGGGCGGTGGAAGCTGCTGTTGGACAATACCAAAAGCTCGGCGCAACCACGATTGAAATCTCGCTCCCCAATACCAAACTTTCTATTCCGGTGTATTACGTGCTCGCTCCTGCGGAAGCTTCATCCAATCTCTCGCGCTACGACGGCGTGCGTTACGGCTACCGCGCGCCGCAATACCACGATCTTCTCGACATGTACCGCAAGACCCGCGCCCAGGGTTTTGGCGCCGAAGTGAAGCGCCGGATATTGATCGGAACCTACGTGCTCTCACACGGCTATTACGACGCTTATTACCTCAAAGCGCAGAAGCTGCGGCGGCTTATTGCGCAGGATTTCGCGGAGGCCTTTAAAAAATGCGACGTCATCATGGGGCCGACCAGCCCGACTACCGCGTTCAATATTGGCGAGAAATCCGGTGACCCGGTGCAGATGTATTTATCCGATATTTACACCATCGCGGTGAACCTCGCCGGTGTTCCCGGCATGTCGATTCCTTGCGGCTTCGGCAATAAAATACTTCCTGTGGGTTTGCATATTATCGGCAATTATTTCAGTGAAGGACACATGCTGAATATCGCGCACCAGTACCAGCTGGCGACGGACTGGCACAAGCGCATGCCGGAGGGAATCTGAGATGCAATGGGAAACCGTCATCGGGCTTGAGGTGCACGCGCAGCTTTCGACCCAATCCAAAATTTTCTCCGGCGCATCGACCGCGTATGGTGCTGAGCCTAACATACAGGCCTGTGCGGTTGACATCGCACTTCCCGGTGTGCTGCCGGTGTTGAACAAAGCAGCGGTGGAGCAAGCCATCAAATTCGGCTTGGCGGTTGACGCAAAGATTAACTTGCGCTCGGTGTTTGCGCGAAAGAATTATTTCTATCCTGATTTGCCCAAAGGCTACCAGATCAGCCAGTACGAGCATCCCATCGTGCAGGGCGGCCAATTGCAGATTGTGGTGGGCGATGCCGAAAAAACCGTGCGGCTTACCCGCGCACATCTGGAAGAAGATGCTGGCAAATCGCTGCATGAAAATTTTCGCGATTCAACCGGTATCGATCTCAACCGCGCAGGCACGCCGCTGATTGAGATCGTCTCCGAGCCCGACATGCGCAACGCAGCCGAAGCCGTTGCTTATGCCAAGAAACTCCATACGCTAGTGCAATGGAACAAAATCTGCGACGGGAATATGCAGGAAGGTTCTTTCCGTTTCGACGCCAACGTCTCGGTGCGCCGCAAAGGTTCGGACAAGCTCGGCACGCGCTGCGAAATCAAGAATCTCAACTCATTCCGATTTCTTGAGCACGCCATCGAATTCGAGGCAAAGCGCCAGATCGAAATCCTGGAAGACGGTGGAGCCATCGTGCAGGAGACGCGGCTCTACGATCCGGAGAAAGACGAGACCCGCTCGATGCGTATCAAGGAAGAAGCGCACGACTACCGTTACTTTCCCGATCCCGACCTGTTGCCGCTCGAGGTGCCGAAAAAGTGGATTGAACAGATCAAAGCATCCATGCCCGAATCGATGCGGGCGCAACATAATAAGATGGTCGCCTACGGCCTTTCGGTTCAGCAGGCGAATCAGCTCACGGCAAGTCGTGAAATGTCGACGTTCGCTTTGTCTACACTTGCCGATGCGCCACCGGCTGAAGTGCCGACCCTGTCGAATTGGATCGTGGGCCCACTCAGTGCGATGCTCAAACAAGAGAACCTCGACATTTCGCAAAGCAAAGTGTCTCAAAGCCAGCTTAAGGCGCTGTCCAAGCGCGTTTCCGACGGGACAATTTCCAACACGACTGCAACAGGAGTAGTGCTGCCCGCGATGTGGAAAGCGGGACACTTTGACCTTGCCGAAACCCCACTCCCCTTGCGTTCACAAGCGGATGTAGATTGGATGATCGAGGAAATGGGGCTGAAGCAAATATCCGACTTGGGCGAGTTGGAGAAAATCGTTGATAAAATCATCGCTGTTAATCCTGATCAGGCCGCCGATTACCGCGCGGGCAAGGAAAAGGCGTTTAATTTCCTGGTCGGTCAGGCGATGAAAGCGACCAAGGGGAAGGCCAATCCGCAGCAGCTGAATGAAATATTGAAACGCAAGCTGGCGGGTTGAGCTGGGTTGTACTATTTTGCCGATGTAGGTTTTGCCGACGCAGAGGCGCGCTGGATCAGTTCGATGTAGTGCTTCTTGTCTTCCTCAAAGCGTGCGCGGAGTTCTTCCGCATCAGTGCGTTTTTGCAGAATGGCCACTTCCAGGTCCTGCTTGTTTTTTTCCAGGGTTTCGATGTCATACTGTAATCCGTCAGGCACCGGTTTGTTTTCTCGGGCATAAGCAGCGGCATGCTTGCGGCTTTCGTCCAGGTCGGCTTGTACCGACTTTAGCCGCGTCTGGGTGTCTTGGATGACCCGCTCGGCTTGCTGCAGGTTGCGGTCACGCGCCAGATCAATTTCCTCGACGCTGGAGTAGGTCTTCATCAGGATTGTGTCTTTGCGCTTTTGTTCCGTCTCCTGCTTACGTTGTTTTGCCAGCTCGGCCTCTTTGGCCTTGCGCTCCTCGGGGGTGAGCGCTGGATCATTCTTTTTGAGGATCACGCCTCTTTGGTTCAGCTCGATATTGGCGCTGTTTTGGTATTCAGGGGGGATGCTGTCACCGTAATGGGTGACGCCATTTTCATCCACCCATTTATACGTCACGGCAAACGCGGGAACGCCTGGCATGGCGAAGAGCAGCAACATGGCGACGTTCCTTAAGATACGCAAGGGTTTAAGCGGCATTTGCATTAACACCATATGTCTGGCGGTATTTCTGTACCGCGAGTAAATTATGCACCAATTCCTCCCTGGTTTGAAGATAGCTTAGCACATCGTCCAGCGTGATGATGCTGATAACCGGCAGCTCATATTTCCGCTTTATCTCCTGCACCGCCGAGAGCTCGCCGTTACCGCGTTCCATACGATCCAACGCAATCGCCAAGCAACAGGGTGTGGCCCGGCTTGCGCGAATGAACTCCACCGATTCGCGCACTGAAGTGCCTGCGGAAATCACATCGTCCACTATCAACACCCGTCCCTTCAGCGGCGCCCCGACCAAGGCGCCACCCTCGCCATGGTCCTTGGTTTCCTTGCGGTTAAAGCAAAACGGCACATTATGACCATTTTGTGCAAGCGCGATGGCGGTGCCTGCAACCAACGGAATGCCTTTGTAGGCGGGACCGAACAGCATGTCAAATTGTATCTTAGCGGAGAGTATGGCTTTAGCGTAAAATTGCGCAAGCCCAAGCAGCGATTCACCGTCATGAAACGAACCGGCATTGAAAAAATACGGTGATAAGCGCCCGGCCCTGGTTTTGAACTCGCCAAAGCGCAGCACGCTTTTGCTTACCGCGAAACGGATGAAATCCTGTCTGATGTCGGACATTTCAGAGAGCGCACTTAGAAAGCCAATCCACTACGGTCTTATGTTACGCATAATCACCTTAAACCTCAACGGCATCCGATCTGCGGCAACCAAGGGATTTTTTGCCTGGCTGTCGAAATCCCAAGCCGACATCGTTTGCTTACAGGAAGTGAAAGCGCAAGCAAACGACATACCACCGCAAATGCGTAATCCACCAGGCTACAATGGGTTCTTCCACTACGCGGAGAAAAAAGGCTACAGCGGGGTAGGGGTGTATTGCAAGGCCAAGCCGGATAAGGTGGTTACCGGGCTGGGCATTGCCGATATTGACACGGAAGGTCGGTATCTGCGTTGTGATTTCGGAAATTTAAGCGTGGTTTCCGTTTATCTTCCCTCCGGCTCGAGCTCGGAAGAACGGCAAACCGTAAAGTTCAGCTTCATGCAGAGATTCTTCCCGCACTTGCGCAAGATAGCCAAAAGCGGCAGGGAATTCATTCTGTGCGGTGACTGGAACATCGCGCACAAGGAAATTGATTTGAAAAACTGGCGCGGCAACCAGAAAAATTCAGGCTTTCTGCCGGAAGAACGCGCCTGGCTTACTCGAGTGTTTGATGAACTCGGCTGGGTGGACGTATTCAGGCGTCTAAATCAAGAGCCGGAGCAATATACCTGGTGGTCGAACCGCGGTCAGGCGTGGGCTAAGAACGTCGGGTGGCGCATTGATTACCACATCGCCACGCAGGGCATCGCGGGGAAAGCCAAGCGGGCGAGCATTTACAAAAACAAACGCTTCTCTGACCACGCGCCGCTTACCATAGATTATGACCGCCAGCTTTAAGTCGCTTCATTCAAAACCGTGCACTCATCAACCGAAAAAACCAACCCCTACCTTGAAGTCTTCCGCAGCCGGCGCATCGCGGCGGTGTTGTTGTTCGGATTTTCTTCCGGCCTGCCGCTCGCGCTGACCGGAAGCACTTTGCAGGCGTGGCTTACGGTTTCCAACATTGATATCCAAACCATCGCCTGGTTTTCCTGGATCGGTATGCCGTATCTCGTCAAATTCCTGTGGTCGCCGCTCATGGATCGCTTCGTCCCGCCGTGGTTAGGGCGCCGGCGCGGCTGGATGCTGGCCACCCAGCTTGGATTATTGCTTGGCATCATCGCCATGGGGCTGACTTCTCCTGACTACTCGCTGCTGCTCTTGGGGTTGTTTGCGTTGTGGGTGGCGTTTGTCTCCGCCTCGCAAGACATCGTGGTGGATGCCTACCGCACCGATTTGTTGAGCCAGCACGAGCGCGGTATGGGCGCGGCGGTAAGCGTGCTGGGCTATCGCATCGCGATACTGGTCTCGGGCGGGCTTGCCCTGGTTCTCGCCGACCAGATGGGCTGGAGAGCCACTTATTTTTTGATGGCGCTTGTTATGGGCGTAGGCATACTGACTTCGCTGTTTGCGCCGGAGCCGCAAACACCTGCCGCAACACCGCGCACTTTGCAAGCGGCGGTAGTCGAGCCGCTTAAGGATTTTTTCTCGCGCAAGAGCGCGCTGCTGTTGTTGCTCCTCATCATCCTCTACAAATTCGGCGACGCATTGGCATCCACCCTCACCACCGCATTTCTCATCCGCGGTGTGGGTTTTTCGCCGACCGATGTGGGCGTTATCAACAAAGGGCTGGGGCTTGCGGCGTTGCTGACCGGGGCGCTTATAGGCGGGGCGCTGCTCACGCGCATGAGTCTCTACCGCGCGCTGCTGTGGTTCGGCTGGCTGCAGGCGATATCCATTCTCTCGTTCATGTTTCTTGCTTGGGTGGGGAAAAGCTATCCTTGGCTGGTGTTTGCGGTGGGGTTTGAGAATTTGGCGAGCGGCATGGGCACCGCGGCGTTTGTCGCGTTCGCCATGAGCCTGTGCAATCACAGTTTCAGCGCGACGCAATACGCGCTGCTTTCCGCTTTGGCTTCGCTTGGGCGGGTTTTGTTCGGGCCGCTTACGGGGGAAGTGGTGGTTCTGATGGGCTGGGCGAATTTCTTCTTTGTAACTTTTCTTGCTGCACTCCCCGGCCTGTGGCTGTTGTGGCTGTTGCGCAATCAGATTCCAGTCATCGAAAAAAGCAGCAGCTAGCTTTTATTTTTTCTTCTCGAAGCGGTACACAGCGAGGCTGCCCAGTAGATTCGGCAGCAGCTTGATGACGCTATCGGCGGTTATCACCACCCGTTCCAGGATGCGCACCCCGTGTTCCGCGCAGAATGCTTCGAAATCCTCTATGGTGCAGAGATGCACGTTGGGTGTGTCGTACCACTGGTAAGGGAGATTTTTGGATACTGGCATGCGGCCGCGTAATACCCGCGAGCGCGCGCGCCAGTAGCCGAAGTTAGGAAAAGTAACGATGCCTTCGCGCCCCACGCGCAGGATTTCCTTGACGATACTCTCGGTGTGGTGCATCGCCTGCAGTGTCTGCGACAAAATCACATAATCAAACGTGTCTGACTCGAAACCGGAAAGCCCGGTTTCAAGGTCATTCTGAATGACGTTCACGCCGTTCTTGATGCACGCAAGAATGTTGGCGTCGTCAATTTCCACGCCGTAGCCGCGAACCGAGAGCGATTGTTTTAGATAGCGGAGCAGCACACCGTCGCCGCAGCCCAGGTCCAGCACTTTCGAGCCGGGCTTGATCCAAGAGGCGATAGCGGCAAAGTCTGTACGCTCCTTCAGCGCTGGGTCGTGCAGGATTGTTTCGTTGAGTTCAATGTTGCTCATAGCTTGATGTTCTCGAAGTAAGCGCGCAGCAGCGCATGGTAGTGCGGGTCATCCAGCAAGAACGCGTCGTGACCGTGCTGCGCGTTGATTTCGGCGTAGCTCACGTCGAGCTCGTTGTCGAGCAGGGCTTTAACAATTTCCCGCGAGCGTGCGGGGGGAAAGCGCCAGTCCGAAGTGAACGAAGCGACAAAAAATCCCGCGTGAGCGCATTTGAGAGCCGCGGTGAGATCGCCGTTGTAATCATGTGCCGGGTCAAAATAATCCAGCGCCTTGGTCATCAACAAATAGGTGTTGGCATCAAAGCGCGAGGCGAACTTGTCTCCCTGATAGCGTAGATACGATTCGATCTCGAATTCGGCATCGAAATGGAAATTGTACGTTCCGGAACGCCGCGCGCGCCCGAATTTTTCCATCATCACATCATCGGACAAATAGGTGATATGGCCGACCATGCGCGCCACGCGCAAGCCGTTTTTGGGTATCACGCCATGCGCGTAATAGTTCCCGCCGTGAAACTCCGGGTCGGTCATGATGGCCTGGCGCGCCACTTCGCTGAAGGCGATGTTCTGCGCCGAGAGCTTGGGCGCGGCGGCAATTACCAGCGTATGGCGCATGCGATCAGGATAGGATATTGTCCACTGCAACGCCTGCATCGCGCCGAGGCTGCCGCCGATGCTAGCGGCAAAACAATCAATGCCGAGATGGTCGGCAAGCCGCGCCTGCGACGCCACCCAGTCTTCCACCGTTACTACCGGGAAATCCGCGCCGTAGGGATTGCCGGTTTTGGGATTGATGCTGGAAGGCCCGGTCGAGCCGTGACAGCCGCCAAGATTGTTCACGCCGACCACGAAAAAGCGGTTGGTGTCGAGCGGCTTTCCGGGGCCTACGAGGTTGTCCCACCAGCCGATGTTGTTCGGGTCGTCGGCGTAATAGCCCGCTACGTGGTGAGTGCCGGAAAGCGCATGGCAAACCAGCACCGCGTTGGATTTGGCCGCGTTCAGTGTGCCATAGGTTTCATAAACGAGTTCGTAGCCATCCAGCACCGCGCCGCAACTGCAGGCAAGCGGCGTGTCAAAATGCGCCTTTTGCGCAGTAACGATGCCGACCGAATCAGCGGTTGGAGGACGTCCATCCGTGGTGGGGTCAAATAGCTGGTTGGAAATGTTCGGATCCATTCACAAATTGTTATTTAACATCGGCAATACGCATAAACGATTCGCACAAAATAAAAAACCCGCATTCGGTTGCATGCGGGTTTGTCTTTTAGCTGAATTTATTGAGCGCCCGCAAGCCGAACAAATCGGCGCTTGAATGCAGATTACTTTGGAGATAAGCGTTTGTCAAGCAAACAGACCCGCTCGAAGTGCGAGCGGGCTGCTTTTTTGCTTTTCGCCATGGTCTAGCTGTTCAGATGGGATAGTAGCTCGCGAACTTTTTCCGGGTCGTCGGACTTGAGTATTTTTTGCGTAAGCCCGGTGATTTCCGGGATGTTGGTTCTGAGCACTTGCTGCTTAACTGAGAGGAGGTAAGCAGGATGCATCGAGAACTGGCGCAGGCCGAAGCCCAGCAGCAGCCGCGTGAGCGAAACATCGCCGGCCATCTCGCCGCATACGGCAATAGGCACACCGGCTTTGTTTGCAGTCGCAATAATATGGGCAATCAAATGCAGTACAGCGGGGTGAAGCGGATCGTAAAGATGGGCGACGGCATCGTCGGCGCGGTCTATCGCCAGCGTGTATTGAATCAGGTCGTTGGTGCCGATGGACAGAAAATCGAGCTTTTTGATGAACACACCGAGTGCCAGAGCCGCAGCGGGAATTTCAATCATGCCACCGATTTCAACGCGGCGGTTGTAGGGCATACGATCTTTGTCGAGGCTGGTCTTTGCCAGCTCGATTGATTGCAAAGTTTGGTTAAGCTCGGCGACGTTGGAGAGCATCGGTATCAGGATGCGGATGTTGCCGTAATTGGAGGCGCGCAGTATGGCGCGCAATTGCGTATGGAACATGTACGGCTCTGCGAGGCAGAGCCGGATGGCGCGCAAGCCCAACGCCGGATTGGGGCCGCGCTCGGCGTCATTGATGCTCTTGTCGGCGCCCAGATCGAGCGTGCGGATGGTGACCGGCAGACCGCGCATTTTCTGCGCAACTTTGCGATAGGCTTCCAACTGCTCCTCTTCGCTGGGCAAATCGGGACGGTTCAGGTACAGAAATTCGCTGCGGAACAGGCCGATGCCCATTGCGCCGTTCTCCTTCACCTGCTCGATGTCCTGCGGCAACTCGATGTTGGCTTGCAATTCCACCGCCGTGCCATCCAAAGTCGTAGAGCGGGTAAGTTTCAGGCGTTTAAGCTTCTGCCGCTCGAGTTCTCTCTGGTTTTGGCGCAGCTTATACTCGGCGAGAACCTCCTTGTCAGGATTGACAATTACCACGCCCTGGGTGCCGTCTACCACCAGTGTGTCTTCTTCGCGCACCAATTGCCGCGCCTGATGCAGCGCCACAATCGATGGAACGTTCAAGCTGCGAGCGACAATCGCGGTGTGCGACATCGGCCCGCCGATGTCGGTAATGAAGGCGGCGAAGCGATGCTGCTTGAATAAAATGAGTTCCGCCGGACTCAAGTCATGCGCAACGAGGATGCTGTTCTGCTCGAGGTCGGCAGGCGGGGGCACGTGTCCCGGGTGACCCAGCAGCGCTTTCAGTACGCGTTCGCCTACCTGGACCACGTCGACTTTGCGCTCGCGCAGGTAGGCATCTTCGATCTGGTCAAACCGCTCGAGCAGTTCGTCCATTTGCTGCTTGAGCGCCCACTCGGCGTTGCAGCGCTGTTCTTCGATGCGTTTCCGCGCGGCTTTGGAGATGATAGGGTCGGAGAGAATCATCCGGTGCAGGTCTAGGAAGGCGGCGAGCTCGGCGGGGACGTTGGCCGCCATGTTTTCATGCAGGGTTTGCAGTTCTGCTTGCACTTCCTTGATCGCGGCGTCAAAACGCGCGATCTCGTTTGCGACTTCATGTTCGCGCACGGTGTAATGCGCAACTTCCAGCGTGGCGTGCGAAAGCAGGTGTGCCTGCCCGATGGCAATTCCTCCGGATACCCCGATGCCGTGCATGGTGAAGCTCATTCGCCTTCCCCGAAACAACTGCCTATCAAATCTACAAGTGCCTGCAGCGCTTCATTTTCATCCTCGCCGCTGGCTTCGATGCTAATTGAGCTTCCTTTGCTTGCGGCGAGCATCATCACGCCCATGATGCTTTTGGCGTTGACGCGCTGGCCGTTGCGCGATAGCCAAATATCACTCTTGAACCGTCCGGCGAGCTGGGTGAGTTTGGCCGCGGCGCGCGCGTGCAGCCCAAGCTTGTTGATGATTTCAGCTTCCCGTTGCGGCATCATAAACGTCCGTGGCGATGTGCAGCACGCCTTCACAGCCGCCGGAGAGCGCTTTTTCCACCACTATTTTCAGCGGCTCGTTACGATAGGTGAGAGCGCGAATCAACATCGGCAGGTTGACGCCCACCACCCCTTCCACTTTTTCGGGGATCAGCAGTTTAGCCGCGATATTGCACGGCGTCGCGCCGTAGATATCGCTTAACACCAGCACGCCCTTACCCTGATCGAGCTGTTTCACGAGTTTCAGCGCCTGCGGCAAGATCGCCTGTGGGTCGTCATGTACAGTCACCCCGATTTGCATCAGTTGTGGCGGGCGGCTGCCCATGACATTGCTTACACAGTGGATCAGGCTTTCACCCAGGGTGCCATGCGCGACAATCAAAATGCCTACCATCTCAGCTCCTAAATAAGATAACCATTAAGTTAATTTTACTCCAGCGACTTCAACAAAGCAGCAATACCTGGCCCGTTGCCTTTTAGGAATTTCGCGAATTACCGTATTTTTTTCCAGAAATTCCGGGTGCTTATTGGGTGCCCGGGTGACGGAGACTTCACTGCGCTTCGGAAGTAATCTATCAGGAAGAACGGTCGGTGAGGGCAGGGTTTGTTCTCAGGTCTTGCGCTTCACTGTTTTTACCAGCGTATCAATCATCATTCCAGCGACATTGAAGCCCGTCTGATCGGTTATCTCCCGCATGCAGGTAGGACTGGTGACATTGATTTCGGTGAGATAGTCGCCTATCACATCGAGCCCGACCAGAATCAAACCTTCCTTGCCAAGTTGCGGCCCCAGAGCTACGGCGATTTCCTGGTCGCGCGGCGAGAGCGGCTGCGCCACTCCAGTTCCTCCGGCGGCGAGATTAGCGCGGGTCTCTCCCGGCTTGGGGATGCGCGCCAAGGCATAAGGCACCGGTTTTCCGTCAATCAGCAGAATGCGCTTGTCGCCTTTGACAACTTCCGGGATGTAGCGTTGCGACATGATGGTCCGTGTCCCATGCTGGGTCAGCGTTTCGATGGTGGCGTTGAGATTCACATCCTGTTCGCGTATGCGGAACACCGATCGCCCCGCCATTCCGTCGAGCGGTTTGAGAATCACGTCTTGATGCTGCGCTAGGAATTTCAAGATCAGCTCGGCCCGACGCGTTACCAGGCTTGGTACGGTAAATTCATTGAATTTGGCGATGGCGAGCTTTTCGTTGAAATCACGCAATGCCTTTGGCTTGTTGAAAACTCTTGCTCCCTGTGCTTCGGCGAGTTCCAGCAAATAAGTGCTGTAGATGTACTCCATATCGTACGGCGGGTCCTTGCGCATCAGCACCACATCGAAGCGCTCAAGCGGCATTATTTCAATCTCGCCGGCCCGATACCAGTCGTCCTCATTCCCGGTCAGCGTGAGTTTTCTGGCATGTCCCAGCACCCGGCCGAGCTGCAATATCACATCCTGCTGCTGCATGACGTAGAGCGCATGGCCGCGGGATGCCGCCTCAACCATCATGGCGAAGCTGGAGTCCTTGTAAACCTTGAGGGTGTCAAGAGGATCGAGAATGAAAGCGAAGTTCATAACTAAATAGTCGCTTTCTCGAAAGCTTTTTCGCTTTGCTCTAGCTCAATGGCTGCGGCGAGCAGCGCGAGCCTTGCAATGACTCCATAAGCATAAAAACGGTTGGGTACGCAGCCGGGCTGTGTCGGATCGGGCAGCGAGCAGGGGCTCTCGAATGCCAATGGTACAAAATGCATTCCGGGCGAGTTGAGGTTTTCGTCCGTACCGCGGCTGGTGTGCACGCGGTAAAACCCGCCCACCACGAAATGATCAATCATGTATACAACCGGCTCGGCCACCGCATCGTTGATGCTTTCATAGGTATGCACGCCTTCCTGCACCATGACTTCGGTAACCGCCAATCCTTCCTTGACCACCGCCATCTTTTTGCGCTGTCTGCTGCTCAAGCCCCGCACTTCGGAAGCGTCCTTCACCGTCATAATGCCCATGCCGTAAGTGCCGGCATCGGCCTTGACGATGACAAAAGGCTGTTCCTTGATGCCGTATTCCTGGTATTTGGCGCGAATGTCACTCAGGATCTGCTCCACCCAACTGGCCAGACATTCCTCGCCGCGGTGCTCTTGGAAATTGATTTCACCACAGGTCGCAAAATAGGGGTTGATCAGCCAAGGATCAATGCCGATGAGTTTGGCGAATTCCTCGGCGACTCGATTGTAAGCGCTAAAGTGATTCGATTTGCGCCGTGTCGCCCAGCCGGCGTGCAGGGGCGGCAACACCGATTGTCCCAGGTTTTTTAAAATTTCCGGAATGCCCGCTGATAAATCGTTATTTAAAACCACCACGCAAGGGTCGAAATTGGCAAGCCCCAGGCGATTACCTTTGCGCACCAGTGGTTCCAGCAGTAGGCTTTTACCGTCCGGAAGCTTCAACTCCGTGGGTGCGGTGATTTCGGGAAGCAAGCTGCCGATGCGCACATTCATTCCCGCCTGGCGCAGGATGGATTGCAGCGTTGCGACGTTTTGTAGATAAAACGTATTGCGTGTGTGATTTTCCGGAATCAGCAACGCGCCTTTTGCGTCAGGACAGACTTTTTCCACCGCGACCATAGCTGCCTGAACACACAACGGCAGGAAATCCGGGGTGAGGTTGTTGAAGCCGCCGGGAAAGAGATTAGTGTCCACCGGCGCGAGCTTGAAACCGCTGTTGCGCAAATCCACCGAAGCGTAGAACGGCACGCTGTGCTCCTGCCATTGGCCGCGCAGCCAGTGCTCGATGGTGGAAACCTCCTCCACCAGTTTTATTTCCAGTTCGGGCACATGCCCGGGAAACGCAGCGGTTAGATGGGGAACGGCCATGGAAAATGCAGCTTTGAGAAAGGAAAGACTATTGTAACGGAATGCGCACGGCCATGCGGGCGAAAAAAAAGGGGCGCTTGCGCGCCCCTTCAGGAGAACTTCTTGTTATGACGTTTACAACACTTGCTCGCCGTGCAGGGCGATATCCAACCCTTCGCGTTCCTGTTCTTCGGTGACCCTTATGCCCATCACCATATCGAGCACCTTGAAGATGATGAAGCTCATGACGAAGCTGAAAATGAGAGTCGAAGAAGCGCCGATGAACTGTATGAGCAACTGCCCGGGATTTCCTTCCAGCACGCCGGCGGTACCGCCGATGTCCTTCACTGCGAACACGCCGGTGAGAATCGCACCGGTAAAGCCGCCTACGCAGTGCACCCCGAAGGCATCCAGCGAATCGTCGTAGCCGAGCATATTTTTGACCGTGGTGCAAGCAAAGAAGCAGAACACACCCGCTGCGACTCCGATCCAAAGCGAGCCGATCGGCGCGACGAAGCCTGAAGCTGGTGTGATAGCCACCAGCCCCGCCACCGCACCTGAGCAGATGCCGAGAACGGAGGGTTTGCCCTTGACGATCCACTCTGTGAACATCCAGGAGAGCGCCGCCGTTGCGGTGGCGATTTGGGTCACCGCCATTGCCATGCCGGCACGGCCGTCAGCCGCCACCGCGGAACCGGCGTTGAAGCCGAACCAACCCACCCACAGCAAAGATGCGCCGATGACGGTGAGCACCAGGTTATGCGGAGGCATGGCTTCCTTGCCATAACCCACGCGTTTGCCCAGCACCAACACCGCGGCGAGACCCGCGATACCGGAATTGATATGCACCACCGTGCCGCCCGCAAAGTCGAGCACGCCCAAGACGGCGAGCCAGCCCGAAGGCTCCCACACCCAGTGCGCGATGGTTGAGTACACCAACACCTGCCAAATGCCCATAAACCACAGCAATGCAGAAAATTTCATGCGGTCGGCGAACGAGCCGCAAATCAGCGCCGGCGTAATGATGGCGAAAGTCATTTGGAAGCACATGTACACCGATTCGGGAACGGTAAGCCCCAAGTGCGAGACCGCGACCTTAGAGCCGTTCTGAAAAATCATGCCATTCAGGAACAGGCGGCTGAGGCTGCCAAAATAAGGCGTACTCCCTGGTGTAAAGGCAAGACTGTAGGCGATAACCATCCACACCACTGTCACCAGACAGGTGACGGCAAAGCTTTGCATCACCGTCGCCAGCACGTTTTTCTTGCGCACCATGCCCCCGTAGAAGAGAGCAAGCCCGGGGATGGTCATCATCAGCACCAACGCGGTTGAAGCCAGCATCCACGCCGTGTCGCCGGAATTGATTTTGTCGACATTGACCACCACAGGCGCAGTGGGCGCTGCAGGAGCGGCAGGCGCAGCGCCCGGAGCAGCAGCTGCAACTGGCGCGGCTTCAGGCGCCTTTTGCTCATCGGCTGCCAGCGATAGACCGCTGAAGTTCAGCGCTGCAAATAAAAGCAGAGAGGTAAGTATGCGTTTCATGCTGTTCTCCTTATAGCGCATCAGCGCCGGTTTCACCGGTGCGGATGCGAATGACTTGTTCAAGATCGAAGACAAATACCTTGCCGTCACCGATCTTGCCGGTATTGGCGGTTTTCTCGATGGCCTCGATCACCTGCTCGAGCATTTCGGATTTGATGGCGGCCTCGATTTTTACCTTGGGCAGAAAATCCACCACGTATTCCGCTCCACGATAAAGCTCGGTGTGCCCTTTTTGCCGTCCAAAGCCCTTGACTTCGGTGACGGTGACGCCTTGCACACCGATGGCGGACAGGGCCTCGCGCACCTCGTCAAGCTTGAACGGCTTGATGATGGCTGTGACTAATTTCATGTTGACTCCTTGAGGTAAGTGAACATCGGTGCCGCTTAAAACTTGAACAGGGCTTCGAGAGCGAACGAGTACTGGTTATTGGTTGGTCCCCCGTTGGAATTCTGGAACGCGCCAAACGGCGAATTTCCATTCGAACCGTCATAACGGTATTCACCGCGCAGCTCGATGTTTTTGTTTGGCAGATAGGCCACGGTATAGGTCATTTCCTTCCATTGCTGCTTCACGCCGGTGCGGTAACCGTCCTTGTCGTCGAAGTACTCAAGCCGCAGCGAGCCGCGCCATTGTTCGGTGAATTGATAAACGGCATAACCCGCAATGCCATTCCATGTGGCAACGCCATTGCCGTCAGCCGAGAACGGAGTGCCAGTTGCGGGATTTATGGCACCGGCATTATCTTGCCAGCCGTAATCGTAGTTAAGGATGAAAGTCAGCTTCTCGGTGGCGTTATAGGTTCCGACCAAGTCGAACAGACCGCGGTAGCCACCGGGGCCTGTATTGCAGGCACTGCCGCATAACCTTTCATTGCCGAAATAGCCGGCAGCGGCGAAACTCAGATTTTTGAGCGGCGCATACGTGGCGCCGGCTTCAATGGTCTTGGAACCGTTTGTATCCTGCAGATCATCCCAGCCGTTGTTGAGGCCCAGAATCAGGCTCAGCGCGTCGTTGACCGCGTAGGTGCCGCGCACCCCGGTATGGGTGAACGGAATCGCGTAGCCGAACAGAATCGAGCGTGAAAAGTTGGTGTCCGCTGTGGGATTGATGACCTCGGCGCCGGCAAGCGTTACGAACTTGCCGCCGATTGCGGTGACCGGCCCCCTGGCGTATTGCACGAATGCCTGAGTCAGATCCACTTTGCTGGTGCTGTTCGGGTTTTGATTGAACGGCGCAATCACATCGGCATCCTCGCCAAAAGTGACATTAACCAGCCCGCCAAAACCTTCTTTCGGCTGCTTGGCGAGCGTGAACGCCGCCTGGTGCACGCTGAACGAATCATGCTGCGCGTCAAACACCCGGTCCGGCGTACCGCTGACAAAGTTACCGTTGCCGCTGAGATGCGAGTAAGACACGTCGAGGTAGCCGTTGAGCGTGAGCCCCCATGCCTCCAAAACGTCATCGAGCGCAGGAATTGGAATTTTGGGTTTCGCAGGAGCAGGAGCATCCTCCGCCAAAGCCAAAGCCGGCATGCACAACAAACCTGCGGCGATCAAAACTTGAGTGAGTTTTCTCATTTTGATTCCTTATGTTGAATGGGAACGTAAAACTGCAGGTATGCTCTAGCATGGCCTGTGCCAGATTTAATTGTCATGCGAATCAGTCGGTTACTCGCCTAATGCAGATTGCCGGAAAAAAACGTGCACCACTTTAAAGCCGATTAAAAGAGCTGCGCACAGATACGGTGCGCATGGAGCGGCAAATTTGCTACACTTTCCTGATAAGGCAAAGGAGAAATATGCTGAATCCGAAAATTCTGGATGAGATGAGCAAAAAGGTGAGCGAAGTCCTCGCGCAAAGCCCGGCGAAGGATATTGAAAAAAACGCCCGTGCGCTGTTTGCTTCGCTGTTCGCCCGCCTCGATCTGATTACCCGTGAAGAATTCGACGTGCAGCAGGAAGTCTTGAAGCGCACCCGCGAGAAACTTACCGAAATGGAAAAGCGCGTGGCCAAACTGGAAGAGGCCTTGCTGCAGAAAAAAACCAATAGACAGGACTAACAGGATTGTTTCAGGATTCACAGGATAAAATTAAGGTTTTCTTGTTAATCCTGTTAATCCTGTCCATTTAATTCATGAGCCTTGCCGTCCTCTACAGCCGTGCGCTTGCTGGTATGGAAGCGCCGCTAGTTACCGTGGAAGTGCATCTTGGCTCAGGTTTGCCAAGCTTTACCATCGTCGGCCTGCCAGAAGCCGAAGTGAAGGAAAGCAAAGACCGCGTGCGTGCGGCGCTGTTGAATTGCCGCTTCCAGTTTCCTGCAAGGCGCATTACGGTAAATTTGGCGCCGGCGGATCTTCCCAAGGAGAGCGGGCGTTTCGATTTGCCGATTGCCTTGGGAATACTTGCCGCATCCCATCAAATTCCTTCCGGCAAGCTCGCGGATTATGAACTCGCTGGAGAACTCGCATTGACCGGCGAGCTGCGCCCGATACGCGGCGCATTGGCGATGACCTATTGCGCCTCCCGCTCTGGCCGTGCATTTATCCTGCCGTTGGAGAACGCTGCCGAAGCTGCGCTGGTTGAAGAGGCTGAAGTCTATCCGGCGACTTCGCTCCTGCAGGTATGCGCGCATTTCAATGGGCACGAGCCGCTTAAGCGCCATGTGGAAAAACTTCAGGCTGCAGCACCGAGCTATGACGATATGCAGGAAGTAAAAGGCCAGGCGCACGCCAAGCGCGCGCTGGAAATCGCGGCAGCCGGAGGTCATAGCGTGCTGATGGTGGGGCCGCCCGGCACGGGGAAAAGCATGCTGGCTGCGCGTTTTCCGGGTGTTTTGCCGGAGATGACCGAAGAGCAGGCGCTTGAATCGGCATCGATCCAGTCGCTGGCGAGCGGCGGTTTTAAGATCGAGAATTGGAAAAAACGGCCCTACCGCGCCCCGCATCACACCGCTTCAGCGGTTGCACTGGTGGGCGGTGGCGGCAATCCGCGGCCCGGCGAGATTTCGCTGGCGCTGCACGGTGTGTTGTTCCTCGATGAACTGCCCGAGTTCGATAGAAAAGTATTGGAAGTGCTGCGCGAGCCGTTGGAATCGGGGCGCATCACCATCTCGCGCGCCGCGCGCCAGGCGGATTTCCCGGCGCAGTTCCAGTTGATTGCAGCGATGAATCCCTGCCCGTGCGGGTATCTGGGGCATTTCAGCGGCAAGTGCAGATGCACGCCTGATCAGGTGGCGCGTTACCGAAGCAAGATTTCCGGGCCGCTGCTCGATCGCATAGACATTCAAATCGAAGTCCCCGCGGTGCCTGAAGAAGAACTGACCCGGCATGCAAGCGGCGAGCCTTCCAGCGCCATCAAGGCGCGCATCGAAGCGGCCTATCAGCAGCAGCTGGCGCGTCAGGGCAAGCCTAATGCACAGCTTGCCACCAAAGAAATCGACCGCATTTGCATACCCGATTCCCAAGGCCTGGAATTGCTGAAGCAAGCGATCAGCCGCTTGAGCCTCTCCGCGCGCGCGTATCACCGGATTTTGAAAGTCGCGCGCAGTATCGCTGATTTGGCTGAAGCGCCGCATATCATTGCCACTCATGTGGCGGAAGCCGTGCAATACCGGCGTTTCTTCGACCGCACCGGGGGTTGATTTGACTGCGAGCCTGATATCCCCCTAAAGTTGGCCTTATGAAAAAAACAATGCTCATTATCCTGCTATTCGCGTGTGTCTTGGTATCTTCCTGTGCATCGGATAAGCCTGTGGATCCGGTCAAAAGCGATCTCGAAACAGCGGCGGTGTGCTGCGCGAGCTACGAGCAGTTTTATTTCCAGCCGCTCAAGCTTGGTGCAACCGAAAGCGCCACGATAGACCGCAGCAGCACCGCCTTTCTGTTCGATGGCGGCAAGAGCTATTTCAAGGCTTTCAGCCTGCCGGTAGCAGCAAAACCGTATTTTGTTATTGTCAGCAGTTATTTCGTCGACAAGGAAAAGCGCTCCGGAGAGCCGTACATATTCAGTCCTGTGGTGATGTTTCTCGATGCGGACTATCATGTCACGCGAAAGGTGGATAACGGTATTGTGATTCCAATTAATTCGGGTAATAGCATGAATCACGCCTGGCTGGAGATGGAAATAGCCATGAACCCGCGCGCAGCCGGTGAAAGATTTATGGTTATTTATACCACGACAGCTTTGCTCAATCAGGCGACGCTTCTGAAAGTGAACAAAAATGCAACGATTGGGTGGATAGTGGATGATTATCCCGTGCAAAACGCGCCTATCGGTCGGCTCCAAGTGAACCTGACGTCATGGAGACAATAAATGGCCAAGAACGCCGCGGGTGTTGTAGAAAACTGGCGCGAGGAAAAGCGCTCCGCCCATCTTTATCGTTTAGTGGCCGCAGCTGAAGCGGGGAGTTCTCGCCAGGCGCTTTTTCTGGAACTTGCGGACGCTGCCGAAAAGCAGGCGCTGATTTGGGCGCAAATAATCCGCGACGGCGGCGATAACGTCAACGTCCCGCAAGGATACACGCCCGATCTGCGTACGCGGGTGGTCGCTTTTCTCCTGAAGTTATTAGGTCCGCGCCGCATGCGCCCGGCGCTTGCGGCGATGAAAGTGCGAGGCATGTCGCTTTACACCAAGGATGAACCCGGCCATGCGATGCCGCTGAGCCTCGAAGAAGTCGGCCGCCGCCATCGCGGGGTGGGAAGCGGCGGAAATCTGCGTGCCGCGGTGTTCGGCGTGAATGACGGCCTGGTGTCGAACGCCAGCCTGATTTTGGGGGTGGCGGGTGCGACCGCGGATAATGCCGTGGTCCTGCTTTCAGGTATTGCAGGGCTGCTTGCCGGAGCGTTTTCCATGGCGGCCGGGGAATATGTTTCGGTACGCTCACAGCGCGAAATGTATGAGTACCAAATCGGGCTTGAGCGCGAAGAGCTCGAGCAATATCCTGAGGAGGAAGCGGCGGAACTTGCGCTGATTTACGAGGCGCGCGGCTTACCGAAAAGCGAAGCGCAACGCCTCGCGGAAGGCGTTTTGACCGATCCGGAGAAAGCGCTGGATACGCTGGCACGCGAAGAACTGGGGCTCAATCCGGAAGATCTCGGCTCGCCTCGCGGCGCTGCGCTGTCTTCTTTCTTTTCTTTTGCTTTCGGCAGCGCCATTCCGGTTTTGCCTTTTCTGTTTGCCGCCGGCGACAAAAGTCTTTTCCTTTCCATTGTGCTCAGCGCGGTCTCGCTCTTCATCGTCGGCGCGGTATTGAGCCTCTTCACCGGCCGCCACGCGCTTTTCAGCGGTTCGCGCATGCTGGTCATTGGCGCCGCAGCCGGAGGCGCAACCTACCTGATCGGCAAATTGCTGGGCGTCAGTCTTGCCTGAAACTTAATGAAAGTTGACAAGGCCGAGACTACAAGGTAATTTGTTGCCCTAACTGCGCCGATTTGATTTCAGCTTGCGGGCGCTTAACAAATACTGCTAAAGCGAGACACAACCCGTCCGCGTTAAGCAGCACGGGTTTTTTGTTTTTATTGCGACGAATTTTATCATGCAGACGCGCGCTTCACTACTCGAACAATTGCTTAGACAGCGCATCCTGATTCTGGATGGCGCCATGGGCACGATGATCCAGAGCCACAAGCTCGGAGAAAGCGATTATCGGGGGAGCCGCTTTGCCGATTTTCCGCACGACCTCAAAGGCAACAACGATTTGCTCACGCTCACCCAGCCGCGGATTGTCCGCGATATTCATTGCGCGTACCTGCAAGCGGGGGCGGACATCATCGAGACCAACACCTTCAATTCCAATGCGCCGTCGCAGGCGGATTACCACCTGGAGCATCTGGTTTACGAGTTGAATTTGAGCGCGGCCAAACTCGCACGCGAATTGGCGGATGAATTCACCGCCAAAGCACCGGACCAGCCGCGCTTTGTCGCAGGCGCTTTGGGACCCACCAACAAGACCGCCTCGATTTCACCGGATGTCAACGATCCGGGTTTCCGCAACATCACGTTTGACGCTCTGGTCGCGGCTTATAGCGAAGCCGTGCGCGGCCTGCTCGACGGCGGTGTGGACATTCTCTTGCTTGAAACCATTTTCGACACCCTCAACGCCAAAGCGGCGATTTTCGCTGTTGAGACGGTTTTCGAAGAGCTGGAAGCCGCCGAAGCAGGCAACAAAGTCATCGGCCCGCAGGCGGGTCGGTGCCGCGTGCCGGTGATGATTTCAGGCACCATCACCGACCAATCCGGACGCACGCTTACCGGGCAAACCACCGAGGCCTTCTGGAACTCGGTGCGTCACGCGCAGCCGCTTTCCATCGGGCTTAACTGCGCTCTCGGCGCAAAACTGATGCGCCCGTATATCGAAGAATTGTCGAATATTGCCGACACATATGTCTGCGCCTATCCTAATGCCGGTCTTCCCGATCCGCTTTCTCCTACGGGTTTTCCGGAAGGACCGGAAGATACCGCCGGTTTCCTGAAGGAATTCGCGCAAAGCGGCTTTATCAACATCGTCGGCGGCTGCTGCGGCACCACTCCCGCGCATATCAAAGCGATTCATGCCGCGGTGCAGGGCATTCCACCGCGCGTGGTGCCGAATATCAAGAAAATACTGCGCCTGTCAGGACTGGAACCGCTCAACATCGGCGATGATTCGCTGTTCGTCAACATCGGCGAGCGCACCAATGTCACCGGCTCCAAAGCCTTCGCGCGGCTGATTCTTAATGGCAACTATGGGGAAGCGCTGAGCGTGGCGCGGCAACAGGTGGTAAACGGCGCGCAGATGATCGACGTGAATATGGACGAGGCGATGCTTGATTCCAAACAGGCGATGGCGAAGTTTTTGAACCTCATTGCCTCCGAGCCCGACATCTCGCGGGAGCCGGTGATGATTGATTCCTCGAAATGGGAAGCGATTGAAGCGGGCCTGAAATGCGTGCAGGGCAGGTGTGTGGTGAATTCCATCAGCATGAAAGAAGGCGAAGCGGAATTCATCAAGCACGCGCGTCTCGCGCGGCGCTACGGCGCCGCCGTGGTGGTGATGGCTTTCGATGAGAAAGGCCAGGCGGATACGCTCGCGCGCAAAATCGAAATCTGCACGCGCTCGTATCATCTGCTGTTGAAAGAGGCCGGCTTCGCGCCCGAAGACATCATTTTTGACCCCAACATTTTCGCGATTGCCACCGGGATTGAAGAGCACAGCAATTACGGCGTGGACTACCTCGAAGCAACGCGCGCCATCAAACGCGCGCTGCCGCACGCCAAGGTGAGCGGCGGCGTGTCCAACGTCTCGTTTTCCTTTCGCGGCAATGACGCGGTGCGCGAGGCGATACATACCGTGTTTCTGTATCACGCGGTCAAGGCGGGCATGACAATGGGCATCGTCAACGCCGGACAACTTGGCGTGTACGAGGAAATTCCCAAAGATCTGCTGGAGCGGGTCGAGGATATTGTGTTGAACCGCCGTCCGGATGCAGCGGAGCGCCTGGTGCGATTCGCCGAGACCGTGGAAGGACAGGCGAAGACCGCCATTGAAGATTTGTCGTGGCGCAAAGGCAGCGTCGGGGAGCGGCTCACCCACGCGCTGGTGAAAGGCATTGACGCTTACATTATCGAGGACACCGAGGAAGCGCGCAGTAAATACCAACGCCCGATCCAGGTGATAGAAGGGCCGCTGATGGACGGTATGAATGTGGTGGGCGATTTGTTCGGATCGGGCAAAATGTTTTTGCCGCAAGTCGTGAAATCGGCGCGGGTGATGAAGCGCGCGGTGGCCCATCTCGTGCCTTACATCGAAGCGGAAAAGCGGAAATCAGGCGAAGCGCAAAAGCCCAAAGGCAAGATTGTGATTGCCACGGTTAAGGGCGATGTGCATGACATCGGCAAGAACATCGTCTCCGTGGTGCTCCAATGTAATAACTACGAGGTGATTAATCTCGGGGTGATGGCGCCTTGCGCCAAAATCCTGCAGACCGCGCGCGACGAGCAGGCCGATATCATCGGGCTGTCAGGATTGATTACACCTTCGCTGGAAGAAATGGTACATGTAGCGAAGGAGATGCAGCGCGAAGGCTTCACCATCCCGCTGTTGATCGGCGGGGCAACCACTTCGCGGGTGCATACCGCGGTGAAAATAGAACCCGGCTACCAGGGGGCCACCATCTGGGTGCCGGATGCTTCGCGCAGCGTGGGCGTGTGCAGCAAGCTGCTCTCCGATGAGCAGCGCAACGGCTACATTGAAGGCATCAAGCAGGAATATGAAAAGGTGCGCGTGCAACACAGGGAAAAGAAAGGCCAGCCGCTGCACAAGCTCGTTGAGACGAGAAAAAACGGCCTGAAAACAGAATGGAAGCATTACGTGCCGCCAAAACCAGGCTTCATCGGTTTAAAAGCGTTTAAGGACTATCCTTTGCGGGAGCTTGTGTCCTGCATAGACTGGACGCCGTTTTTCCAGACCTGGGAACTCTCGGGCCGCTACCCGGCGATTTTGCAGGATGAAGTCGTTGGCGAAGCCGCGCGCAATCTTTTCCAGGACGCGCAAGCGATGCTGAAGCTCATCATCGAGGAAAAATGGCTCAAAGCCAATGCGGTGATTGGCTTGTTCCCCGCCAACTTGGTGAACAGCGACGACATCGAGATTTATGCCGACGAATCGCGCGCCAAAGTGGCGATGACTTTTCACAACCTGCGCCAGCAGAATGTCAAGCCGCAAGGCAATCTCAACCAGTGCCTCGCCGATTTCATCGCACCCAGGGATTCCGGAGTGAAGGATTACATCGGCGCCTTTGCGGTTACCGCGGGCATCGGCATCGATGCGCGAGTCATAGCGTATGAAGAGAAGCACGATGATTACAACGCCATCATGCTGAAAGCGCTCGCCGACCGGCTTGCCGAATCTTTTGCTGAGCACATGCACCTGCGCGTGCGGCGCGAGTTCTGGGGTTATGCGCCGGATGAGAACCTGGACAGTGAAGCGCTGGTTGCGGAGAAATACCGCGGCATCCGCCCCGCGCCCGGCTATCCCGCATGCCCGGACCACACCGAAAAAGGGGCGTTATTTGACCTGTTGCAAGCGCCGGAAGTCGGGATTACGCTTACCGAAAGTTTCGCCATGCTGCCGGCCGCAGCCGTGAGCGGCTTTTATTTCTCTCATCCTGAGTCCGGCTATTTTGCAGTAGGCAAAATCGGCAAGGACCAGGCCGATGACTATGCGCGCCGCAAAGGAATGAGTCTGGCCGAGACGGAAAAATGGCTCGCGCCGATCTTAGGATATGATAATTAGCCGGTGGCAGCCCGGCGGCTGGTGGTTTGTGTCGGGGGCGGCCCGACAGCCGGTTACTTTCTCTTGCGCGGCCAAGCGAAAGTAACCAAAGAGAAAGCCGCCCCGCTGCGCCGGCCCTTCGTTGGCTCAGGGCTTCCTTCGGTTTGTTGGCAAGTTGGGCGGCTGCGCAACTCGCACGATCCGCTTTGCAGCCACGTGCTCAGACAGTGCTCGCCGGAATCCCCCAACTTGCCTTCCAAACCTCAGCGCCGCAGATGGGGACATAATTGCGGCAGCCCCCGATTTGACTTCGTCGCTTGGCGGCTCAGAAGGGGTAAGGCAAATAATGGGATTAGAGCCGATTTAAGATTACCATCATCACTTGGAGTATCACGTCAAGATATTTAGTAAGGAGGATCAAAGCTATGGCTTACACCTTTGAAGAGCTGAAAGGCAAAACCGTGGCGGAGCTCAGGGAAATCGCCAAAGGTACCGAACACGAGGCGGTGAAGGGTTATTCCCAGCTAAACAAAGACCATCTGCTGGTTGCCCTGTGCAAGGCCCTGAACATTGCCATGCACGGGCATCATGAGGTGGTGGGGGTCAACAAAACTGCAATCAAGACCCAAATCCGGGAGTTGAAGAAGAAACGAGATGAGGTTCTGGCTGCCCATGACCATGCCCAGCTCAAAAACATTCGGCGCACGATTCATCGCTTGAAGAGAACGCTTCACAAGGCGACCGTTTAGCGCTTAAAATTCATTAGCACTGCAAGTAATGAATGCTATGGAACCTCTGATTAAGTCCCTCGCAGTTGCGACGGCCGCTTTCCTGGATGGGATGCGCGAAGCGAGGCGCAGCCAATGGCCACCACCCTTGGCAAGCCGAGCGACAAAGCAGACCGCCCGGAAAGGCGCCCCGGACTCGGTCTCGCACAGCGTGGAGCGGGAAGGGGCGCAAGCTACCGCAAGAAACATTGTGGAACGGGGCGCTCATGCTGCCGCTCCCGCACCCCAAGCTTCGCTGACCGTGTCGCGGCAGCCGTCCCATCTGGGTTGCGGCAAAATGCGGCGTCTGCGTCGTTGCGCTCCTTGGCTTCGTAGTCCAGGCTACGACCTTCGTCGCGCGCCTCGCATCCATCCACATTTTGCCAGCAACGCAATCCGTGGAGGACTTAATCAGAGGTTCCCTTTGACTTTACGGGAGGTAAGCCATGCTTAACGAGTTCAAGGAATTCGCCATGCGCGGCAACGTGGTGGACATGGCGGTGGGCATTATCATCGGCGCAGCTTTCGGCGCCATCGTGCAATCGCTGGTGGCTGACGTCATCATGCCGCCCATCGGGCTGATTCTCGGCAATGTGGATTTTTCCAATCTTTTTGTGGTGCTCAAACAAGGGGCGGCTGCGGCGGCGCCGTACGCTTCTCTGGCGGAAGCGCAGAAAGCCGGCGCGGTCACCATCAACTACGGCAAGTTCCTTAACGCGGTGGTGAGCTTTGTGATTGTGGCATTCGCGGTGTTTATGCTGATTCGCGCCATTAACAAGGTCAAAAAACAGGAACAAACCAAGCCTGCCACCAAGGAATGCCCGCAGTGCTTTTCGAGCATCTCGATAAAGGCCAAGCGCTGCCCGAATTGCACTTCGCAGCTTTAAAAATCGCAACATGAGAACCGCTCTTCTTGCGTATTTATTTCTCGCCGCAGTGGGGAATGCGCATCCCGCTGAGGAGCCACTGCGCTATAACGTAGTGGACTTGCAGGCTGAAGCGCAGCGAGAAATCCAGAACGATTTGATGACGGCATCCTTGTACGTGGAGCAAAGCGGCGAGAACCCCGCGCGGGTCTCCAATTCAGTGAATAAAATCGTGAATGAAGCATTGCGAGTGGCCGGGGATGTAAAAAACGTTAAGGCGAGAACTGAGGGCTATCAGACTTACCCGGTTTACGGCAAGAATAAGCTGCTGGAAGCGTGGCGCGTACGCTCTGAAATTCGCCTCGAGAGCAAGGATTTCAGCGCCCTCTCCAATCTCATCGGCAAGTTGCAGTCTACGTTGCAGCTTTCTTATCTCGGCTTTACGGTATCTCCTGAAGCCCGGCGGCAGGCGGAGAATGAGTTGATTGCCGAAGCCATTTCCAATTTCCGCGGCCGCGCCGATATCGTGAAACAATCGCTCAAAGGACGGGAATTCAAGATACGCAGAATGAGCGTTAACACCAGCGGGTTTCATCCTCGCCCGGTGCTTGCGCGCGGTATAGCGGCACAGGAAGTTGCCGCGCCCAATGTGGAAGGCGGCACCAGCCAAGTTACGGTTAATGTGAACGGTACGATTGAGGTCGAATAAATTTAGCGGGCAACGGGGTTTTCGCCGCTAGGCTGCCCGGCCTCGTGGCGCGGCTAAACGTTTATAGGCGGCCAACCCGAGGACCGCAAACACAAACAAGCCAAGCAACACCGCGAGTCCTTTCCAAAAAGTCGAGTCGTCTTCGCTCTGCTTGAGCTTGATCTCGGTCCACATCCTCGACATGACTCGGCGCTGCTTGCGGTCGAAGTCTTTCATGAACTCCAGATGCTTGATGGTTTGCTCGTCGGGAAAAATGGCGGGGTTTTGCGCGATTTCAGGCTTGATGTATGGCAGCGCCGCGGCATTGGGATTGCCCGCGCCGATAAGGTTGGTCAGCTCCGCCGAGTTTTCGCCTTCAAGCATGAAGTTGATGAACTTATGCGCCAGATCCGGCCGTGGCCCGGATTTGTGCACCACCATATTATCCATTCCGATCACCGCGCCTTCCTCGGGAATTCTCCAGTTGATGGTGAACTTGCGCCCGGCTTTTTGCGCGTCTTGCTCCGCCTGGAAAAAATCGTTGGAATAGCCATGCGCCAGCCAGATATTTCCAACCGTGAGCTCCTTGATGTAGCTCTGCGCGTTGAACGCCGCCCAGTAGGGTTTGGCGCGGATGATCAGGTCGCGTGCCTGTTTCCATTTCTCCTCGTCGGTGTTGTTGATGGAATAGCCGAGGTATTTCATTGCGGCGGCTATGAGTTCCCGCTGTGAGTCGAGCACGGTGACCCGGCCTTTTACTTTTGTTAAGTATTTGGGCTCGAAAATCACCGCCCAGGTATCGGTGGGCAGTCCCAGTTCCTGCATCTTCTGCTCGTTGTAGCCGATTACCGTGGTCGAATAGGCATAGGGCACCGAGAATTTATTGCCCGGATCGAAGTCGCGGTTCAAATACTCCGGCTTGATGTTCTTGAGGTTGGGCAACAGCGACTTGTCGAGGGGCTTGAGTGCGTTTTGCTTGATGAGTGAATCCACCGCATTTTGTGTCGGCACGAGAAGGTCGTAGCCAGTCGCGCCGGCAGCGAGCTTGGCCAGCATTTCCTCGTTGTCGCCGTAATAGTCCTGTACCAGTTTGCAGTTGCAGAATTTCTCAAAGCGCTCGACCGTGCCTTCCGAGATGTAGTTGTTCCAGTTATAGAGATGCAACTCGTCCGCAGCGAGCGCGTTGCCGCTCGCCAGTAGAAGCACGAGGAGCAGCCCGGCTTTCATTTTACGGCTCCACGCAGCACATCAGGCGCGAATTTGGATGCGACGATGATGGTGGTGAGGGTGAGCAGCATGAGCAGGGTGGAGACGGCGTTCACTTCAGGCGTGACTGCAATCTTGATCATCGAGTAAATCTGCAGCGGCAGCGTAGAAACGCCCACACCCACGGTGAAGAAGGTAATCACGAAATCATCAATCGAAAGGGTGAACGACATCAGCGCTCCGGCGATTACCCCGGGCATAATCAGCGGGAAGGTGACCAACCTGAACGTTTGCCACGGCGTGGCGCCGAGATCGCGCGCCGCTTCAAAAATGCTCTCATCCATTCCTGCCAGCCGCGCGCGCACCACGATGGCGACAAAGCCGATACAGAACGTAATGTGGGCGATGATGATTGAGAGCATTCCGAGCGTGAGGTTCATCACCTGAATGAAAAACAGGAGCAGGGAAACACCCAACAGGATTTCCGGCATCGCCACCGGCGTGATCACCATGAACGGAAGTAGTTTCGGCTTATAGCGGTGAATAGCGATGCCCGCCATGGTACCCAAAGCGGTGGCAACGAGGCTGGAAACAACGGCGATGGTGAGCGAATTAACCGCTGCGTGAATCATCTGTTCATCGTTAAACAGCACATGGTACCAGTTGAAGGTGAAGCCCACCCATTCGGCGTTGAGCCGCGAGTCGTTAAACGAATACAACACGACGATGATAAGTGGCACGTAAAGAAACGCGTACACCAGCGCCGAAATCGACCACAGCCAGGAGCTTCTACGCATTTCTAACGCCTTGACGGCTAATGACGGCGGTGATGCCCGCAAGCGAGAGCACGGCGATGGTGAGCATAATGGAAAGCGTGCTGCCGAACGGCCAGTCGCGCGTGCCGAGGAACTGGTCTTTAATCAGGTTGCCGATGAGAATGTCGCCGGTGCCGCCGAGGATGTCGGGAATGGCGAACATGCCGAGCACCGGGATGAATACCAGCGCCGCGCCGGAATACACGCCGGGGAGCGACAACGGCCAGGTGACTTTCCAAAATCGATCCCACGCGTTCGCGCCCAGGTCTTGCGCAGCGTCAAGCAATACCGGGTCATGCTTTTCCAGATTAGTGTAAAGCGGCAGCACCATGAACGGCAGGTGCACATACACCATGCCCACCAGCACCGCGAACGAAGAGAACAGCAAAGGCACCGGCGCGATACCGAACCAGCCGAGTGCGTGATTGACCGCGAGGCTGAAAGCCGACTGCGGGCCGAGAATAATCATCCAGGCGTAAACCCGGATCAGGAAATTGCTGGCGAAAGGGAGAATCACCAGCAGCACCATGAAGTCACGGTGCTTCTTCGGGCTGTGAGCAATCAGCAACGCCAGCGGATACGCCATCAGCAGGCAAACCAGCGTGGTGGCGAGCGCGACGCCGAAAGACTTGATGAAAACCTGGGTGTAGATGAAATCGCTGAAAAAAAACCGGTAAGTCTCCAGCGTGAGCCCGGCTTCCTTGCCTGGTTCGATTCCGAAGATCGGCGCGAGACCGCCATAGTCTCCGGGATAGCGGAAAGAGGCCACCACCATGATGAGGCTGGGCAGCAGAAAAAACAGCGTCAGGTAAAGAAACGGCGGCCCGCTGACGAGCCATTTGGTGACGCGGGCGGAGTTTAGAGAGCTCATCTCGGGAACAGCCGCGCGTGCGACGGCGGCGATTTTGGTGACAGTTCTAGGCGCGAGGCGCGCAGTTTGGCCATTCCAAATAAGCGGCGAGCAACGCCGAAGTGGCCCAAAATCGCCCCGTCCCATAGGGTTGCGGCCAGAAAAGCGCGCCTGCGGTGTTGCTCGTCGTTGCATAGGAGTACTATGCGGCCTCCTCGCGCCTTGCAGTCATCGCTTTCTGGACCGCAACGCATCACGTGGATATTCCCGAGATGAGCTCTTTTATTCACTTAGGAATAATCCCGCATCCTGGCGCCAGGCGACCTCGACAGCATCGCCGATTTCGAAGAATTTGGCGCGCCCCGGCGCCGAATTAGGCAGCAGCGCTTCAATTTTCGCGCCGTTGTTAAGGTCAACGATATAAGTGGTGATGTCGCCCACATACAGAAAATCACGAACTTTTCCGGGGAAGTGATTGTCGCGCGCAACATCATCAATCTTGGCGGCAATACGCACCTGCTCGGGGCGCAGCGCCAGCATTCCTTTCTGGCCGCGCGCGGCACCGGTTTTGGCGGGCGCCCGCACTTCACCCATGCCGGGAATGCGGATGCGCAGATGATCGGAGGCCGCTTCCAGCACTTCGGCTTGCAGCATGTTGATGCGGCCAATGAAGTCGGCGACAAAACGGTTTGCGGGAAAACTGTAGATTTTGGAAGGCTCGTCCATCTGCTCGATCCTGCCGGCATTCATCACCGCAATACGATGTGAAAGCGCGAGCGCCTCAGCCTGCGAGTGGGTTACAAACACGAACGTAATACCAACATCGCGTTGCAAAGTTATAAGCTCGATTTGCATTTCCTCGCGCAGCTTGGCATCCAGCGCCCCCAGCGGTTCATCGAGCATCAACAGTCGCGGCTGGTTAACCAGTCCGCGGGCGAGCGCCACACGCTGCTTCTGGCCTCCGGACAGTTCATGCGGGAAACTTTCGCCTTTATCCGAGAGATGAACCAAGTCCAGCACTTCCTTGACCTTGGCGTGGATTTCGTCGGCGGCTTTGCCCGCCATTTTCAGCGGGAAAGAAACGTTGCCCGTAACCGTCATGTGCGGAAACAACGCGTAACTCTGAAACACGGTATGAATCGGGCGTTTCTCCGGCGGCGTGCCCGCGAGGTCCTTGCCTTCGAGCAGGATCTGCCCGTCGTCGGGCAAATCGAATCCCGCAATCATCCGCAGCAGCGTGGTTTTGCCGCAACCCGAAGGGCCGAGCAGAGTGAAGAATTCTCCTGCCTCGATATTGATACTGACGTTATCTACTGCGACCAGATCGCCGAAGCGGCGGGTGACATTGCGGATTTCCAGAAGCGCCATGCTCTGTCCGATTACTGAAAGTCGCTTATTCTAGCAAATGCGGAAAAGATTGGAACCGAATTACCGGAGATAATCCCGGTCAAGACGCCGCTGCCAGCGCGGCAACGGAGCCGGCTTTAAATGGAAAAAATAAGCAAGATCAGCGTGGCCGCAAGCAAAGCGGCGATGAGCGCCAGCCATTCATTTTGGCGCTGGTGCTCGGTTCGCAGCTGGTGCAATTCTTGTTGCAGTTGCTGCGAGCGGTCTTCGCTGAGCACGCGGTAAATAAGGCGAGGCAGTTGTGGCAGCAGGGTGCTCCAATAGGGTGCTTCCTGGCGGATACGGTGGATTAAGCCCCGCCAACCCACTTGCTCGCTCATCCAGCGCTCGAGGAAAGGCTTGGCGGTTTTCCATAAGTCCAGGTTGGGGTCGAGCTCGCGCCCAAGCCCCTCAATGTTCAGCAGTGTCTTTTGTAGCATGACGAGTTGCGGCTGGATTTCCACATTGAAGCGGCGCGCAGTCTGGAACAGCCGCAACAGCAGCTTGCCGAAGGAAATGTCCTTGAGAGGCTTGTCGAAAATCGGCTCGCATACTGCGCGAATGGCGGCCTCGAATTCATCAACCCGCGTCTCCTTGGGAATCCAGCCCGATTCGATGTGCGCCTCGGCAACCCGCTTGTAGTCACGGCGGAAAAATGCGAGGAAATTCTGTGCAAGGTAATTCTTATCTACGACGTCGAGCGTCCCCATGATGCCAAAATCGAGAGCGATGTATTGTCCTTGCGGCGTGACGAAAATATTGCCCGGATGCATGTCGGCGTGGAAAAAGCCGTCGCGCAAAACCTGGGTGAAGAAAATTTCCACGCCGGCTCGCGCCAGTTTAGGGATATCCACGCCCTGCTCGCGCAATGCTGCAACCTGGCTGATCGGCGTGCCATGCATGCGCTGCATTACCATGACTTCAGTCGAGCAATAGTCCCAATACACTTCGGGAACCTGCAGCAGCGGGGAATTTTCGAAATTGCGCCGCAGTTGACTGGCGTTGGCCGCCTCGTGCATAAGATCCAATTCGTGGTAAAGATGCTTCTCGAATTCCGCAACCACTTGGTGCGGCTTCAAGCGCTTGCCGTCCGCCCACAGCGTTTCAATCAGCGTAGCGCCGATATCCAGCAGCGCCAAATCTTTGGCAATCGCTGCGGCAATGCCGGGGCGCAGGATTTTGACCGCCACTTCAGTCCCGTTATCGAGCACTCCGAGATGCACTTGAGCGACGGATGCACTTGCTACAGGTTGCGCCTCGAATTTCCGAAACACCAGGTCCAAAGGTTTGCCGTATACCTTCTCCAGGATGGCAATGGCTTGCGCGGAGGGGAAAGGAGGAACCTGGTCTTGAAGTTTCGCCAGCTCATCCGCAATGTCGGAAGGAAGCAGGTCGCGTCGCGTGGACAGCACCTGGCCGAATTTGACGAAAATCGGCCCCAGCGCTTCCAGCGCCAGGCGCAGCCGTTCGGCACGGGGTTTTCTGAGCATGCGCCAAAACAACAAAAACTTAAGCAGCACGCGCAGTGCACGCACGCGTTCGTGCCCGAGGAAAAACTCATCGAGGCCGAAACGCAGGCTGATGCTGATAATTTTGAGGAGACGGAATAGCCGCATGCGCGGATTGTAACCGCCAGGCGAGCTAGCGGGCTAGCTTTTCAACGCGCTTTTCCAGGCGCTCGACATCATCGCGCAGGGCATCCACTTCGGCGATGAATTGTTTAACGTGAGCGGATTTTGCAATCAGCGGCCGTTCTTCGATCCAGTATTCGGCAAAAGAGCGGCTCAAGCTGTCGAACGTCTGCTTGCCCCAGGTGTTGAAACTTTGAGCGGTGCTGACGATGCGCTGCGCCGCGATATCGCCGAAAATACGGCTTAAATCCTCCGCCGCGTCCCAGCGCAGGTTTTTTGCGATATAAGCGATTTCGCCGGCAAAATCGCTGTCCCCGGTAATTTCAACCTGCTTATAAGCTGCCTCGTCGCGCCCGAGAAGACGCAGCAGTAGCGGCGGAGTGAGGGCAAATTTGGCATCAGGCGCCGCATCGTCCGCAGCCTTTGCCACTTCGCCACTGGAGGTAACGGTGAGCGACAAAGAAAACGGCGGAACCAGGAAATGCGCAGTCTTGCCGGCAAAGGGTTTAAGCCGCCCGCGAGCCCAGGATTCGCTGCGCAGCAGATGGTTCAAAGCCGCATCGAACATTCGGAGGATTCAGCGAACTTGCTGAATGCCGGCGAGCAGCCACACCGAATCGGGCTCGCCCAGGTATTTCTGCACGTTCCAGATTTCATAGAACGGCCGGGCTGGTGCGCCGGTGGCTTCACGGATGAGCCCGCTGAAGCGCACACTGGCAATGGCCAAATTATCTTCAATTACCACGTCCAGCACTTCCGCATCGAGCGTGATGATGTCGGTTTTTTTCGGGTCATTGCCGCGCGTTGCGATTTGCTTGCTCAATTCATCAAACGTTTCCGGTGTCGTGTAGTCGCGGATAGTGTCGAGTTCCTTGTTGTCATTCGCGGCTTGCAGGCGGATGAAGCCCGCCTTGGCGTTGCGCAGGAAAGGGTCGATTTCGAAACCAACCGGATAGGGCGCAGGTCGTGCCACGCCGCCGAACATCCTTGCCGGCAGCGAAGGCGTGGTTTCCGCTCCCAGCGCAGCGTACTGCATCGGTTCGTTTACCGGTTTCTTGCGCAATATGCGAATGATGAAAAACACCGCTCCAAACAGCAGCGCGATCATCGCTATGTCTGCGAAGCGGATTCCATTAAAGGCGCCGCCGGTAAACAAAGCCGCAAGCAATCCGCCTGCCGCCAATCCCGCGAACAGCCAGGTACTGCCCGCTGGAGCAGGTGAGGGGGCCTGGGCTGGAGGCGGGGTGATGGGCGAGGCGTGACGGCTTGCCGAATCATGCTGCTTGCCGAGGCTGCTCCCGCTGCCGAGGCGCTTGGCTGCTGGAGCGTCATGGCTGGCAAACCCAAGGCTTACCAAGGCAAGAACGAGCAGCAGGATAAATCTTTTTATGGCGGTATGTTTCATGTTGAAGATTCTACCATTTGGAATTCGGGCTGAATATCAAATTGCAAACACCGGTGCGCTGATCTTATGACCGATTCAACCTCCTGCGGGTTCGCGGCGCTGGCAAAAATAAAGCCGAGATAGCTTGCGCCTTCAGGCGGCGGAATGACGATATGCCCGATTTCAGCGGTGATTTGGATATCGGCGATGCCCGGCAATTTCCCGGCGAGGTCGAGATTGTGCACACCCTGATATATGCCGCGCATCGGGATCGGGATCATCATTACGCCGGCAGCGCAGTCAAAGTCAGGTGCGGGGAGCTTTTCGCCCAGAGCATGACGCAAAATCAGTTCCTCGATGCTCATTCCCAATGTATGGCGCAATACACGCCCGCACAAGCCGCCGATTGAGCGCGCTGCAATTTCCAGAAGCCAGATGCCTGCGCTGTTCAAGCGCATTTCCGCATGCGTTGGGCCGGTAGTCAGTCCTGCGACATTACAGGCGCGCTGCACAGTTTGCTGTATCTCATCCTGGGTTTTTCGCGGCAGCCGTGAGGGCGTGACATAAAGCGTTTCCTCGAAATAGGGCCCATCCAGCCGATCAGGCTTGTCAAAGAGCGCGAGGGTTTTGAGGTGACCATCTTCCAGTAGGCCTTCAAGAGCGTATTCCATCCCTGGAATAAAGCTTTCTATAACCAGGCCAAGCGCTGCAGCGTCGCGGTCGGCCTTGTTCTGGATTGCGCGCACCCGGGTTATGGCCTGCAGGTATTGCTGTGGATTGTCGGCACGGATTACGCCGCGGCTCGCCGAGAGTCTTCTTGCTTTGACCACTACCGGGAAACGCAGCCGCGGAATTAGGGCGGCAGGATCGTCGTTATCCGGCAGATGATGAAATTCAGGGCAGTTGAATCCATGCGCGCTGAGCAGCTTGCGGAATGCCAGTTTGTCGCGCAGCCTTCGCACCGCCTGCGGCTTGTTTCCTGTAAGCCCAAGGCGCTCATTGAGTAATGCCGCAAGCTCGAGGCCGTGATCATCCACCGCCAGCACCGCTTCGGGCTTGCGCGTAAGCGCTTGCAGGATGGTTCCCGCTGCCTGTTCGGGCATATCGAAATGCACCGACATGATGGGCGTCAATCCCCATTGCGGCGCGAGTTGATGGCAGTAATCGGCTGTGCTGATGATTTCGGCGTTGAGCGCTTCGGCCGCGGCGAGGAAATCGTTGTTGCGGTAAGAGGTGGTTGGAAGAAGGAGGAGTATGTGCTTCATTTATTAATTCCAAGCTGCCAAGGCGCCAAGGACGCCAGGTTCGTCCCTAAAAACTCTGCAACTGCTGATGGGTTGGCTCGGCACAGCAATACCAGGACTCGGATAATCGGGGGGCCGGTTCTTGGTTTTTGGACTTGGGCAAAGCAGGAATGGGAATGCCCAGCGCGCCATGCGCCGTTTGCCAGACGTGTTCGAACGCTTCGCGGCGCGGGAGCTTCTTCGACTGTTCAACCAGCGATTGCACCTGGCTTTGCAGGCGATCCACCCGCGGATCGCGATGCCGCCACGGATAGCCCAAAAGACCCGGGTCGAAATCCTCGGTGAGATCGCGAAAACCCGGCAATTGCAGCAGGTATGAACCTTCGGGAATCAGCAGGCGAATGGAAAGTTGCACCGGCGGCACGCTTTCAACGAGATCGAGATCGGCGATACGCCGCAACAGTTCGATATAACCTTCGAGCGTGATCCACGGGGTGAATGCGACAAAAGTCGGAGAAAAAGCGATACCAGCTTCGCGCATCAGCGCTACAACGCGGTTGAAATCCTCACTCGAGTGGTTTTTGGCCAGGTATTCAAGAATGCGGTCGTCCACTGATTCCACTGCCGAGGTAATGAACAGGCAGCCGGTTTTTTTCAATTCCGACAAGAGGCTCGCATGTTTGATTAGGTGCTGCACTTTGATAGTGGCGTCGTAAGTGATTTTGGGAAATTCCCCGTGCAACGCGCGCACGATTTTCAGGGCATGGGCCGGGCCGTTGAAGAAATCAGGGTCGCCGAAGGAAATATGCTGCGCGCCCATCGCTACCTGCTGGCGGATATCCGCCAGCACTACCTCCACCGGCACAATGCGGAACTTGCCCCGGTACACCGGCACCACCGGGCAATGGCGGCATAGATGTTTGCAGCCGCGGCTGGCTTCGGCAAAGCCAACCACTTTTTTGCTTCCGTCAGGCAGTTCCAGCCGGGTGTAGTGCTGCAAATGCGGAAGAATCGAACGCTCAGGCACTACAAAATCGATTTTGTTCAGATTAACCACCGGTTCAACTTGCGTAGCAGAGATTTGCTTGTTTCTGAGCCGTTGTGCCAGATTTAGCAGTCCCGGCTCGAATTCACCGCCAAGTACGGTTTGCACCCCGAGGCTTCTCAAGAGCACTTCATTCATGGGCGCGTACAAGCCATAGACGCACAGGTGCGCCCCGGGAGCAAGCTGTTTGATGTGTGGCAGCGCTTTCACTGCAATGCGCGTTGCAGTGTGCATGCCGACGTATATGGCGACCAGCGAAGTTTCTGCCAGCGCCTCCGCATCGAGCTTTTGCAAGGAAAGATCAAGGCAGGTAACTTCAAATCCCTCGCGTTTCAGCCATGCCGCGGGTTCGGCCAGCGCAAAGGGTTGCCGTCCCAGCTCATAGAGGTTAATGAGAATGACTTTGAATGCGCCAGTGAAGCGTGATTGCAATCCGGGAGGATTAACCGTGATAGTGTCCACTGAGTTTTAAAACTTGTAGCCGCGGTGCAGCGCGACGACACCTGCGCTGAGGTTGAAGTATTCGACGCGCTCGAATCCCGCGCTTTCCATCATCTGCTTCAGTTCTTCCTGGGAAGGGTGCATGCGGATGGATTCGGCGAGATAGTGGTAGCTGTCTGCGTCGTTGACGACGAGCTTGCCCAGAGCCGGTAATACCTTGAACGAATACACATCGTAGAGCGGCTGCAGGGGTTTCCAGATTTTGGAAAACTCCAGCACCAAAAGCCGCCCGCCGGGTCTTAACACGCGCAGCATTTCCTTGAGCGCCAAATCCTTGTGCGTCATGTTCCTGAGACCATAGGCAACGCTCACGCAATCGAAGTAATCGCTGGGGAAAGGCAGTTTTTCCGCGTCGCATTGTGTGACCGGTAATGGCAGCCCTTTGTCGAGCAGCCGATCGCGGCCGAGCTTAAGCATGCTGTTGTTGATGTCGGTGAACCATACTGTGCCGCTTTCGCCCACGCGCTTGGCGAAGAGCAGGCTCATATCCGCGGTGCCGCCGGCAATATCAAGCACACGATCGCCGGCCTTGACTGCGCTCAATTCGACGGTGAAACGTTTCCACAGCCGGTGCGCGCCCAACGACATGAGGTCGTTCATCAGGTCGTAGCGGTTTGCCACCGAGTTGAATACGCCCGCAACCCGGGAGGTTTTTTCCTCTTCGGCAATTTTTTGAAAACCGAAATCGGTAGATTTACTCATAACCAAACTTAAAAAACATTAGCCGGACGAACACGGAAGTAAAAGATGAAATTCTCCATGCATTCTGTGATCGGCAGATATTCTCAGTTTGCATTGCTTTCCTGGGCGGTTGCTATTTGGATTTGGGACGGGACTCAAACGCTCCGGCAACCGGTTCGCGGCTTGCTCCCGCGGTTTGCATGCGTTTCAAGTATTCCTGCCACATGCTTTCCTGGTTCACCCCCAGCAGGTACAGGTAATCCCATGAGTAAATGCCGGTATCATGGCCATCCGAGAAACAGGGTTGCACTGCATAGCTGCCTACAGGCTCGATTCGGGTAATCTCGACATTTTTCTTGCCGACCTGCAGTACTTCCTGTCCCGGGCCGTGACCGCGCACTTCGGCGGAAGGAGAATATACGCGCAGAAATTCGTACGGAATCTGAAAGATTTTGCCGTCGGAAAAGGAAATTTCCAATACCCGTGATTTCTGGTGCAGCTTGATTTCAGTCGGGGTTGGGGTGCTTTTGTCGAGCCCTGCCATGATGAGTCCGCAAAGAAACCGCCGTTGCGTTCAGGAAATCATCATAACCGAGTTGGGGCAAAACAAAAACTAATGCTAACACAGTGGTTTTTCCAAGGGTTTTACCGGACTTTATGCACTTCCAAAGTCTACCTGCTCGTAGTCGCTGCCTTTTTCCAGGAGCTTGGTGAGTTTTACGCGCTGCGGCTCGCTGGTAAACACCTCTATGACCCGCCTCGTCTGAAACCAGCCGCCGGGAAGAATCAGCGAAGGTTCGATCTTCTGATCCGCCACATCCGGCAGTAGAAAGGCCTGTACGTAAACAGGCCCTGTGACTCCCCCAAATGGCCGTACCGCAACGGGTTCGGGAATTCCCGGCAGCGTGCGCACGCCGAGATGCAATTCACCGTTTTGCTTGAGAGTGAGCCATTGCACCACACACAATAAAAATGTCTTGCTGTCTGCCGGACAGACTCCGATAAGCTGGTGGAGGTTCATGCGTGACCCGCCGCCCTCCGGCGCGCGCACCAGGCCGAAACCCTGGGGCCCATCGTTTATGGTTTTCCAGGATTCCAGGGCATAACCCATTTGCGAAGCCCGCATTACTTCGCGCTGCTTGCTCAGGTGACCGAAGGTCGCCAGCTCTTCTTCCTCTTGGCGGGAGAGTTGCGGGGATCCGGGCTGCTTGAACGGTTTGCCACTGACAAAATAATGAATCGCCGGAATACCGATACAAACTTGCAATGTATTCTCTATCTGACGGCGTGGATTTACCGCCGCGCTGCCCGGCTTGCACCACTGCTGGTAAAGCAGCTTCAGAAGGCTCTCGCAGCCGGGTTGCGTGCAATCTGCGCCGAGGCCGAGTTCCGCAGGCGACTGCCCTTGTTCGAGCAGCACAATTCTCTTCATGAGGTTTTTGGCCAGGTCATCTACGACAAGATAGCGGGTCGAAGCGGGAGCGCTTGCTTGGTGCCCGGGATTCGCGCCCTGGTTGCCTTCAAGATCTACCGCCAGCACAAATGCGCCCTCAGACGGTGTAGTTGTGATACTGATATTATCGCCCCATTTTTCCAGCCAGCGCCTGGCGAGTTCGAGCTGCTTGGGCGTGAGCGAATAGGGATTGCCAAGGCCGAGCAACAGCGCCTGGGCATAGGTCGCAGCGCAGCTTGTGGCATTCACTTCCCGGTTAAGACTGTCACGCACCGCAGCATCGGCAAAGCCGTGTTTTTCGGCAAACGCATACAGCGTATGCAGGTGCCGCCGCAAATCCAAGCCAACTTCCTGGTTGGTCAGGTAATACTCCAAAATGGATAATGTCGTGTAACGCACGCAGCGCTGGCAAATGAGCGCGGCGTTTTTTGTCGCCTCTTCGCCGCCTTCAACAGCATCCTGCAGGCAGCGCTGATACGCCGCCCTCAGGGTCTGCCACAGTTCAACCACCTGTTTCCACAACATCAGTTCCGTCGCAGCCATCGGCAGCGGTTTGGCGGCGTATTTCTTTGCACACTCCGTCTGTACCAACTCCGCTGTCTCGCGCAGCTGTTCAAGCATTTTGAGGCGCTCCAGCGGACCCATCTTAAATTGCAGGAAACGCTTAAGCTCTGTGGTTATTGCCTGGTGTGCCTGTGTAGGGTTGGTGAGCGGCAATTTCTCAACCCAGTGCTTGCAGGAAGCGGCGTCGCTCAACTCTGTGGTGGTTCCTGGTCGGATGTCGGGAAGCGGCGTCGTCAGCATCTGGGTATCACTTTTTCAATGCGGGTTAAGCGTCATTTGCAAAGAGGCTTGCAGCTTTGCTTTAAATTTTCGGGGCAAAAGGTGCGGAGTAGAGCGCAGTTTTTGCCCCCACACCAGATTGGGAAAATGCGGATCAACCCGATAACGCGGAATTACATGCCAGTGCAAATGAGGAGTAACATTGCCCAGGCTCGCCTGGTTGATTTTGTCCGGGATGAGCAAGTCGCGCAATACCTTCTCCACTGCGCATACCACACGCAGCATATGCTGACGTTCGATTTCGGCCAGATCGGTCATTTCGCGGGTATGCTTATCCCATATCACACGGCATAACCCGGGATGCTCCGGGTCGTTGACCAGCACCACGCGGCATAGCATGTCCCGCCACATGATTTCGCCACCGGATGATGCGCATAGCTCGCAGCTCGTCATAGACACGTCATGCTGGATGGTTATTTATTATACCCCGATATCCCACTTTATGAGGTCGTGGCGCATCATTCAAGTCACAGAAAACCCCCCGTTTGGCAAAATCTAACGGGCCACCGCGCTGAACACTTTTTTCAGGAGCTTGCCGCTGTAGTCGGCCGGGTTGCTGCGAATGGCTTTTTCCTCATCTTTCATCATCAGGAACAGCCCGTCCAGAGCTTTCTGCGTGACGTACGGTTCCAATTTAGGAGGGTCAGTAAGCCCCAGCGCCGAGGCCTTTCCGGTAAATTCGTTATATTTTTCCACTGCTCCGACTTGGCGCACAGTCTTGGTGACGATCGGCAGGAACTTGGCGCGCAGTTGGCTTTCGGTGTTGCTGCGGAAATACTGAGTTGCCGCATCGTCACCGCCGGTGAGGATGCCTTTGGCGTCCTTCACGCTCATTTTCTTCACCGCGTCCAGCAGTAGCGTCTTGGCCTCGGGTACCGCGGCCTCTGCCGCGCGGTTCATGCTGACGATGACTTCGTCGGAATACTTGCCCAGACCAAACTTGTGCATTGCCCCGTCTATTTTCTGCAGCTTGTCAGGCAGCGGGATTTTCACGCGCTGGTTGCCGAGAAAGCCGTTTTTCACGCCGAGTTTTGCTACTGCGGCGTTCGAACTCTGGCTTAACGCTTCTTTAAGACCTGCGACCACATCTTTGTTGCTGAGACTCGCAAGGTCAACAGCGTGCGCCTGCAGGCTGAACATGAACCAGACAAAAATGCCGGGCAGAATACGCATCAGTATTGGTCCTTGAGTTCTAAGCAACGCCGTGAGTCTTGTACCATTGCTTAAGCCGCTTCCAGCCGTCTTCAGCCTGCTCCTTGCGGTAACTCGGCCGGTAGTCGGCGTGAAAGCCGTGCGGCGTGTCGGGATAAACCACGATTTCCGATTTGCTTTTAGCGGCTTTGAGCGCTTTGCGCAGAGCTTCCACGGCATCGAGCGGAATGCCCGGGTCGGCGCCGCCGTAGAGGCCAAGCACCGGCGCCTTGAGCAGTCCCGCCATATCAATCGGATTTTTGGGCTGGAGCTTGTTGGTTTTCCAAAGCAGTGCTCCGTACCACGCGACTCCGGCTTTGAGCTCGCTGCTGTGCGCGGCATATAGCCAGACGATGCGCCCGCCCCAACAGAAACCGGTGATACCCAGTTTTTTCGTGTTGCCACGGTTTTTCCCCGCCCAGGTCGCCGTAGCATCTAAGTCGGACATGACTTGCGCGTCCGGCACATTGGATACGACTTGATCCAGAATCTGCTGAATGTCCGAGAGCTTCGACACATTGCCCTGGCGCGCGTAGAGTTCCGGCGCGATCGCCAGATAGCCTAGTTTAGCGAAGCGCCGACATACATCTTTAATATGCTCATGCACGCCAAAGATTTCCTGCACCACCAGCACCACCGGAAACCCTCTGCCCTTGGCAGGCATCGCACGGTATGCAGGAATCTTGCCGTCTAGTACCGGAATTTTCACTTCGCCTGCGGTAAGTCCTTCGTCGTCGGTGTGGATCGTTTGCGCAGATACGGGCTGCACGGCGAGCGCAAACCCGGTGGCCAGCATGCTCACCACGAACTCGCGGCGGGTGAATTCGGTCTTGGGCTTGAGGCTCAAGAATTGTGAGTCCATATGCGGCTCTCCGGAGAAATTAACAGTGCAATTCTACCTTGATAGTGCCGTTCCGCGAAGTGGCGTAACTGCGCCGCTAATGCTAGGCTAGCTCGCCTCTTGCATCAATTCAAATCAGATGATTGCGTTAGAAAACGTTTCCAAAACGTATGGAAAGCGGCTTGCTCTCGCGCCAACCAGCTTGCAGTTCGCTACGGGCAAGATAACCGCGCTGATCGGTCCAAGCGGATGCGGCAAATCCACGCTGCTTCGGCTGATGCTGGGGCTGGTTCAACCCGACAATGGCCGGGTGGTTTTCAACGGCGAGCCCATGACCGTCGATAACGTGGAGCGCGCGCGTCATGCCATCGGCTACGTGATTCAGGACGGCGGCCTGTTTCCGCATTTGACAGCGCGCGACAACGTGACTTTGCTTGCGTGCTTCCTGCGACGCACCCCATCCTGGATTAACGAGCGGGTGAATTATTTGGCAGAGCTGGTGAGGCTCCCGCATGCCATGCTTTCACGCCATCCGCAAGAACTCTCCGGCGGCCAGCGTCAGCGCGTCGGGCTGATGCGCGCGCTGATGCTCGATCCCGATGTGCTGCTCCTCGATGAACCATTAGGCGCGCTCGACCCGATAGTACGCAGCGAACTGCAAACCGAGCTCAAGGGTATTTTCACGCATCTTGGCAAAACGGTCATTCTGGTGACACACGATATGAACGAGGCGGCTTATTTCGCCTCCGATATCGTGCTGCTGCGCGAGGGCCGGGTCGTACAACGGGGCGCCCTGGAGGAATTGCTGCATCATCCCGCCGAACCGTACGTCAGGCAATTCATCCACGCGCAGCGCTCGTTGGTCGCGGAAATGCTGTAATGAAGATCAAAACACTGTGCCTTTTGCTGCTGTTGCTTGCGCCCGCGGCCTTTGCCGAAGTCACGCTCAACATCGGCTCCAAGCGCTTCACCGAATCCTATATTCTCGGCGAAATACTGTCGCAAACCGCAAGCCGTGCCAATGAAGCGAAGGTGGTGCACAAACAAGGGCTGGGCAATACCGGGATACTAATTGCGGCGTTGCAAAGCGGGAGCATCGACATTTATCCGGAATATTCCGGAACCATCTGGTTCGAGTTGCTGAAAAAGAGTGCGGTTGGCGATCTTGTGTCGCTCAACCGCGAACTTGCGCCGCTCGGCCTGGCGGCGGTGCCGCTGGGATTCGACAACACTTATGCACTCGCCATGCTGGATACGCGCGCCGCGCGGCTCGGCATATCCAGCATCAGCGATCTTGCCCGCAAGCCGGAACTGAAATTGGGATTGTCGCATGAATTCTTAAACCGCAAGGACGGCTGGCCGCCTCTCAAAAGCGCATATACGCTGCCGTTCGACCCACTCGGCCTCGATCACGGCCTGGCTTATGAGGCGCTGGCCAAAGGCAAGATCGATGTCATGGACATTTATTCTACCGACGCCAAAATCACCAGATATGGCCTGCGCGTGCTGAACGACGACAAACACTTTTTCCCTTCTTACGATGCGCTGTTGCTCTACCGCCTCGATGTGCCCGGCCGTTTTCCAAAAACCTGGGCGGCGTTGCAAAAACTTGAGAGTGGGATATCCGAAAAGCAGATGGTGGCGATGAACGCTGAGGCGGAGCTTACAGGCAAGCCGTTTGCCGCCATCGCTGCGAATTTCCTTTCCGCCGGCGCAGGGCATAAACCGGCCGAGAGCGCCGGGAGAAATTTTCTCACCCTGCTCTTTGCCGCAGATTTCTGGTACTTGACTGCTGAACACTTGCTGCTGGTATTTGTGTCGCTCGGAGGGGCGATAGTGCTGGGCATTCCGCTGGGGGTCTGCGCCGCCTACGTGCCTGCGGCCAGGCAAACGATTCTTTCGGTAGTCGGAGTGATTCAAACCCTGCCGTCGCTGGCTCTGCTCGCATTTTTGATCTCAGCTCTCGGCACCATCGGCGTCATCCCGGCGCTGATTGCGCTGTTTCTGTATGCGCTTTTGCCGATTGTGAGAAATGCTTATGCCGGGCTCAGCGATATCCAACCTTCGCTCAAGGAAGCGGCGCAATCCCTGGGGCTGCCTTTATTCGCACGCCTGCGGCTGATTGAACTGCCTCTTGCGTCGCGTGCGATTCTCGCCGGTATCAAAACCTCGGCGGTGATTAACGTCGGAACCGCGACCATCGCCGCCTTTGTCGGCGCCGGCGGTTATGGCGAGCGAATTGTGCGGGGGTTGGCGTTGAATGACAGCGCTACACTGCTTGCCGGCGCGATTCCCGCGGCGGCGCTGGCTCTTATGCTGCAGGGTGGATTTGAATTGCTCGATCGCTGGCTGATTCCCGCCGGACTGCGTGAGAGGAAGGGTTGAATTATTTCGGTTTCACGAACTTGAGGGTCATGCGGTCGCTCTCACCGATCGCCAGATATTTTTCTCTGTCCTGATTGCCGAGGCGCAGCATCGGCGGCAGCGTCCATACGCCTTTGGGATGGTCCTTGGTGTCTTTGGGGTTGGCGTTGATTTCCGATTTGGCCACCAGCTGGAAACCGGCGCGCTTGGCATGCTCAATCACATAGTCCTCGGTTACGTAGCCGCTGCGGATCATATCTTCAAGCGGCGTGCCGGGTTTGGCGCGGTGATCGGTTACGCCGAGGATGCCACCGGGTTTCAACACATCGTAAAAGGTTTTGAAAATAGCATCAGCGCTGACGTCTTTTGCCCAGTTGTGCACGTTGCGAAAAGTGAGCACCAGGTCTGCCGCGCCGCGCGGGGCAATCGCGGTATATTCGGGTGCCTGCAGCTCAGTGTGGATGATCCTGTCGTAGATTTCGGGATGTTGCGCGAGTTTTTTCCGGTAATCCTGTTCGATTTCTCTGCGGAGGTCTGGGGTGGCTTTCAATTGCACGGCGAAGCTCGCCTCATACAGCTTGCCTTTGTCGCGCAAAACCGGCGCCAGGATCTCGGTGTACCAGCCGCCGCCCGGCCAGATTTCCACCACCGTCATGCTGGGCTTCAATCCGAAAAACAGCAAAGTCTCCTTGGGGTGGCGATAGACATCGCGCGCCTTGTTTTTCGCTTCGCGGTGATTTCCTGCGATAGCCTGATCGAGCAGCAGCTCGGTTTCGCTTGCCGCAAAAACCGGGGCGAACAAAGAGGGAAGGAAGGTGGTAAGCGACAGGACGGTTATAAGCCGTTTCATGGAAGCCTCGCGGGAAATAACAAGCATACCTGATTCAGAGATGATGGGATAAGGACGACGCAGCCTTGCCACCTGCACAAAAGACAGGAGCTGTTTCTTGTCACAGATTACGGCAGCCGTGGCCAGCACTGCGGAGGTCAAAAATACCTGCATTGCTCGGCTTTGCGTAAAAGACCGCCATTATACAGGCGTAATCCCGATTACTCGACGACGTGGATAACCCCGTTCATGTTTTCGTGGCCGATGCCACAAAAGTTGTCGCAGTGGAATTCGAAGTCGCCGGTCTTGTCCGGCGTAAGCTGCACCCGCGCGGTTTTGCCCGGGGGCAGATCGGCGCGCAGGCCAAGATCGCTTATGTTGAAACCATGAAACAGGTCCTGCGATGTAAGCTCCAGCACCACTAGCTCGCCTTTTTTCAGCGTGATTTCATTGGGAACATATTCAAACGCCTTGGCGGTAATCTTGATTACCCGCTCGGTCGGTTCAGCGGTCACGTAGCCGGCGGTTGAGGCAATGAAGGCTGACGTGAGCACAACAACACTCATCCACAGTGAGCTTCTGTTCATATTTCAACCTTTCAGCACCGGGTATTCAGTGATTACGTATTCGGCCGTTTCCACCTCGGCTTCGACGCTTCTGTAGCCCAGACCCCGGTAAGGCTGGGAAGCGTCCCATGGAAGCGGCTCGCGCTTGGGCTGCGAACCGGCTACGGGCAGCGGGAAAATCAGCGATTTTGCGGAATGGTGCGCTATGTGCCCCGTCATGTGGTGATTCTCCTGGTGGATATGGCCGTAAAACACCGTGACGTTGTTGTACGGCATAAGCAGGTCAATCGCCTTTGCCCCATCGCGTGTTGCCCAGTCCCATTTCGGATAAAGATCCCACAGCGGTCGGTGCGTGAATACCACGATGCGCGCGTCCTTGTCCTGCTGCTGCAAATCAGCGCTTAGCCACTGCAGTTGTTCATCGCCTATTTTCGCGCCCGGATCGGAAACGTTATCAACCACGATGAAATGCACACCTTTGTGGTCGAAGGTATAGTGCGTTTTGCCGAAAAATTCCTGAAAGGCTGCGCCGCGGTCGAGAGAGGCATCGTGCTCGCCGGGCATGAAGTGAACGTTTGTCACCTTAAGCTCGCTCACGATCTCGCGGAATTCGGCAAGCCGTTGCCTGCGAATTTTGGGATCATCGGTGATGTGGGTAAGGTCGCCGGTAAACATGATGAAATCAGGTTTTTCGTTCAGGTTGTTCACCGCTGCCACCGCTTTTTTTAATGTGCCTTTGGCGTCGGGATTGACTGCCTCGCCCTCGAATCCCCAATGGGTATCCGAAAGCTGCACAAAATAGAAATCGTCGTAAGCCGTCGCGCCCGGTTTTCTTCCTGCGCTGGCGCAGCCGGCAAGGCCGGAAACAAACACCACGCCGCCCAGGCCGGCCAGTTTAAGAAACTGCCGCCGGTCCATTTGCTTTTTCATTTGAGTCTCCTTGTATCAATTTAAGAGGTCCGTAACTTGTATAACCGGATTCGCACCCGAAATATTCCCCGAAGTTGCCTTCGGGGAATTCCGGAAATAAATCACCTAGTTTCGAGACATTATTAGCCGCCTGGGATCCTGCTTTGGCGCTCATACCATGTGTCAGGCGAGTTGTCTGTCTTGACGGCATTGTCGTTAACTTGTTTCTTGGAATCCATGCAAGGGGCGTCGCCGCTCTGCTGAGAATTCCACGCCATTTTGACGTCTACTTTGGTGTCTTCTGCTGCCAGAGCAGGCTGAAGCGCAGAGATCGAGAGCAAGGTGCCTAATGCAAGAGCTGACAATCTGTTTCTATTCGTAAACATTTTGAATCTCCTATATGGAAGGTTGGTCAAGACGGTTTGCCAATCAAGCCGTCTCTACCCTGCATAACCTTTAGCGTGCTGCCAATATTCCCGGTATTCGTTTTAATTCGGTTTAGGGAATAAAATGGTGCGATATTCGGTAATACAGAAGAGGAATATCTTTGGCTGATAAGAACCGGCGCTTTGAAGAAATCGCGCTGCCGCATCTCAGCAGTGCCTATAACCTGGCGCGTTGGCTGACCCGCAATGATCACGACGCGGAGGATATGGTGCAGGAAGCGTACTTGCGTGCTTTTAAGTTTTTTGACAGCTTCCGGGGCGATGACGGACGCGCCTGGCTGCTGGCCATTGTGCGCAACACTTGTTACACCTGGTTGAAACAGAATCGTGTCCAGGAGTTGCACGATTCTTTTGACGAGGAGGAGCACGCCGAGGCGGACAGCGGTAGCGATCCGCAAACCTTGATGCTGCAAAACGCCGACAAGCGGTTGCTTGACCTTGCGCTTGAAACGCTGTCGCTGGAGTTCAGGGAAATACTGATTATGCGAGAGCTTGAAGATCTTTCCTACAAGGAAATCGCGACCGTAGCCGGCATTCCGCTCGGCACAGTGATGTCACGACTCGCCCGCGCGAGGAAAATGCTTCGCGACTCGCTTGAGCGGGTTATGCAGGAGAAGTGAAATGAATTGCAATGAAACCCGGAATCTGATGCACGGCCACCTCGATAAGGAAATCGATTTGGTGCGCGCCGTGGAAATTGAAAAACACCTTGAGGGTTGCGCTGCTTGCAACGCGGTTTACTCTCAGGAAACCGCTATGCGGTCCGCTATTCGCGAGCGCGTGAGCTATTACGCGGCACCGCAATGGCTTGAAGCGCGCATACGCGCTGCTTTGCCGAAGCAAGGCAAAAAAGCGATTGATTACAGGCAGCCAAGCTTAAACTGGCTGGGCTTTGCCGCTTCAATGGCTTTCGCGGTGGTAATTACCTGGGGCGTGGCGCTGCATTTTAACGCGGCTTCCGAAGACGAGCTCCTTACGGAAGAAATCATCTCAGGCCATGTGCGTTCGCTGATGGCGGATCATTTGGCGGATGTGGCTTCCTCCGACCAGCACACGGTGAAGCCATGGTTCAACGGCAAATTGGATTTTTCGCCGGAGGTCCTCGATTTAACTACTCAGGGTTTTCCGCTAATCGGCGGCCGGCTTGATTACATCAACAACAGACCTGTGGCGGCGCTGGTATACGGACATCGCAAGCATTTCATCAATCTATTCATCTGGCCTGAAGAGTCGCGCGAGAAAAGCTTGGTACGGACGAAAACCAAGCAGGGATATAACCTGATTCACTGGAAGGATTCGGGAATGGCGTTTTGGGTGGTATCCGACCTGCAGGAGAAGGAACTCATGCAGTTTGCGAGCCTGTTGCAACAGCCTGCCACTGCGCAGTGAGGCGCTACTTTTTCGGAATGTAAAGATCGGTGACGGTGCCTTCCGCTATTTCGGCGGAGAAAAACACGGTCTCCGACAGCGTGGGATGGGGATGGATGGTAAGCCCGATATCTTGCGCGTCAGCTCCCATTTCCAGCGCCAGCACGGTTTCGGAAATCAGCTCGCCAGCGTTTGGCCCCACTATGCCCGCGCCGAGGAGCCTGTTGGTGTTTTTGTCGAAGAGCAGCTTGGTCATCCCTTCGTCGCGTCCCTGGGCCAACGCGCGACCGCTCGCCGCCCAGGGAAATACCGCCTTTTCATACTCGATGTTTTGTTCCTTGGCTTTAGTCTCGGTCAAACCCATCCATGCCACTTCAGGGTCGGTGTAGGCGACCGATGGAATGGTGCGAGCATCGAATGCCACTTTGTGTCCGGCGATGACTTCGGCGGCAACCTTGCCTTCATGGCTCGCTTTGTGCGCGAGCATCGGCTCGCCAACGATGTCGCCTATCGCGAAAATATGCGGCACGCTGGTGCGCTGCTGTTTGTCAACCGGAATAAAACCCTTGTCGGTCAACTGAACACCGGCGTTCTCTGCGGCTATGGCTTTGCCATTAGGCTGTCTTCCAACCGCTATCAGGACACGGTCGAACAGCTGCGGCTTTGGCGCATTGTCGCCGTCAAAATGCACTTTTAAGCCGTCTTTTTGCGGTTCGATTTTAATAGCTTTGGTTTTGAGATAAATCCCCTCGTAACGCTTTTCAATGCGTTTTTGCAGGGGCTTGATAAGATCGCGATCCACGTCGAGCATCAAACCATCAAGCAGCTCCACCACGCTGATTTTCGAGCCCAGCGCATCGTACACGCACGCCAATTCAAGCCCGATGATGCCCCCTCCTATCACCAGCAATTTTTGTGGAATGTCCTGGATTTCCAGCGCGCTGGTTGAATCCATGATGCGCGGGTCGTCGGGAAAACCGGGAATCTTTGCCGCTTGCGATCCCGCTGCGATGATGCAGTAATCGAAGGACACGGTTTTCACGCCATCCTGAGTTTCCACACGCAGCATATGGGATGAAGCGAACTTGGCCACGCCTTGCAATATCCGCACCTTGCGCTGCCTGGCAAGTCCGGCCAAGCCTTTGCTCAGTTTGCCGGTTACGCTTTGCTTCCAGGTGCGAAGTTTGTCAATTTCGATTTTGGGTTTGCCGAAACTCACACCTTGATGCGCCATTTCCTCCGCTTCGCCGATGACCTTGGCCACGTGCAGCAATGCCTTGGAGGGAATGCAGCCGACATTGAGGCAAACCCCTCCCAAATTGGGATAGCGTTCGATCAGCACCACTTGCTTGCCCAGATCGGCAGCGCGGAACGCCGCGGTATACCCGCCGGGGCCGGCGCCCAGCACCGCAACTTCAGCATGAATATCGGCAGCGGGTTTGGGAGCCGTAACAGCGGGCGAGGCTTGAACTGATTTGGGGGATTCAGCGGGTGCGGAAGCTGCGGTGTGCAGCGTGAGAATCAGCGAGCCTTGCGACACCTTATCGCCGATTTTGATCTTGACCTCTTTCACCGCTCCCGCCTGCGGGGCGGGAATGTCCATGGTTGCCTTGTCCGATTCCAGCGTGATCAGCGGATCTTCCTTGGCGACGGTGTCTCCGGCTTTCACCAGGACTTCGATTACCGGAACATCTTTGAAATCCCCAATATCCGGAACACGAACTTCCAGTAGTTTGCTCATAATTATTCAACGTTAATAGAAAGCCCCTGTTCCGTCGCCGAGTAGCGTAGCCATGCCGGGGGGCTGCCGCGACACGGTGAGCGAAGCTCTTAGGTGCGGGAGCGGCAGCAATAGCGCCCCGTTTCACGGTGTCTCCTGCGGCAGCTTGCGCCCCTTCCCGCTCCACGCTGTGCGAGTCCGAGTCCGGGGCGCCGGCGAGCACTGTCCGAATCCCGAGGCCGTAAGGCCGAGGTTGAGTTGCGCAGCCGCCCGGTTTGGCGAGCAACGCAGGGAACCCCTGAGCTTGTCGAAGGGGCGCGGAACCGGGGTGGCTTTCTTTTTGGTTACTTTTTCTTGGCCAAGCAAGAAAAAGTAACCAGCAGCCGGGCTGCCCCCGGCAAAATCATTCCCGTATTTGACCGTCGCCGAGCACAATAAATTTCTGCGACGTGAGCCCTTCCAGCCCAACCGGGCCGCGAGCGTGAAATTTGTCGGTGGAAATGCCGATTTCCGCGCCCAACCCGTATTCGAAACCGTCTGCAAAGCGTGTCGAGGCATTGACCATCACCGAACTCGAATCCACTTCGCGCAGGAAACGCATGGCGTGGCCGTGGTCTTCTGTGACGATAGCATCGGTATGTTGCGAACCGTAAGTGGCGATGTGCTCAATCGCCTGGTCGAGATTTTTCACCACGCGCACGCTCAGGATCGGGGCAAGATATTCGGTATGCCAGTCTTCCTCGGTCGCCGCTTTCATTTGCGGCACCAGAACGCGCGAGGCTTGATCGCCGCGCAATTCGACGCCTTTATCCAGATAAATCTTGCACAACTTTGGCAGCACCTTGGGCGCAATCGTTTCCGCCACCAGCAGTGTCTCCATGGTGTTGCAGGTGCCGTAGCGCTGCGTCTTGGCGTTGTCGGCGATGCGCACCGCTTTTTCCATATCGGCCTGGTCGTCAATATAAACATGGCACACACCGTGCAGATGCTTGATGACTGGAATGCGCGCCTCACTCGAGATGCGCTCAATCAGACTCTTGCCGCCGCGCGGCACGAGGACATCCACGTAATCCTTCATCGTCACCAATTCGCCTACGGCGGCGCGGTCGGTGGTTTCAATCACCTGCACTGCGGTTTCCGGCAGCCCCGCTGTTCTTAATCCTTCACGCACCAGTGTGGCAATGGCCTGATTGGAATGCATCGCTTCCGACCCGCCGCGCAGAATTGCCGCGTTGCCGGCTTTGAGACAAAGCCCCGCCGCATCCGCGGTGACGTTGGGGCGCGCTTCATAAATAATGCCTACAACTCCTAGCGGCACGCGCATTTTTCCGACTCGAATTCCTGAGGGGCGGTAGCTGAGCCCGCTGATTTCGCCCACCGGGTCGGGCAGCTGCACTATCTGCAGCAGGCCTTCGGCCATGCTGTCTATGTCTTTTGCCGAAAGCGTAAGACGATCCAGCAGCGCGTCATCCAGCTTGTTAGCGCGCGCAGACTCCATATCCTTGCTGTTTGCTGCGAGCAGGCTCTTGGCTTCGCGCCGTATCGCCTGCGCCATAGCCGTAAGCGCCTTGTTTTTGGATTTGGTGTCGGCGCGGGCCATGAAACGGGAGGCGGCGCGCGCTTCGCGTCCAACGCCCTGCATATAAGCTTTGATGTCGAGAATATCCATGATTAGTGCATTTTAACCCCGACCGGGCCGGAACAGAAACGCAATCCCAGTTGCAGGAACTCGTCCCAGATATTGCCGGAGGCCAAACCTTTAATCATGCGGTCGAGCCGTGCTGCGTGCAAAAGCGCGTCTTCCAGCACGCTTTTGCGCGAGCGCTTGGCGGCGCGCTGCATGAGTTCCTGGCGCGTGCCCCAGACGCGCACTTCGCGTAACAACTGCGGCAAAGCATTGCCTTGCTCCATGCCGCTTACGATTTTAAGCAGTGCGCGGATGTCCTCGCTCACCGCCCACAGAATGAGCGGCGGCGCCACCCCCTCGCCGCGCAAACCCTCGAGAATGCGCGTGACACGCACTGCGTCTGACATCAGCATCGCTTCGCTGAGTTTAAATACGTCGTAACGCGCGACTTCCAGCACCGCCTCCTTGACCTGCTCGAAGCCCAGTTTTCCAGGCGCGAACAGCAGCGCAAGCTTTTGCACTTCCTGATGTGCGGCGAGCAAATTGCCTTCAACACGATCGGCAATAAACTGCAAGGTATCGGCATCGGCGCTCTGGCCTTGTGCCGCGAGACGCCCCGCTATCCACTGCGGCAACTGCGTCCGTTCCACCGCTTTGGCGCTTACTACCACGCCCTTGCTTGCCAGTACTCCAAACCATTTGGAGTTCAGCGCTTGCCGGTCGAGCTTCGGCAGCACCACCAAGCCCATCAGATCGGGCCCCATTGCAGAGCAAAAATCTTCAATTGCCTGTGCGCCCTCGTTGCCGGGTTTTCCGGAAGGGACGCGCAGATCAATCAATTTTTTGCTGGCAAACAACGACAGGCTTCTGCTGCTCATCGCAAGGCGCTGCCAGTCAAATCCGGCTTCGGCGGTGAAAATTTCACGCTCGGCAAAGCCCGCTTGCCTTGCTGCCGCGCGTATCAGGTCCGCGGCCTCCAGTGCCAGCAGCGGTTCGTCGCCGTAAACCGTGTAGAGGGATTTCTGTCCGCGCTGCAAGTGCTGCTGGAGTTGTCCGGTGTGTATACGCATGTGACCATTGATGAGATAGGTTCTAGAGGGGGTCTTTGGCCGCGCTCAGGCGCCGCATCACCTGCTGCACGGCGTCGCTTTGCATGTCCTTGTAAAGAAGCGCTTCTTCGGATTCCTTGGCCAGCACTTGCGCGTCGCTGTATGTGACCTCACGCTTGATAGCGATTTCAGTCTGTGGCATCCAGTCGTGGCCTTGGTTGTCATGCACGCGGAAAGCCACGCGATAGTGCAACTCGTATTCGGCTACGGTGCCGCCGGTGTTCACGCTCAAAATTTGCTTATCCTGAGTTTCGCTCACCAGATCGAAAATGGCCTGCGCGTCCTTAGGACTGTTGCTCAAGTGGGCGTTGGTGCCCGCCAGCAATGAGCGCTTTAGTTGCGTGGCGAAAGCGGAACTGTCGGAAGCGTTGACATACAAGGTTTCAAACGGCAGCGTGGTCTGCCCGCGCAAGTGAAAGCCACAAGCGGATAGCAGCAGGATAAGTACACCTGTAAGAATGACACGCATGCTCAACCTTTTATCAGGTAAAGGGTGAGGAGTTAGGAGTGAGGTGTAAACCCATGCTTTATGCCCGCACCCCTTACTCCTTACGCTATTCAAACCACCACGTTGACCAGTCGTCCTGGCACGACCACCACTTTTTTGATGGGCTGGCCGTTTACGTATTTTTGCACGCTGGGGTGGGTCAGCGCCATTTTTTCGATGGCCTCGCGCGCTGCTTCGCGCGGCACGCGCATGTTGCCGCGCAGCTTGCCGTTGACTTGCAGTACGAGCTCAATCTCGTCCTGCTCCAGTGCAGCCTCGTCGACGGCGGGCCAGGGCGCATCGAGAATGTCCTCGCCGTAGCCGAGCTCGCGCCACAATTGGTGTGAAATGTGCGGCGTAATCGGGTAAAGCAGGCGCAGCAAGATCGAGAGACCTTCTTTGGCAACGTCGTCTTTCACGCCGCGCATCCGATCCAGCGCATTCAATATTTTCATCGCTGCTGAGGCCACTGTGTTGAACTGGTGCTTGGCCATGTCGTAGTTGGCCTGCTTGAGTACCGAATGGATTTCGAAGCGCGTGGCCTTCTGTAACTGCAAACCGGCAGTGATCGCGCCATTCTCGAATTCCACGCCGTAATTCCACAGCCGCCGCAGGAACCGCGCGGCACCCTCAACGCCGGTATCCGACCATTCCAGCGTTTGTTCTGGTGGGGACGCAAACATAACAAATAGCCGCGCGGTATCGGCGCCGTATTCCTCGATCAGCGCCTGCGGGTCGACGCCGTTATTCCTCGATTTCGACATGGTTCCCATTCCGCCGGATTCCACCGGCAAGCCGTCGGCTTTGAGTTTCGCGCAGGTGCGCTGGCCTTTGTCGTCCATGCTGATTTCCACGTCGGCGGGATTGTAATAGGTGATGCGGCCGTTTGCTGATTTGCGGAAGAAAATTTCGTTCAGCACCATGCCCTGGGTGAGCAGGTTGGTGAACGGTTCATCGAGCTTGACCAAACCCAGATCGCGCATAACTTTCGTCCAGAAGCGCGAGTACAGAAGATGCAAAATAGCGTGCTCAATGCCGCCGATGTATTGGTCGACCTGCAGCCAATAGCGGACCCGCTCATCCACCATTGCGCGCTTCTGGTCGGGACAGGCGTAACGGATGTAGTACCAGGACGAATCCACGAATGTATCCATGGTGTCGGTCTCGCGCTTGGCTTTTTTATTGCACTTCGGACACAGGCAATCATAAAACGAAGGTGTCTTGGCCAGCGGGTTGCCAGTGCCGTCGGGCACCAGATTTTCCGGCAGCACCACTGGCAATTGCTCGTCAGGGACCGGCACGTCGCCGCAGTATGCACAGTGAATGATGGGGATCGGCGTGCCCCAATAGCGCTGGCGCGAAATTCCCCAATCGCGCAGCCGGTACTGGACGCGCTTTCTGCCCAACCTTTTTTTATTCAGGGCCGCCGCGATCGCGTCTACCGCCTGCTGAAAATTCAGGCCCGAAAACTCGCCTGAATCAAAGCTGATGCCGTGCTCGACATAGGCCCCGGTAAGCGGCTGCTTGAGTGATGCCCCCACCGGCTTGATCACGCACTTAATGGGCAGGCGATACTGAGTGGCAAATTCAAAATCGCGCTGGTCATGCGCAGGAACTGCCATCACAGCACCCTCGCCATAGCCCATCAGCACGTAATTCGCCACCCATACCGGCAATTTCTCGCCCGAGAGCGGATGAATGACAAACAGGCCGGTAGCCATGCCTTTCTTTTCCTGGCTAGCAAGCTCGGCTTCCATGACCGCACCGCGCTTGCATTCCTCAATAAAGGTTGCAAGCTGCTGATTATTTTTCGCTGAGCGTGTTGCGAGCGGGTGCTCCGCCGCCACAGCGCAATAAGTCGCGCCCATCAAGGTATCGGCGCGCGTGGTAAAGACCTTGAGTGACTGCGCATGGTCATCGGCATAAGGGAAGGCAATCTCGACGCCTTCGCTTTTGCCGATCCAGTTGGCCTGCATGGTCTTCACCCGTTCCGGCCAGCCTGGCAATTGTTCCAGCGCTTCAAGTAGTTCGTCGGCGTATGCGGTGATCTTCAAGTAATACATCGGGATTTCGCGCTTTTCCACCGGCGCGCCGGTGCGCCAGCCTCGCCCGTCGATTACCTGTTCGTTGGCGAGCACCGTCTGATCTACCGGATCCCAGTTGACGACGCCGGCTTTCTTGTAAGCGAGTCCTTTTTCCAGCATGCGCAGGAACAGCCACTGGTTCCAGCGGTAGTAGTCGGGCTTGCAAGTGGCGAACTCACGCTGCCAGTCGATGGCAAAACCAAGCGACTGAAGCTGTTTTTTCATGTAGGCAATGTTGTCATAGGTCCATTTCGCGGGCGGCACGTTGTTCGCCATCGCCGCGTTTTCCGCTGGCAAGCCGAACGCATCCCAGCCCATCGGCTGCAGCACGTTGTAGCCTTTCATGCGGTAGAATCGGGTGAGTACGTCGCCGATGGTGTAGTTGCGCACATGTCCCATGTGCAGCTTCCCCGAAGGATAGGGAAACATAGACAGGCAGTAATACTTGGGTTTGTCCGACTGTTCCACTGCGCGGAACGCCTTGTGCGCCTGCCAGTGGCTCTGTGCCTGACGTTCGATCTCCGCAGGCTGATAGCGTGCTTGCATAAGCAAAGGAATCCCAGCTAGAAAACTTGCTTGGGAATTATACCTTATCGCCCCCAAGAAATCGGGGCGACTTCAAGCAGTAGGCCAAGCGAGACTGTTTTTTTTCTTGCGCCAAAGCGATTTTCGCGCAACGCATTTAAAAAACTCCTATCGTAACAATAACGAAATGTAACTGTTGCTTATGATTTTTGGTGTACTATTTATGCTGCATAAAGTCTAGAATAACGCGGGTCGATTTCAGGAGCGAATGCCTCAATGTCGCGCAAACATCCGGTCATTGCGGTAACCGGTTCTTCGGGAGCGGGCACCAGCTTGGTCACGCAGACCTTCCAGCACATTTTCCACCGCGAGGAAATCAATGCCGTAACCGTAGAAGGGGACAGCTTTCACCGTTATGACCGCGAAGACATGAAGCGCCAGATCGCCAAAGCGGAAAAAAGCGGCGAGCGTGCCATCAGTCATTTCGGTCAGGAAGCCAACCTGTTCCAGGAACTGGAAACCTTGTTCCGCCAGTACGGTGAGAATGGCACCGGCAGAATGCGGCGGTATCTTCACAACGAGGAGGAAGCCGCGCCATATAAGCAGGCGCCGGGCACTTTCACGCCATGGGAGCCGTTGCCGGAAGGCAGCGAGCTCCTGTTTTACGAAGGACTGCACGGCGGGGTGGTCACACAGGACGTCAATGTGGCCAAACATGTCGATTTGCTGATCGGCGTGGTGCCGATCGTCAACCTGGAATGGATACAGAAGATTCACCGCGACATGAAGGACCGCGGCTACTCGATCGAGGTGGTGACGCAGACCATCCTGCGGCGAATGCGTGATTATGTTTATTACATCACTCCGCAGTTTTCACGCACCCACATTAATTTCCAGCGCGTGCCGACGGTGGACACTTCCAATCCGTTCATCGCTCGCGACATTCCGACGGCGGACGAGAGTTTTGTGGTGATCCGTTTCCGCAACCCCAAGGGCGTGAACTTCCCGTATCTGCTCACCATGATCCACGATTCCTTCATGTCGCGGCCGAATTGCATCGTCGTGCCCGGCGGCAAAATGGGTTTGGCGATGCAACTCATTTTTACGCCGCTTATTCTCGAGCTGAAGGAAAAGAAGAAGCTCGGCTGATCCTGCTTCGGTTAAGTAACGGCCATCGCTTATAATGTTTGGTTTAGCAAACCGGCATTGAGCAGCCCTGCATGTCCATTCTTTCCGGGTTAAATCCCCAGCAGCTCGAATCCGTCACCCTGCCTAGGCAATCTGCGCTGGTTCTTGCCGGCGCGGGCAGCGGCAAGACGCGCGTGCTCACCACGCGCATTGCCTGGCTGATTCAGACCGGACAGGCCAGTCCCATGGGCATCCTCGCGGTAACCTTCACCAACAAGGCGGCGAAGGAAATGCTCGCGCGCATTTCAGCGATACTGCCGATTAACACCCACGGTATGTGGGTTGGCACGTTTCATGGGTTATGTAATCGCCTGCTGCGCGCGCACTACCGCGATGCCGGCTTGCCGCAACTGTTTCAAATCATGGATAGCGCAGATCAATTGGCACTGATCAAGCGCCTCATGAAAAGTCTTAACGTCGACGATGAGAAATACCCGCCAAAACAGCTGCAGTACTTTATCAACGACGCAAAAGAACAGGGTCTGCGCGCTACGCAGGTTGAAGCGTTCGATGATTTTTCCCGCAAGCTTAACGAGCTTTACGCCGCCTATGACGAGTTGTGCCAGAGCGAGGGTGTGACGGATTTTGCTGAACTGCTGCTGCGCTCATTCGAACTACTGTCACGCAATGAAATCCTGCGCGAGCATTACCGCGGCCGCTTCCAGCATATTCTGGTGGACGAACTCCAGGACACCAGCCGTTTGCAATACCTGTGGCTAAAACTGCTTGCGGGCCAAAACAATGCGGTGTTCGCAGTGGGTGATGATGACCAGTCTATTTACGCTTTCCGCGGCGCGAGCGCCGGAAACATGCTAAGTTTTGAGCAGGACTTCGGCGCAACCAAGGTCATCAAGCTTGAGCAGAACTACCGCTCGCACGGCAACATTCTGGATGCCGCGAATGCGCTGATCCGCCACAACAAGGCGCGGTTCGGCAAAAACCTATGGACTGCCGAAGGGCATGGCGAGCCATTGCGCCTCTATGAAGCCGCCAATGACCTCGAAGAAGCGGGATTTATCGTTGAAGAAGTGAAAGCACTTGCAGCGGAAGGTGTCAAATTTTGTGACATTGCGGTGCTCTACCGTTCCAATGCCCAGTCCAGGGTATTGGAGCACGCGCTGTTTTCCGCCGCGATTCCGTATCGAGTGTACGGCGGTCTGCGCTTTTTTGAGCGCCAGGAAATCAAGCACGCACTCGCCTATCTTCGCCTCTTTGCCAATCCGGATGACGATGGCGCACTGCTGCGAGTGATCAATTTCCCGCTGCGCGGGATCGGCAACCGCAGCCTCGAGCAATTGCAGGTAGATACCCTGGAGCACCACAGCAGCTTATGGCAGGCGGCGCTGCGCAGAACGCAGAATAAAGGACAGGGAAGGGAAACAGCGCAGAAAAAAGGCATCGAAGGCTTTGTTGCCTTGATCAAGTCGCTGCGCGAAGCCAGCGCAGGCCTGACGCTGCAAGAAATAATCGAGCACGTCATCGAACACAGTGGTCTCAAACAGCATTACCAGGGGCAGAAAGACGGCGCCGATCGTCTGGAAAACTTGGGCGAACTCATCAATGCTGTGGCCAGCTTCATTAATGAAAACGCCGAAGGGAGTGCACAAAACATGTTGGTGGATTTTTTGACGCACGCTGCATTGGAGGCCGGCGAGCGCCAGGCAGGCGAAGGCGTGGATGCATTGCAGCTGATGACCGTGCATTCGGCAAAAGGTTTGGAATTTCACACAGTGTTCGTCAGCGGCTTGGAAGAGGGTTTGTTTCCGCACGAACAAAGCCTGGTTGAAGACGGCGGACTGGAAGAAGAACGAAGATTGATGTACGTGGCGCTCACCCGCGCCCGGCGCAGGCTTTACTTAAGCTTTTCACAAAACCGCATGCTGCACGGGCAGACGCGCTATAACATCGCTTCTCGTTTTGTACAGGAAATTCCCGAAAATCTGATGAAGCGGATCAACTCCGGGTTGAGAGTTAAGGGTTCAGCATTCAGCGTTCAAGACACGGGTGCGTCTGCCCCCCACGCTCAACACTCAACACTCAACGCTCAACCTTCACTGCCGTGGCGTATCGGCCAGAATGTGCTGCACCCGAAATTTGGTGCGGGGGTGATCGTCAACGCCGAAGGACGCGGGGCGGATGCCAGGGTGCAGGTCAATTTTCACAAAGCCGGGGTGAAATGGCTGGCGCTGGAATACGCCAAGCTGACGCCGGCCTGATGAGCATCATCGGTCTAAGCGCCAGTGTAAATATCCCGGTAGCTGATATAAATCGAGGCAAAAATCACCGGAACCAAAACCAGGAAACCGAGGAACAGCGGAATGCTGGCAATTAGCGCGAGCACGAAGATCGCGATGCCATAAATCAAAAATGGAACAATGTTTTTCAGGCAGGCGTCGAAGCTTGATTTCAGCGCAGGAACTGGTTGCATGTTATTGAATATTGCGAGCGCCGGGGCGAACCACAACGCCATGGCAAGCGGCACATAGAGAGCGAGCGCAACCAGTACCGCAAGTATAGCGCCACTCATCGCTGCGGTCATCGCCGCGAGGTCGGGCTCGCCGCCTTTCATGAGGCTGATGATGGCGCTGCCGCCGAGAATGAACATCACGGCGAGGATGATGATTTGCCCGACTAGGTAGATGCCGCCCAGCGCGATAAGCGCGTTGGTGTTTTTCTTGAAGCCGGCAAAAAGATGCGTGATTTCTAGTTCTTCGCCGTTTTGCTGCGCTTTGCAGCCCACCATCAATCCGCCGAGAAATACTGGTGACAGGATATACAGCACCAGGGGTCCCAGTATCGGAATAAAATGCAACGCTATGGCGATCAGGAAAAGAATGATAACTAGGACCACCCAGATAACCGGGCTTTTTTTAAAGAGACCAAATCCCTCGACGATCCATTGCCATCCCTGACCGGCGGCGACTTGACGTGGTTCCATGATGTACCTCCCAAGAAGACTTTTTGTTTACGTTTCTAAGTTACACCGATTTGCACAATATTTGAAGCCGGTTGCTTGACTCACGGCCAAACTACGCCGGATTTTCCGCTGGCGTGTTGCTTGAGGATGTTCATGAAATGTTTGGGGTCCTTGGCATGAGTGAGCTCCCCTGGCCGCGGCAAGTGAAAATCATATAAACGCGAGATCCAGAAGCGAAGCGCGCCGGCGCGCAGCATCACCGGCCAGGCCTCACGCTCGTTTGCGGTGAAGGGGCGGCTGGCATGATAGGCCGAAAGCAGTGCCTGGGTGCGCCCGGCATCCAGTTCATAGCTCGCAGTCACGCACCAATCATTGACGGTGATAGCCACGTCGTAGAGCAATACATCATTGCAGGCGAAATAGAAATCTATGACCCCACTGATGGTATCGTTGTGGAACAGCACATTGTCGCGGAACAAGTCGGCGTGAATCACACCGCGCGGCAAATCCTGGTAACGGTAAAGCGACTGGAAGTGCAGTTCCTCCTTGAGCAGTTCCGCTTCAATTTGCGACAGAAAAGGCATGAGTTGCGGGGCGGTGGCAGTCCACCAGCGCGTGCCGCGTGGATTTTCCATTTTCACTGGATAGGTTTGACCCGCAAGATGCAGGTTGGCAAGCAACTCACCCACTTCAGCACAATGATCGGATGTGGGGGTCTTTAAATCCACTCCATCGAGACAGGTGACGATGCACGCCGGCCTGCCGTTGAGTTCACTTAAGAAGTTGTTTTGCAGATTAGCAATCGGGTCGGGGCAGGGAATACCGTGGCTTGCCAAGTGCGACATCAGGTTGAGGTAAAACGGCAGCTCTTCTGCACGCAGTTTCTCGAACAGCGTGAGCACGTAACGGCCGTGAGTGGTATCCAAGAAGTAATTGGTGTTCTCGATGCCGGAAGCGATGCCGCGCAAGCCAGTGAGTGTGCCGAGCGAGTAGTTTTTCAGCCACTCCGAGAGCTGTTCCGGAGTGACGGTAGTGAATACGGACATGGTTTATTAGTTGTCAGCGTCCAGCTGCAGGCGTTGTGTCGAGATTAGGTTTTGCTGAAGGCTGGAAGCTGACGCTTTAGAACGAAAATATCACCCACATCGGTACCTTGACCGGATTATCCAAATCGTCGCGGCGGGAGAACTTGCCGGTGCCGTTTTCATCAAGCAGGTAATAAGGAACGCCGTGGGACGGTGTGACCTTGATCATGTAGAGCTTACCGTGCACGCGGTATTCTTCTACGGTTTCCTTGCCGCGCTTTATGATGGTCACTTCCGGTTCCAGTGACGGGTCAATCTGCGGCTGCGGTGGTGGTGCTTCGGGCAGAGGCTGCAAATCCTTCGGCTGGTTGCTCTGTGCAAACGCAGACAGCGCAAGACAAAACATGGTGGCGGCAATGAGGCGCATCATTGTTGAGTGGTTTGCCCGGAAGCGAAATATATTAGTTTATCATCAGACAGGCATTTACAGGTTAAGTTGGATTTCCCGCTCTTGCGCCGAAGGCTCGAAACCGCGCTTCTCGTAATGATTGAATATCGCGTCCACCACTGCTTTGGGTTCGTTGATGACCTGGATGAGATGCAGATCCTCGGCGTCCATCATGTTTTCCGTAACCAACACCTGCTTGAACCAGTCCAGCATTCCGCGCCAGAATGGTTCGTGCACCAGGATGATGGGCATTTTGCGCGTTTTGCCGGTCTGTACCAGGGTGAGCGCTTCCATCAGTTCATCCAGCGTGCCGAAGCCGCCGGGCAGCACCACGTAAGCGCTGGCGAACTTCACGAACATCACCTTGCGCGCAAAGAAATGCCGGAATGTCTGGCTGATATCCTGGTAGGCGTTGCTGTGTTGCTCGTGCGGCAGCTGGATATTCAGGCCAATGCTTGGGCTTGTGCCGAAATATGCCCCTTTGTTGGCGGCTTCCATGATGCCGGGCCCGCCGCCGGAAATGACGCTGAAACCCGCATCCGACAGTTGCCGTGCGATGGCTTCAGCGAGCTTGTAAAAGGGGTGATCTGGCGAAGAGCGCGAGCTGCCGAAAATGCTTACTGCGGGGCGTATCGCACTCAAGCGTTCCGTGGCCTCCACAAATTCTGCCATAATCGCAAATACGCGCCAGGATTCGCGCGCTGACCACGTTTTCTCAAGAAATTCCGGGGTAATTGATTGTTGCAGCTTTTCTGGAAGGTTCATTTTGGAAATCCGTTTAATGAATTTAAAGTTTAACTTGTGCGGCAGGGCGAAATGAAAAACGCTGCCGGAAACTCCAACAGGGAACACGAGGCACCGTCAAGCGGAAGCAAAACGTTGCTCTTGGTTGACGGCTCCTCGTACCTTTACCGCGCATTTCACGCACTGCCCGATTTGCGCAACCGACGGGGCGAGCCCACGAGCGCGATTTACGGTGTGCTCAACATGCTGCGCCGTTTGCACAGCGAGTACAAGGCCGATTATAGCGCTTGCGTGTTTGACGCAAAAGGCAAAACCTTCCGCGAAGAGTGGTATCCCGAATACAAGGCCAACCGGCCTGCGATGCCGGAAGATTTAGCAGTCCAGATTGAACCACTCCACGAATGCATCCGTGCCCTGGGTTGGCCACTGCTCATCATTGAAGGCGTGGAGGCGGACGACGTCATCGGTACGCTTACCGTGCTTGCCGCACGCGAGGGGATAAAGAGCATCGTTTCCACCGGGGACAAGGACCTTGCGCAATTGGTTAACCCGCAGGTTACGCTCATCAACACCATGAGCAATGAAAAACTTGATGAGCAGGGGGTACTTGCCAAATTCGGCGTGGGGCCTTCACGTATCTTGGAGTATCTGACGCTGATTGGCGACAGTGTGGATAACGTGCCTGGCGTGGACAAGGTCGGGCCGAAAACCGCGGTGAAGCTGCTGACACAGTATCAAACGCTCGACAACCTGATGGTGCATGCAAATGATATACCCGGCGTCGTCGGGGAGAATTTGCGCAAATCTCTCGACTGGCTTCCTCAAGCGCGCCAGCTGCTTACCGTCAAATGCGATGTGGCTTTGCCGGTAAGCCTGGATGATCTCGTGCCGCAATCTCCCGACAGCGCAAAACTTGCCGAACTGTTCGAACGATTTGAATTCAAAAACTGGCTTAAAGAGAGTAAGGGGTTAGGCGTAAGAAGTAAGGAGTCAGATCAAGCCATAAACCAAGTGGTGAGCCCAAGCCACTCATCACTTACTCCTCACCCCTCACAAAAGAATTACGAAACCGTTCTGACCGAAGCACAACTGGAAAAATGGCTGAAGCGTATTCACGCGGCGCAATTGGTGGCGGTGGATACCGAAACCACTGGGCTGGATCCGCTGCAGGACAAGTTGGTCGGGATATCATTCTCGGTGGAAGTGCACCATGCCGCTTATATTCCGCTTGCGCACCGTTATTCCGGCGCGCCGGCTCAGCTTGATTTCCATCAGGTTATACAGCGGCTCAAGCCCTGGCTGGAAGATCCGGGAAAACCCAAACTTGGACAGAACCTCAAGTATGACAAGCACATCTTCGCCAATCACGACGTCGTGCTTTCCGGCATTGCGCATGACACCTTGCTGCAATCCTATGTGCTGGAAAGCCACAGGGCGCATGACATGGACAATCTGGCGGAGCGTCATCTCGGCGTCAAAACCATCACTTATGATGAAGTGACCGGGAAAGGCGCCGGGCGGATCAGTTTTGAGCAGGTGGCAGTGGACAAAGCCACCGAATATGCGGCTGAAGACGCCGACATCACGCTACAACTGCATCAGGCACTATATCCGCAAATTGCTGCCGACCCCAAACTGGAGATGATTTACCGGCGTATAGAGATGCCGCTCCTCGAAGTGCTCTTTGACATGGAGAGAAACGGCGTGCTGCTGGATGTGAAACTGCTGGGGGAACAAAGCCGCGAATTGGGAAACAGAATGCTGGAACTTGAAACCGAGGTGTACCGGCTTGCGGAACAACCGTTCAATCTCAATTCGCCGAAGCAGATACAGGAAATCCTGTTCGAGCGCCACAAACTTCCGGTGGTGAAGAAAACGCCCGGCGGCGCGCCATCCACCGATGAAGATGTGTTGCAGGAGCTCGCACTGGATTACCCTTTGCCCAAGCTCATCCTTGATTACCGCGGCCTGGCCAAACTTAAGTCCACGTACACGGATAAGCTACCGCGCATGGTGGACCCGGCCACCGGGCGGGTGCACACCAATTATGCTCAGGCGGTTGCGGTAACAGGCAGACTTGCCAGCAACGATCCCAACCTGCAGAACATTCCGGTGCGCTCCCAGGAAGGACGCAGAATCCGCGAAGCGTTTATTGCTTCCGCCGGCCACCAGATTGTATCAGCAGACTATTCGCAAATTGAACTTCGCATCATGGCGCATATTTCGCGGGACGCGAACCTGCTCAAAGCCTTTGCCGCAGGCGAGGACATCCACCGCGCCACCGCAGCAGAGATTTTCGGCATTCCTCCGAAGGAAGTCGGGGCGGAGCAGCGGCGCTATGCCAAGGTGATTAATTTCGGCCTGATTTACGGCATGTCTGCGTTCGGTTTGGCCAGCCAGTTGGGCATCGAGCGAGCAGCGGCACAGCTTTACATGGAACGTTATTTCGCCCGTTACACGGGGGTTGCGGACTACATGCAGCGCACCCGCGAACTAGCCAAGCAACAGGGCTTTGTGGAAACCGTGCTTGGCAGAAGGCTTTGGCTTCCCGACATCTACAGCTCCAACGGCGCGCACCGGCAGGGTGCGGAGCGCGCGGCAATCAACGCGCCGATGCAGGGCACCGCTGCGGATCTTATAAAACTTGCCATGATTGCGGTGCACGAGTGGCTTAGGCAAAAGCAGCTCAAAGCCAGGCTCATCATGCAAGTGCACGACGAGCTGGTGCTGGAAGTGCCGGATGACGAACTCGGGTTGCTGAAATCCGAGTTGCCGAAGCTCATGTGTGGTGTTGCCAAATTGGAAGTACCGCTGGTTGTAGATGTTGGGGCGGGACCGAACTGGGAAAAAGCACATTAAGAGCCTCTAACATAATGAAACGGATTTGCGTAGCTGGCCAAAAAGCGATGAATGCGGGACGCGTGGCGCAACTCGATGCCGGGACATCGAGTAAGCCGAGCAACGAAGCAGGCGCGCTTTTTGGCCGCAACCCTTGGGGACGGCGGTTGCCGCGACACGGTAAGCGAAGCTTGGGGTGCGGGAGCGGCAGCATGAGCGCCCCGTTTAACGATATGTTTGCGGCAGCTTGCGCCCCTTCCCGCACCACGCTGCGCGAGACCGAGTCCGGGGCGCTTTCGGCGCATGCCTTTGTCGCTCGCCGCTTATTGGGGAGTGACCCAACGGCGCGGCTCGCTTCGCGGCCTGCCTCCGAAACCGACGCCGTCGCATTATTCGTTTCATTATGTTAGAGGCTCTAAGGAACAGGATGACAAACACGGCAAAAAAGCACACACTAATTTTCCCGTTTCTGCGGCTTGCTTGAACCCATGGTTAAAAACAAACGCTTTCTGATTTTGCTGGCGCTGGCCGCGCTGCTGGCGCTGCTGTTTGCGCAAGCGGTGTCGCAGGAGTCACCGGCGCCGCAGGTGACGTTTACTTCGCTGAAAGGCGAGAAAATCTCTATGGGGAGCCTGCGCGGCAAGGTGGTGCTTGTGAATTTCTGGGCCACCAGTTGCGTCGGCTGCATCCACGAAATGCCGCGGATGATAGACACCTACCGTAAATATCAGACGCAAGGTCTCGAGACCATCGCCGTCGCCATGAGCTACGATCCCCCCAATTACGTATTGAATTACACTGAGAAAAATGCACTGCCCTTCAAAGTGGCGCTGGATGTGCGGGGAAGCCTCGCACAGGCCTTTGGCGACGTGCAGCTCACTCCAACCACTTTTATCATCGACAAGCGCGGCAACATCATCAAGCGTATCCTCGGCGAGCCGGATTTCGCCCAGTTGCACCGGCTGATAGAAGAGAAGCTCGCCGCGCCTGTGGGTGCTTGACAGCGGGGTCCTTCAAGCAGCGAAAGGTTATTCGGTTAGATTGCGCCGCTGACCAGTCCTGCCTCATGAGCTTGTTCATCGGCGTGGTAGCTTGAGCGCACCAGCGGCCCGCACGCGGCGTGCAGGAAACCCATTTCCCTGGCTTGTTCTTCAAGGCTTTTGAACACCGCAGGCTCCGCGTAGCGCAGCACCGGCAGATGATAGCTGCTCGGCTGAAGGTACTGCCCGAGTGTGAGCATGTCCACATGGTGATCGCGCAGATCGCGCATGACTTCCAGGATTTCCTCGTCGGTTTCACCCAAACCCAGCATCAAACCCGATTTAGTCGGAATGTTCGGGAAGCGTGATTTGAAGTCCTTGAGCAGTTTCAGTGAATTCCGGTAGTCAGCGCCCGGACGTGCCTGCTTGTATAGCCGCGGCACGGTTTCCAAGTTGTGGTTCATCACATCCGGCGGGCAGGTGCTTAAAATGTCCAGGGCAATCTCCAGCCGCCCGCGAAAATCAGGCACCAGCGTTTCGATGCGGGTTTGCGGCGATAATTCGTGCACACAACGGATGCAATCGGCGAAATGCCGGGCGCCGCCGTCGCGCAAATCATCACGGTCCACGCTGGTGATCACCACGTAATGGAGATTCAGCGCGGCTATCGTCTTGGCGAGATTCACTGGCTCGTCAGCATCTGGCGGAAGCGGCTTGCCGTGGGCTACATCGCAGAATGGGCAACGCCGGGTGCACAGGTCTCCCAGAATCATGAACGTCGCCGTGCCTTTCCCGAAACATTCGCCGATATTGGGGCATGAGGCTTCTTCGCAGACTGTGTGCAGCTTATGTTCGCGCAGTATGCGTTTGATATCGTAGAAGCGCGCGCTGTTTGCAGACCTTACGCGGATCCAATCGGGCTTTTTAAGTTTCTGCAGCGGCACAATCTTGATTGGAATGCGCGCAGTCTTGGCTGCGCCTTTTTGCCTGAGATTTTCGGATGCGGGGTTCATTTTTTGCGCAGGTGATAAGTAAGCTTTTCAGATAATTTTTCGCTTAACCGGGCCAGCGAATCAGCAACGCCCAAATCGCGCAGCTGCGTGACTTGCATGCCCGGATGGCCGCAAGGATTGATCGCTCGAAACGGCAGCAAATCCATGTCCACGTTGAGCGCAAGGCCGTGGTAGCAGCAACCTTGTCTAATTCGCAACCCCAATGCGGCGATTTTTGAGCCGTTCACATACACACCCGGGGCATCAATACGGGCTTGTGCGCTTATACCGTAACCTTCAAGCAAGTCTATCACTGACTGTTCCATGCGCTTAACCAGCCCGCGCGCGCCGATGTTTAAGCGCCGCATATCGAGTAGCAGATAAGCGATGATTTGACCGGGTCCGTGGTAGGTGATCTGGCCGCCGCGGTCGGTTTTGATAACGGGAATCGCGGTATCTTGAGGCAAATGTTCCGGTTTTCCGTTCAGGCCCAGGGTGTAAACTGGCGGGTGCTGGATAAGCCAGAGTTCGTCTTCGGTATCGGCATTGCGCCGCGCAGTGAAATCCTGCATCGCGCGCCAAGTAGGCAGGTACTCAACCAAGCCTAAGCGTTTGATTAAGGGTGAAGCGTGAAACGTGAAACGTGAAACGGGAGAGAGCAGAGTCTCTCTGGTGTTGGGCATTTCACTCTTCACTTTTCACCTTTCACGTTTTAGAGCACCATCACCACCATCGGGTGATCGCATAGCTCGCGATAGAGATCATCCAGTTGGGCGCGCGATGAGGCCTGAATGATGCAGGTGAGGCTCAGGTACTTGCCTTTTTTGCTGGACTTCATATCCATGTTGGCGGGGTCAAAGTCGGGGGCGTGACGCATCACGATTTGCATCATTGCTTGTGCAAATCCTGCTTGGCTTTTGCCCATAATCTTGATAGGGAAAGAGCACGGGTATTCAATCAATGAAGGCTCTATGCCCATTAACCGGCTCTAATATTATATGTGCTGCGCCTCACTCCGCCGCATTGCCGTCGCTTTATAGTTTTGATACAACTCATGCATGCGCCAGAACAGCTTGCCAGGCTTGCCGTCACCCACCGGTTGGTTATCCAGAGTAGTGATGGCCAATACTTCTTTGCCGGAAGAAGTCATCCAGAGTTCCTGTGCGGTGCGCACTTCGGCTTCGGAAACCGCTCTCACCTGGTGCGGGATGGAATGAGCGGCTGCCAATTCCAGCACCACATCATAAGTAATGCCGGGGAGTATCAGGTGATTTTTCGGCGGCGCGAGCACCACACCGTTTTTCACCACGAAGATATTGCTTGCTGCGCCTTCGGTAAGAAAGCCGTCGCGCACCAGGACGGTCTCACCTGCGTCACCATCCACCGCCATTTGCCGCAGCAGCACATTGGGCAACAACGAAATCGTCTTCATGTCGCCACGCAGCCAGCGGTTATCTTGGGCGGTAATAGCTGCTACCCCGGTTTTCAAAAGTTCCGGGGGTGTGGTTTGCAGCGGCGTGCTCATTATGAACACTGTGGGCTGGACCTGTTTGGGGAAAGCGTGGTCGCGCTTCGCCACTCCGCGCGTGATGTGCAAATAAATATACTGGTCCTCGCCTTGGTTTTGCGTGACGAGTTGCGCAAGCAACTCGACCCATTGGGAATCGCTGTGCGGGTTGTTGAGGCGAATGCCGTCCAGGCTTGTCTGCAGTCGCTTGAGATGCTCCTTGAGGCGGAATGGCTTTCGCGAGTACGCGGGAATAACTTCATACACCCCGTCGCCAAAAATGAAACCGCGGTCCAGCACCGGAACGCGCGCCTCCTCGAGGGGCATGAATCTACCGTTTAAATAAACCGTGCTCAATTGAAAAACAACCTTAATTAAAAAGCAGCCGCAGGCTATCCCATTCGCGACCCAGGATGTTGGCGAGTTCCACGTTCTCAAGTGCAATCACTGGATATTCTGCTACCGGTTTGCCATCCAGGGTAAGCTTGACCATGCCGACGTTTTGCCCGGCGCTGATCGGCGCAATCAGCGGTTGCCGGCTTTCCATGGTGGCTTTCAGGCGCTCTGACTGGCCTTTGGGGATGCTTAAGTAAACATCCTCCGCGAATCCCGCCTTGACCGAATTTTCGGTGCCCTTCCATACCGCGAAACTGGTCACCGCCTGACCTTTTGCATAGAGGCGCAGCGTGTCATAGAACTGGAAACCGTAATTGAGAAGCTTCTGGCTTTCGATAGCTCGAGCGCTGTCCGACGCAGCGCCCAGGGCTACTGAAAGCAGTCGCCGCGAGCCTCTTTTCGCGGTAGAAATGAGGCAGTAACCCGCATTTTCGGTATAACCGGTTTTCATCCCATCCACATAGGGGTCGGTCCACAGAAGACGGTTGCGGTTGGTCTGCGAAATGTTGTTGTACTTGTACTCCTTGACCGAATACAGCGGGTAGTATTCAGGGAATTCGCGTATTATTGCTGCTGCGAGCAAAGACAGGTCATATGCAGTAGAGTAATGCTGCGGATGAGGCAATCCCGTGGAATTCGTGAAATGCGTGTTTTTCATTTCCAGACGCTGCGCTTCGCGGTTCATCATCTGCGCGAAAACTTCCTCGCTGCCGGCGATGCCTTCGGCGAGCGCGATGCAGGCGTCGTTGCCGGATTGCACTACCATCCCATGTATCAATTCGTCCACCTTAACCGGTTTGTCGGGTTCGATGAACATGCGCGAGCCTTCGGCACGCCAGGCGCGGGTGGATATCGGAAGCATCTGCTCGAGGGTGATTTGTTTTTGCTTGAGCGCGGTGAAAGTGAGATAGGCGGTCATCAATTTGGTTAGCGACGCAGGCTCGATACGCTCGTTGATATTTTGCCCGACCAGAACTTGCTTGCTGTAAAAATCGGTGAGCAAATAGGATTTAGCCGCGATCGAGGGTGCTTGGGGAACAGGCAGTTGCTGGGCGAAAAGCAGTGACGGGAACAGCAGGAATAGTAATAAGGGTTTCATCTTTTGCATAAAAGAAAATTATATACCAAATGTGTTGCGTTCTGCGTGAAGACTGAGTTCATGTTAAAAACGTTCAAATCAGCCACCCTTACCCTGGTACTTTGCTTTGGCAGCCCCGCTATTCATGCTGATGAGGCCGTAACGGTCGCTCATGCCTGGGTGAGGACCACGGCTCCCGGCCAACGCGTGGCGGGCGCTTATCTGGAAATCAGCAGTGCTGCGCCAAGCAAGCTGGTTGCGGCTTCAAGCCCGGTAGCGGGCAGCGTAGAAATTCATTCGATGCGGTTGGAGAACGGTATCATGACTATGCGGCAGCTGGAAAGTCTCGAGTTGCCCGCGAAGCAAACGGTGAAGTTTGAGCCTGGCGGATTACACATCATGCTGCTGGATTTGAAAAAGTCTTTGAAGCGGGGCGACAAAGTACCGCTGCGCTTCACTTTGCAGCGTGCTGACCGCAGCAAGACGGTGGTGGAAGTGCAGGCCGAAGTGCGCAGCACCGCGCCCTAAAGAAACCTCTGATCGAGTTCCACGCGTTTGCTACCGAAGCTTTCCGGTTAGGATGCGCGAAACCCCCCATAGGAATTCACCGCCGAAATTTCCCTGAGTTCAGTCCGGATAACGCTGGCAGGCGCGCCGGATGAAGGCCATCTGCTCGCGGAAGTGCCTGCAGCCGTCGCAAAGAAAAAGGTGTATTCTCAGGCCTACCCATTCTACCAGACTCAAGCGGCGGTCCAGGGAGTGCGATACCAGCATTGAAACTTCCTTGCAGGTCAGCATTACTTTCCCCCTAAACTGCCGCCAAACCAGTTATGCTCCAAGCATAGCCTTAGGCTCATGCGCGCGCGGTACAGCATGACCCAGCAGTTGGTCGCTGAAATTTGCATGTCCTTACAGATTTCTTCGGTGCTTGACCCCAGGAACTCGCGCATCATGAACGCCCGAGCGGTGTTAGCCGGCATCAGTTTGGCGCAAACTTCAAATATCTCCCAGAATTTCTTGTTCTCCAGGTTTTTAAGCGGGTCGGCCCAAGCCTGCGGCCACGTGTTCCAATGCCCATCCGGCTGGAAAAGCACGTCAAAATCGCCCACGCCGTTTTCCAGCTCTGCCTCGAGGCTGAATTGCGTAGCTTCTTTCGCCTGCTTGCGGAAGAGGTCGATGATTTTGTGCTTGAGGATGCCGGTCAGCCAGGTTTTAGGCGAAGATTTGCCGGAAAACTTGGAGCGGCTCTCCAGCGCCGCCAGCAGAGTTTCCTGCACCGCATCCTCGGCCAGCGCGTTGTCACGCAATTGCAGCAGTGCATAGCGCAACAGATACGGGCGATATTCTTCAAGCGCGCCATCTGAGATATGGCCTGATTTTGTCTGGTTATTCACGATCGGCCAAAAGCTGCCAAGTTGAAAAGGTAAATAAATTTAGACGTTTCCGGATGGAAACACAAGTGGAAGGACGGCACTTGAAAAGCGCGAATTGCGACCCATATAAGAAACAACGGTGCAAGTAAGCGCCGATTGATTAATGTCTTAAATTTGGAGGTGTTTGTTTATGGCAAATATTACGCGTTACGACCCGTTTGACGAGATGTTCGGTGATCTTTTGCAGGGTTTCTTCGTGCGGCCGGTGAGTATTGAAGGTCCGTCACAATTTCCGGTCAAGGTAGATGTTACTGAAGATGATAATGCCTATAAAGTGCAGGCTGAGCTTCCCGGCGTGAAGAAAGAGGACATCAACGTGTCCATTGACGGCAGTCAAATATCCATTAATGCCGAAGTGAAGAAAGAGCACGAAGAAAAAGATGGCGAGCGAGTGCTCCGCAGCGAGCGTTATTACGGAAAATTCTCGCGCAGCTTCGCGCTTTCTCAGGATGTGGACGAAAGCACGGCGCAGGCCAAATACTCTGATGGCGTGCTGGAACTCATATTGCCGAAGAAAGCCGCAGTTTCCGCTAAAAAGCTTTACATCCAGTAACACGGAAGTGTTTTGATAAAAGGCGGCCTAGTGCCGCCTTTTTTGTTTTAAGGCTGCAGAGTGTAAAATGATGCACTTTGCAACCAGGCAGGACAGCCATGCCGCTCAATCCGACCAGCGCCAGGCAAAAGGCCAGCGACCTCGCCAAGGCGCTGCCGTACATCCAGCGCTTTCACGGCAAGACCATCGTTATCAAGTATGGCGGCAACGCCATGATCGAGGAATCCCTCAAGCACGGCTTCGCCCGCGACGTGGTGCTGCTGAGGCTCGTCGGCATGAACCCGGTAGTGGTGCACGGCGGCGGGCCGCACATCGACGAGCTCTTGAAACGCGTCGGCAAGCAAAGCGAATTCGTCCAAGGGATGCGTGTCACCGATCGCGAAACCATGGACGTGGTGGAAATGGTATTAGGGGGACAGGTCAACAAGCAGATTGTCAGCCTCATCAATCAGCACGGCGGCAAGGCGATAGGCTTGACCGGCAAGGACGGGGATTTTATCCGCGCCCGCAAGTTGAAACTGAAAAGCACTGCAAACCAGGAAGAATGGCTGGATATGGGGCACGTCGGCGAAGTGGTGGGCATTGATCCCCAGATCGTGTCCTTGCTCGACAGCCAGGATTTTATTCCGGTGATCGCACCCATCGGTGTGGGCGACAAAGGCGAGTCCTACAATATCAACGCTGACCTGGTGGCGGGGAAAATCGCCGAGACGCTGAAAGCGGAGAAGCTGATTCTGCTCACCAATACGCCAGGGGTGCTGGATAAGAAAGGCAACGTGCTGACTGGTCTTAACGCGGCCAAGGTGAAAAACCTGATTGAGGATGGCACCATTTCAGGAGGCATGCTGCCCAAAGTGAACTGCGCGCTGGAGGCGGTGCGTAACGGCGTGAAAACTTGCCACATCATAGATGGCCGGGTTGAGCACGCGCTGCTCCTGGAAATCCTCACCGATGAAGGTGTGGGCACGCTGATTCGTGCGGGTGCGCGATGAGTGTCATAAATTTGAGGCGAGGGTTAAGCCATGCCAGCCAAGCACGGTGAACGCAAATTACAGATCCTGCAGACGCTGGCGCAGATGCTGCAAAACCCGCGTGCGGAAAAAATCACCACCGCCGCACTGGCGGCAAAACTGGATGTTTCCGAAGCCGCTTTGTACCGCCATTTTGCCAGCAAGGCGCAGATGTTCGAGGGACTGATTGAATTCATCGAAGAGTCCATCTTCGGCCTTATCAACAAAATCACCACCGACGAGAAAAGCGGGGTGAAACAGCTGGAAGCGATGCTCACCATGCTGCTGGGCTTCGCCGAGAAGAATCCGGGTATGACGCGGGTGCTGATTGGCGATGCGCTGGTGAACGAGGACGACCGGCTGCAAACGCGCATCAATCAATTGCATGACCGGCTGGAAGCGTCGATTAAACAGGCGCTGCGCTTCGCGTCGAGCCAGAATGAGTTACCCACCGACATGGACGCCGCGGCGCAGGCGAATCTCTTGATGTGCTATGTCACCGGCCGCTGGCACCAGTATGCAAAAAGCGGCTTCAAGCGCAAACCAATGGAGTACTGGGCCGAGCAGTGGCGGGAGATGATAAAAAGTTAAGCGTTCGCCGCTTGCGCTCTTTTACCGCAAACAGAGCATAGCGGGTCTTTGACAAGCTTGATGGAGCGCCATTCCATGGAAAGCGCATCAAGCAAAAGCAGCCGGCCGTTTAGTGTTTCGCCAACGCCGGTCAATAACTTCAGCGCTTCCGCTGCCTGGATGGTGCCAATGATGCCGGTTAACGGTGCGAATACGCCCATCACCGCGCAGCGCGTTTCCTCTAATTCGCCATCTTCGGGAAACAGGCAGTGGTAGCAGGGGCTCGTTGTCTCACGCAAATTGAATACCGCCACCTGGCCGTCGAAGCGCACGCCGGCTCCTGACACCAGAGGCTTGCGGCGCGCAACGCAGGCGCGGTTCACTGCATGCCGCGTGGCAAAATTGTCGCTTGCATCGAGCACCACATCGGCATTTATCACCAGATCCATTACATCTTCGCTCGACACCCGTTTTGGCACTTCGACTATTTTCACTTCGGGATTAATCAGCATCATGGTGTTGCGCGCGGATTGTGTTTTCGGCGTGCCGACGGCAGGAGTGTGGTGCATGATTTGCCGCTGCAAGTTGGTGAGGTCCACCTTTTCGCCATCGCAGATGGTGATTTTGCCCAAACCGCTTGCGGCAAGGTAAAGCGCAATCGGTGAGCCTAAACCGCCCGCGCCAATAATCAGCGCATGCGAATTGAGAAGTTTTTCCTGGCCTTCAATGCCGATTTGCGGCAAAAGAATGTGCCGGCTGTAGCGGATTAACTGATTGTCGTCCACGGCAAAACGCGGGCCACCCGAACGGGCTTAATTTTGCCCTTGCAGGATTTGCAGGCCCTTGAGCAGGTTGATCGCTTGGTTCAACTGGTAATCGTTTTTTCCGCCGAATTCCAGAAGCTCGACTTTGCTTTCTTCTCCGCCCTTGGGTTTGGGTACGGACTTGGGCGGCGCGGCCTTCGGCGGCTCAGGCTTGTCTTCTGGCTGCTTGTCATTGGAGAGATGGCGTTCCAAATCCGCTTCCCGCAATCGCGGACCGTCTTCAATGCCGCTCACCGTGGCTTCTTCCACTACGATGTCAGGCGTAATGCCCTTGGCCTGGATCGAGCGGCCGTTGGGCGTGTAATAGCGCGCGGTAGTAAGCTTGATGGCGGTGTTATTGCCCAGCGGCAGGATGGTTTGCACTGAGCCTTTGCCGAAGCTTTGCGTGCCTATGATGACGGCGCGCTTGTGGTCCTGCAGTGCGCCGGCCACGATTTCCGAGGCTGACGCTGAGCCGTTGTTGACCAGCACCACCATTGGCACAGTCTTCACCGCAGGCGGGAGTTTCTTAAGATAATCTTCCTTGAAATTGCCGCGCAAATAGTTTTCGGGAGTGGCGATAAACCGCATCTTGGCGTCCTCAGTGCGGCCATCGGTATACACTACCAGTGCATTCGGCTGCAGGAAGGCCGAGGATACCGCCACCGCGCTGTTCAGCAAACCACCCGGGTCGTTGCGCAAGTCCAGAACCAGGCCTTTCAGTGAGCTAGGCTTGTATAGATCGGTGAGCGCCTTGGCCAGCGTTTCCCCGGTGTGCTCCTGGAACTGGGTGATGCGGATATAGCCATAGCCCGGCTCGACCAGCTTGGATTTGACACTTTGCACTTTGATGACCGCGCGGGTCAGGGTGAATACCAGCGGCTTGGGCTCGCCCTTGCGCACTACGGTGAGGGTGATCTTGGTATTGGGCTTGCCGCGCATGCGCTTGACCGCATCGTTGAGAGTCATACCCTTGACCGCAGTATCGTCGAGCTTGATGATGAGGTCGCCGCTTTTGAGCCCCGCGTTATAGGCGGGCGTATCTTCAATCGGTGAGACCACCTTGACGAAACCGTCTTCCATGCCGACTTCGATGCCCAAGCCGCCGAACTCGCCCTGGGTACCCACCTGCAATTCCTTGAAGGCCTCGGCGTCAAGGTAGGCGGAATGGGGATCCAGCCCGGTGAGCATCCCGTTGATCGCTTCGGTGATGAGTTTCTTGTCGTCCACCGGTTCGACATAATCGTTTTTAATGCGCCCGAATACTTCGGTGAAGGCGCGCAACTCCTCGACCGGCAGCGGCGCGCCGGCGTCTTTTTGCGCCACCGCTGAAAAATTCAAGCTCAGGGCCACGCCGAGCAACGCGCCCAGCACGATCAGCCCAATTTGCTCTAATTTATTGCGCATCTAAAAATCTCCTCGCATTACTGCATACGGTCGTGATAATAAGTTACTTTACGGTGACCCAAGTCAGGGGGTCAAACGGTTTGCCCTGGTGCCGCATTTCAAAGTATAAACCGGAATCGGGGTTGCCGCCGCTGTTTCCCACCGCGGCAATGGTGTCCCCGCCATGGATGGAATCCCCGACTTGCTTATAAAGGGTTTCGTTGTTGCCGTACAGGCTCATATAGCCCGCCCCGTGATCTAGGATGATCAGGTTGCCAAATCCGCGCAGCCAGTCGGCAAATACCACCTGCCCGGCGGCGATGGCTTTAACGTCCTGTCCGCTTTGCGAGAGTATGAACAACCCTTTCCAGGTGAGGCCGCTATCAGTGCGTGGACTGCCGAAATGATTAGTAAGTTCCCCTTTTACCGGCAAATTTAGCTTACCTTTCAATTGTTGGAAAGGATTGGCATCGAGCGAGGCATCGGGAAGCTGGAAGTTGCTGAGCGTGGGAGGTGGTTTTTTCTGTGAGAGGATTTTCGCTAGTTTCTCCACTAGGCGAGTAAGACGGCGCTCATTGCGCTGCAGGGTTCCAATCTCGCGCTGCTGCTGAGAGATTTGCTTGGAAACGCTGACGAGCACCTGCTGATGCGTGAGCTTTTCTTTTTCCAGAAGCCGTTTCTGCGCCGCCTGCTCGGCCTGGATTTCTTTGAGCTCTTTGCTTTTATCCCGGGTTTGAGAGGTGAGGATGGTAAGCTCATTGAGGTTTCCGCGGAGTTTCGCGATGAAATCCGCCCGTGCCCGTGAAATATAGCTGTAATAATAAAGTTGGCGCGCGACCTGGTTGGGATCCTGACCGTTTAACAGCAGCGCAAGATAATCCAGTTGTTGTCCCAGATAGAGCTGATACAGCAGTTTCTCCAGCAACGCCTGCTGGGTACGGATGCCGGACTCGGTCTGCCCGCTCTGCGACTGCAGGCTTGTTAGCCCAGCATTGACTTCGCGTTGCTGGCGGTTAAGTTCGTAGAGCTTGCGGTTGGCCTCCGAGATGGTGCGTTCCGATTCCCTGAGCGCATCAGCCGCTTCAGATTTCGATTCTTCAGCGTCGGACAGTTCTTTTTGCAGCTGCTCCATTCGGCTGCGCAATTGCTTCAGCTCATCTTTAGGTGCTGCGTAAACCGGGCCGACGAGAGCGAACCAGAGAATGGTCAGGCTTGCGTAAACCAGACGCCAAAACCCAAGGCGCAACCCTGTGGTTTTATTCAATTGAAGAGTGCTTTCGGTGAGACTGGGTTTCGGGTCTTGCAGGAAGGTGGGCACCGTATTGTCGCAGCGGCAATTTACGTTCTGGCTTTGCCCTGATTGGCGACCGCTTGCACGGCCTGATTTACTGTTTCCTCATCGCCCAGGTAGTAGTGCTTAAGCGGCAGCAAGTTATTGTCAAGTTCGTACACCAGCGGAATGCCGGTGGGAATGTTGAGCTCCACGATCCGCTCGTCGCTGATACGGTCAAGGTACTTGACGAGAGCTCTGAGCGAGTTGCCATGCGCCGCGATGATCACGTTTTGGCCGGATTTTACCGCTGGGGCAATCGTTTCCTTCCAATAGGGCAGAAATCTAGTGACCGTGTCTTTCAGGCATTCAGTCAAGGGAAGATATTTTTCCGGCAGGCCTCTATATCTTGGGTCATTGCCCGGGTAACGGCTGTCCGATTTGTCGAGCGCAGGCGGCCGCACATCGTAGCTTCTGCGCCACAGCAATACCTGCTGCTCCCCGAACTTAGCCGCAGTGTCGGATTTGTTCAACCCCTGCAACGCGCCATAGTGCCGCTCGTTGAGCCGCCAGGAAAGGTTTACCGGTATCCACATCTGCTCCATATCCTCCAGCACGATCCATAAGGTTTTGATGGCGCGCTTGAGCAAAGATGTGTAAGCGACATCGAACGCAAAACCGTTTTGCTTTAACACTAGCCCGGCCGTCTTTGCTTCCTGCACGCCTTTTTCCGATAAAGCAACGTCAGTCCAGCCGGTGAAGCGGTTTTCCTTGTTCCAGGTACTTTCACCGTGACGCAACAGGACCAGTTTTTTCATATGCAAATAAAATCGGCGCAGATTGAAAATGTTGTATTATTTTATAGTATTTCCTCAGCGACCTCTCTTGACAATAAAACGCCTCGCTGCATTTCTCGATTTCCCTCATATCAGTCTAGCCCTGATAGGGTTGATGTGGGTGCTTCCTTTCCTGCAGCCCCACCGCCAATTTCCTTTACCCAGTTTTTACACCGAGTGGCTGGCTTTTGCTTTGGGACTGGGCGCTCTCTCGCTGCTATTGCAACAGCGCTTCTGGAATAACCTGGAATTGCCCAGGATGGTACTGGTTCTTCTGGTGTTGTATCCGTTGCTGTTATTGCAGTTTGCTCTCGACAAAATAGTCTACCCCGAGCAGGTGCTGCTGGCATTGCTTTATCTTCTATGGGCGGCCTTTCTGATATTGCTCGGAAATATTCTGCGGCGGGAAATCGGATTGGCGGCCATCAGTACCGCGCTTGCCTGGTGTCTTGTTGCAGGCGGAGTATTGAGCGCCATTGTGGCCCTGCTTCAGCACTATCAGATTCATACCTTTGTTGACCCGCTGATTTCGGTAAAAACTTCCAATGCGGTTTATGGCAATCTGGCGCAACCGAATCATTTTGCCGACTATACCTGCCTGGCTTTGGCTTCGCTGCTATTTCTTTCCGCAAGCGGCAGGCTGGCCTGGGCTGTTGCGGCTGTAATCGCTGTGTTATTGCTTTTTGTTCTGGCATTGAGCGGCTCGCGCAGCCCCTGGCTTTATCTTTTTGCGCTGCTGGCGTTATCAGCATGGTGGTATCGGCGAAATCAAAAGAACGCCGCACTGCTGAAAGCCAGTGTTCTGCTTATTCCCGGTTTCGCTTTAATGCAATGGGTGGCGCAATTACCCTGGTTTGCCGCTCCGGTACCTGCTGTTACCTCCTTTCAAAGATTATTTGAGTTTGCCAGCGGCAGCATCCGCCTTGAACTGTGGCGTGAGGCGTGGTTTATATTTTTACAGTCTCCGCTGCTGGGCGTGGGATGGGGTCAGTTCGCATGGCAGCATTTCGAGTATGGGGTATTGTTCAAAAGCTCCGGTCTCAGCGGCTTGTACAATCATGCGCACAATATCGTCATGCAATTGCTTGCCGAAACCGGGCTGGTCGGCGCTCTGGCTGCATTGGGGGGTGTGGTAATTTGGCTGCACGGGTTGAGGCGCATGGTTTTTGATATTTATCTTTGGTGGCTTCTGGGGCTGTTGGCCATCATCGGAATTCACAGCATGCTTGAATTTCCATTATGGTATTCGCATTTTCTTGGCATAGCCGCGCTGCTGCTGGGTCTGGGAGAAACGCGTTTCTTCCGCTTGGAACTGCAACGCGTGGGTAGAATCAGTTTTGCATTAATGCTGGCTTTAGGGTGGATATCGGCAACCTCGCTGTTTTACAGTTACCGAAATCTCGAGGGGACGCTCTTTGCCAAGGGCCTGGAAGACCTGGATGCGGCAGGACTCAGGCAGTTCAACGAGGATATGCTGCAAATTCACCGCACCTCGCTGCTTGCGCCTTACGTAGAGCTGGCTTATACCGGCGCCATTGTCCTCAACAAGGATGACCTCTCGGACAAGCTTGAATTGAACAGCCGGGTGATGCGTTTTGCTCCGGTCAGCATAGTGGTATATCAGCAGGCGATTTTGCTGGCGCTAAACGGTCAAGCGCAGGCGGCAAAGGCGCAGCTCGAGCGCGCTGCTGTTGCTTATCCGGGGGAACTCGAAAACTTCACTGAAGTAATGCGCCTCTTGTTACCCCAACACCCCGCGGAACTTGAGCCTCTGCTAGAATTAGCCAACCAGAAACTCCAGGAGTATGAAATTGCAGTTCGTGCAAAATAACATCTGGCTGATTCTGCTTGCGGTGGCAAGCGGAGCGATGCTGATTTGGCCGATGATTTCGAGCCGCATTCAAGGCGGAAGCGAAGTGGGCACATTGGAAGCGGTTCAGCTCATCAATCGCCGCGACGCGCTGGTGCTGGATGTGCGCGACGACAACGAATTTGCAGCAGGGCATATTCCGAATGCCAAGCATATTCCGCTGGCGCGGCTGGGTCAGAGCATGCGTGAACTTGAGAAGTTCAAGACGCGGCCGGTCGTGGTGACCTGCCGCAATGGCGCGATATCCGCGAAAGCTTGTGCCCAGCTGCGCGAAAACGGTTTTAAAGAGGTGTTCAGGCTGAAAGGCGGAATCGTATCGTGGGAACAGGCGAGCTTGCCGGTGGAAAAAGGTTCCTGAAATGTCTGCGGTGAGCATGTACGCGACAGGGATATGTCCTTTTTGCATGATGGCAGAGCGGCTGCTGCGCGCCAAAGGCGTATCACAGATAACCAAGATTCGCGTTGATCTTGAACCCGAAAAACGCCTCGAGATGATGCAAAAAACCGGCCGCCGCACCGTACCGCAGATTTATATCGACGGTCATCACGTGGGCGGATACGAGGAACTGGCGGTGCTGGAACACACCGGCAAGCTCGGCGAACTGCTGTCCGGCAGTGGTAAAACTTGATTTATGCCCACAGGAACCCCCAATGAGCGAAAAACAGCAAGCGGTTTTTTCTATCGAGAAGCTTTACATCAAAGACTTGTCTTTGGAAATTCCCAACGCGCCGCGCATTTTCCTCGAGCGCGAAGCGCCGCAGGTTGATGTGCAGCTTCACACCGAAGGCAATCCGATTGACGAGGGCATTTTTGAGGTGGTGCTGACCGTCACCATCACCGCTAAGCTCAAGGACAAAACCATGTTCCTGGTGGAGGCGGCGCAGGCGGGAATATTTCACATACGCAATGTGGCGAAAGAGGAAATCGAGCCGATACTGGGAATTGCCTGCCCCAATATTCTTTTCCCCTACGTGCGCGAAGTGATTTCTGACGTAGTGAGCCGTGCTGGTTTTCCGCCGGTTATCTTGAACCCGGTGAATTTTGAGACACTGTACCAACACCGCAAGCAACAGCCTCAGCCCAGCGTGGAAACTACGCACTGAGCCCGCCTTGGCCATGCTTCGTTGTCTGCTCACGTTTTCCCTCATGCTGCCTGCGGCAGCGGTGTGCGCTGCGGAGTTCCGTTCTGTCGCTGAAAACGCCGCAGTGTTGTATGACGCGCCTTCACTCAAAGCCCAAAAGCTTTACCTGCTGGGCCGCGATTATCCGTTGGAAGTCGTGGTGGCACTGGAAAACTGGATCAAGGTGCGCGATGCCAGCGGAGAGCTTGCTTGGGTGGAAAAAAAATCCTTGAGCGATAAGCGCAGCATGATGATCAATGTGCCACTTGCCGACGTGCGTCAGGCGCCCAACGACAGTGCCCCGCTGGTGTTTCAGGCGGAGAAATCGGTGATGCTCGAACTCGTGGAATTCTCCGATCCGGGCTGGATCAAGGTGCGGCACCGCGACGGCCAGACCGGTTATGTGCGTGTAAATCAGGTGTGGGGCGAATGAAAATCGCGGTACTGGGCGCCGGTGCCTGGGGCACGGCGCTGGCCATTACCCTGTCCTCGCGCCACAACATCAGCTTGTGGGAGCATGATGCCGGGCATTTTGCGCACCTTAGGGCTCACCGCGCCTCGCGCTTTCTGCCGAATTTTCCCCTGTCGGAACCGATTGAACTTCAATCGACCGTGAGCGACGCGCTGGCGCAAGCAGGGCTGGCGCTGGTTGCCGTGCCGACTCAGGGCTTGCGGCAGACTTTGCGTGAGATGAAGTCGAGCCGTGTGCCGGTGGTTTTGGCCTGCAAGGGTTTCGAGCCCGGCGGCCAGTCTCTGCCGCATCAGGTCGCCGAGCAGGAACTTGCGCCGGGCACCTGCCGCGCAATTTTGTCGGGACCCAGCTTCGCACAGGAAGTGGCGCAGGGCCTGCCTACGGCGCTTACCCTTGCTTCCACTGACAAGGCGTTTGCGCAGGCCGCGGCAAAAGAACTGCACAGCCAGAAACTGCGCATTTACTCCAGCGATGACATGGTTGGCGTCGCCATCGGCGGCGCGGTGAAAAACGTGATGGCGATCGCCGCCGGCATAGCCGACGGTCTGGGCCTGGGTAATAATGCGAGAGCGGCGTTGATTGCGCGCGGGCTCGCTGAAATCACCCGGTTGGGACTGAAACTGGGCGGGAGAGTGGAAACTTTCATGGGCTTGGCCGGCGCAGGTGATCTGATTCTCACTTGCACCGGCGATCTTTCACGCAATCGCAAAGTCGGGTTGATGCTGGCCGCCGGACAGCCCCTGTCGCAGATACTCGCCGAGCTCGGTCATGTGGCGGAAGGGGTGACCACTGCGCGCGAGGTACAGCGGCTTGCAGGTGAACTGAAAGTAGAGATACCTATTACTCGCGCAGTAAACCAGGTGTTATATGAGAACGTTCCGGCAAAAGCCGCGCTGCAAGAGCTGCTCAACCGTGATCCTAAAGCTGAAAGTTACTGACCCCCTTTAAAACCTGCCTGTCGCCACGCTTCGTAAATCACCACCGCAGCGGCATTCGCCAGATTCAGGCTGCGGTTTTGCGGAAGCATTGGCAGTCGGATGCGGTTTTGTTCCGGAAAACTTTCCAGGAGGGATGATGGCAATCCTCGTGTTTCCGGACCGAAAACAAATACATCATCTGGTCTGTACGAAAGCGCATCGTAGCGTTGCTTGCCGCGAGTGGTGACGGCAAACAGGCGGCGCCCGGGAAAGCGCTCTTTGCAGCTTTCCCAGTTTTCATGAATCGTGATATGTGCAAATTCATGGTAATCCAGGCCTGCGCGCTGCAATTGTCGGTCATTCAGTCTGAAACCCAGCGGCTTGACTAGATGCAGGGACACCCCCGTATTTACACACAGACGGATGATGTTCCCGGTATTCGGGGGAATTTCAGGCTGATACAGGACCAAATCGAACATATAGCTTGTATCATACATATGGCTTGTATCATAAAAGAAAAGAAGTTAATTTAGCTTTTCAATTGCATGGGGTATGCTTGTTACAATACGCTCCAATTATAGCGAGGCATTTTTATGGCAAGGCCTGAAAGAATCCGCATAGGTGAAATCCTAGTGCTGCTTAAGCTGGTTTCGCAGGAGCAGGTGAAACTTGCACTTGAGCAGCAAAAACACAGCGGGCGAAAGCTGGGACGGATTTTTATGGAGAACGGCATTGTCACCGAAGACAATATTGCCGAAGCGCTCGCCAAGCAGCTCAATATCCCCTATATCAACCTCAAACACTACAATATCAACGCCGACACCGTGCGCAAGTTGCCTGGAATCCAGGCGCGCCGCCTGCGGGCACTCGTATTGGAAGACCGTAAATCAACTTACCTGGTGGGCATGGTCGATCCCACCGATTTGCTTGCCTACGATGAGTTATCGCGCCTGTTAAAACGTAATCTTGAACTCGCGGTGGTGACCGAAGGCATGCTGCTGGAAGTGATAGGCCGGTTATACCGGCGCACCGAGGAAATCAGCGGACTGGCGCGGGAACTCGAACAGGACGTGGGCGACACATATATTGACTTCGGCGCGCTCACTGCCAGCCTCGGCGCGGAGGAAGCGCCGGTGGTGAAGCTGCTGCAGTCGGTGTTTGAGGATGCAACGCAGGTGGGTACTTCCGACGTCCACATCGAGCCCCAGGAACGCGCGCTGAGAATCCGTTTCCGCATTGATGGCGTCCTGCACACGCAAACCGAAGCGGATAGCAAAATCGCGCCGGCTTTGGTGCTGCGGCTAAAGCTCATGGCGGGCCTGGATATTGCGGAAAAGCGCATACCGCAGGATGGCAGGTTCAACGTCAGGGTACGCGACCTGCCGGTAGATGTACGCCTGTCTACCATGCCCACCCAATACGGTGAGTCGGTGGTGATGCGTCTGCTGAACCAGGCTAGCGGAATGCTCGGGCTTGAACGTCTCGGCATGCCGAAAGACATGCTGGCGAAATACCTCTCCATCATCCGGCGCACCAACGGCATGATCCTGGTGACCGGGCCAACGGGGAGCGGAAAAACTACGACGCTATATGCCTCGCTAGCCGAACTCAATACGCCTGACAAGAAGATCATCACTGTGGAAGACCCGGTCGAGTACCGGCTTCCCGGCATCAACCAGACTCAGGTCAACGAAAAAATTGATCTCACTTTTTCCCGTGTGCTGCGTTCAGCACTGCGCCAGGACCCGGACATCATTCTGGTGGGGGAAATGCGCGACTCAGAAACCGCGCAGATCGGCCTGCGCGCGGCGATTACCGGACACATGGTGTTTTCCACACTGCACACCAGGGATGCCGTGAGCACGCCTATCCGCTTGATTGACATGGATACGCCGAGATACATGGTGGCGACATCGCTGCAGGCGGTAATAGCCCAGCGTTTGGTGCGGGTTATATGCGAAAGCTGCACCGAGCCGCACGCGCCTGATTCGCACGAGACCGCCTGGCTTGTTCACGAGCTGGGCGACAAACTCGGGCAGTCCAAGTTTGTCCGGGGGCGTGGCTGCTCTCATTGCAATGGCACTGGGTATCACGGCCGAATTGCAGTGTATGAAATGCTGGAAATGACCCCGCCCCTGGTTAAAGCCGCTAGCCACGAAGATCCGAGCCACTTTATCCATACCGCCCACCAGCAGATGGCAAGGAAAACGCTGCGTCATCATGCGCTAGACCTGGCTTTGGAAGGCAAGACCACTGTCTCCGAAGTAATGAGCATAACCAGCCAAGTGGAAGACTAACCTGATGCCATATTTTGCCTACAAGGGACGCAATGCACGTCTCGAGCTGGTGCGGGGCAAACAGGAAAACACCGACAGCGCTGCTGTGGCCGACCAATTGTTGAATACTGGAATAACCCCAGTAGATATTGGTCCTGCTTTGGAACCTCCCTTGAAGGAAATTAAAAAATGGCTGTCGCGCATGTCTGCCGAAATGCAGGTGCGGCCCGCTTTGTTGCGAATTGATCTGCTGATATTTACCCGTCAGATGTACACCCTGCTCAAGGCGGGCGTGCCTCTACTTAAGTCTTTGTCGGGTTTGGCGGAATCCATGAAAAACCGCTATTTCGCCGCGGTGCTGCAGGATCTCCGTGAAAACCTCGACAGTGGGCGTGAACTCAGTGTGTCATTGAGCCGCTACCCTAAGATATTTTCGGTGTTTTATGTCAGCATGGTGCGGGTGGGTGAGCTCACCGGTACGCTGGAGGAAATATTTCTCCGCCTCTATCACTACCTAGAGTTTGAGTATGAAATGAGCGGGCGCATCAAATCAGCCTTGCGTTACCCGATGTTTGTGATCATCGTCATGGCAGTGGCTCTGGTGGTGATTAACCTCTTCGTCATTCCCGCCTTTGCCTCCGTTTATAAGGGGTTCAAAACCGAGTTACCAATCATGACGAAGATATTAATCGGTTTTTCTAATTTCATGGTGCATTCCTGGCCGCTGCTTCTCGTTATTTTGGTTTTAACTGTAATCGGGGCTCGGGTATATTTGAGGACTAAAGGTGGCAAATATCAATGGGACATGCTCAAGCTGCGCCTCCCAATTGCCGGCCCAATCATGCTCAAAGGGACGCTCGCGCGCTTTGCCCGCAGCTTCGCGCTCGCATTCAAAAGCGGAGTTCCGGTGGTGGAGGGTTTACACGTGGTGGCGCAAGTGGTGGATAACGATTATATTGCAAAACGTGTTGATCATATGCGCGAGGGCGTGGAGCGCGGTGAGAGTATTCTTCGCGCAGCAATTAGCACCGGCGTGTTCACTTCGGTTGTCCTACAGATGATTGCAGTAGGAGAAGAAACCGGTGAGCTGGATGACATGATGCTGCAAGTGGCGGAATTGTATGAGCGCGACGTTGAATATGAGGTCAAGACTTTAAGCGAGACGATCGAGCCGATACTCATCATCGGCCTCGGCATTCTGGTTTTAATCCTGGCGCTGGGCGTGTTCTTGCCCATCTGGGATTTGGGCAAGGCGGCATTAAGTAAATAAATTAGGTCTTCGTAGTGTTGAATTAAAGGCAACAGTAACGGTTTCTCGACAACGGGCTTGTGACGCAAAACGGCAATAGTTGCTCAAAAATGTTGTGAAGTTCATCACAGGTAACCGGGCTATACCTGGTGTATAATGAGGCCGGCAAAAAAGGGAGGGGTGGAGGACAAAAAACTCGCAGGGATGGTTTTTGAAGCCCGGCCAAGCCAGGAAAGCTAGATAATCCGCGTCAGGCGAGACATTCAACTTGTAGAACCTTATAGACCATGGATACGACGACAAAAATAGTAGCCGATATACTCCTGCAATCTTTTTTAATATTTGTGGCGGTGGGGTGCGTATTCAGCCTTATTATCGGCGTGTGGATGCTGATAAAACCCGAAGGCGTGCTGCGGCTCAACCAATATCTAGGCAGGTGGTTCGGGTCCGAAAAACTGGCTGCGGCATTGGACGTTCCGCACAGTGTAGAGATCGCTTTATACCGCAGGCACCGGTCGGTAGGCGTGCTGGTGCTGGCGGGCGGATTATACATACTTTCCGTGATGCTTTTTGCTTTCAACAAAAAAGCCGCGGGTGGAGATTTAAGCTTCGGGCTGAATCCGCAGATCGCCGCCTGGCTGTTGGATGCGCTGGGAGTGGTGCTGGTTGTGAGCAGCGTGCTGGGGCTGATTATCGGGTTTTTTCTGGTGGTCCGGCCCAGCGTGTTTAAACCCATTGAGGAATGGGGCAACAAATGGTATTCAACCGATAAATCGTTGCGGGTCATGGAGGCAGTGCACCTGAAGCCTGATGAGGCGATGGTGCGTAACTACCGGTTTGTTGCGGCGCTGGTTGTCGCAGGGGGCCTCTATGTCATCCTTTCCTTTTGGATTGTGCTGTTCTAGGCACGGATATTGCTCCCTTAATGTACTGAAAGATTTCAATGCGGCGCAGCATTATGCCGCTTGAATGGGTCTGCCGGTCTACTTAACGGAATGCGCTGCGGCCTTTCCGGTGAGAAGCACGGCAGAATGCTTGGGGGCTGCGGCCCCATAACCTAACGGGGCTGCGGCCCTAACTAAGGAGTAGATTATGTTTAAGCAACAATCCGGCTTTACTTTGATTGAACTTGTGGTCGTTATTGTAATTCTGGGCATACTTGCGGCTACGGCGCTGCCGAGATTTATCAGCATCACAACGGATGCGCGGATGGCCAAAATGAATGGTGCGGCGGCATCGTTGAGCTCGGCGGGATCGCTGGCCCATGCGGCGCAGTTGGTGGCGAATGCGGCCTCCAATGCGGCGATTTCCATGGAGGGTGTTAATGTGACCATGGTGAATGGTTACCCGACTGGGGATGCCGGTGGTATCGGAAACGCATCGAATCTGGCGGGCAATGCCGACTATGTGACTGCTGCTGCTGCCGGCGTTTATACCGTGACTCCTGATGCTGGCCATGCCCCTTGCGCTGTGACTTACACGGCTGCTGTCGCTCCCTCTCCGCCGGCCGTTAGCAAAGTCGCTGTAACAAATCCCAATTGTTCGTAAGCGTGAGCATATTGCGGAGAGTTTGTAAAAACGGCAATCAGTAATCGTTTAAAAGCAGTTTGGTTCATGAACAGGGTGGGTTGGCGCAACAGCGGCTTCCCACCCTGTTTTTTTAATGAGCTTGTTTTTCGTAGATTGCTTGAGACGAGCGAATGCTGCAAGCTTGCAATATGAAACACTCAGGTTTTACCATGGTTGAGTTAGTGGTGGTACTGGTCATCATAGGCGTGCTCGCGGCGGTGGCAGTGCCGCGCTTTTTCGTGTCCCAGCAGTACAGCGATCGCGGTTTTTACGATCAGGCGCTGGCGATCAGCCGCTATGCGCAAAAATCCGCCATCGCGCTGAGGCGCAACGTATGCGTCAACATTGCGTCATCCTCGATTTATCTCACATACGTTTCAGCACCCACTTACGTTTCGACCTCGGCGTGCAATACCAACTTGCCCAGTCCGGTTGGCGACACGGCGCCGTTTACCGTCACCGCCAAGACCGGGGTCACGCTCAGTTCCTCTTCAACACCGATTATTTTCACCGCGCTCGGCAGTGTCAGCAGTGCGGGGGCAACGAATACAATCACGGTTGGATCAACACCAATCCGCATCATCACCGTTATAACCAACACGGGCTATGTTTCCGGGGTTCAGTAACAGCGGTAATTGCAAATCCCGCCTTTCGCGCCAGGGCGGTTTGTCGCTGATCGAGCTCGTCGTGTTTATTGTGATTGTCAGCGTGAGCATTACCGGCATTTTTTTGGTGCTAAACAAAGCAACCCGGACCAGTGCCGACCCGGTAGCGCGCAAACAGGCTTTGGCGATTGCGGAATCGCTGCTCGAGGAAATCGAGCTGATGCCGTTTACTTTCTGCGACCCCACTGATGCGAACGCCGCCACCGCAACCGGCGCCTTCGTCGGTGCGGGCGGCTGCGCCACCCTCGCCGAGTCCGGCATCGGCCCGGAAGCGGGCGAAACCCGCTATTCAGCCGCAACCCCGTATAACGACGTGAATGATTACCACGGCTTTACCATGAATAGCGGCAATGGCGGGATTAAGGACATTACCAATACGGTGTTCCCGGCGCTCAACTCTTACAGCGCCAGCGTGTCGGTGGTGCAGGAAGCGCTGGGGAGCATCGCTGCCACCGAGTCGCTGCGCGTTACGGTGACGGTGACCGGTCCCGGTAACACCACGGTCACGCTCGACGGCTACCGTACCCGCTATGCGCCCAATGCAACTCAGTGATGAACTCAAACCATCATAATTTTGCGCGACAAACGGGCTTCTCGCTGATGGAAGCGGTGGTGGTCATTGCCATCAGCGGCATCATTGTCGCCGCGGTCGCCTTGTTCATCCGCGCGCCGATAACGGGTTACGTGGACACGGCGCATCGCGCGGAGTTGACCGACATCGCCGATACCGCCCTGCGCCGCATCGGACGCGATTTGCGCACTGCGCTGCCCAACAGCATTCGGGTCACCAGTGTGGGCAGCGTTTACTTTCTGGAATACCTGGAGGTACGAACCGGCGGGCGCTACCGCGCCGTCACTTCGGGCGCAGCCACCGCGCCGGTCTGCCCCAGCGACGATACGCGTGTGACCGACAACGACATCCTGAGCTTTTATCAGTCGGGCAACGGAAAGGAAACCTGTTTCAAAACGCTGGGAAACATTCCTAACCGGGCGCAAATCGTCAACACTGATTTTGTGGTGGTCTTTAACCTGGGCATCCCCGGTGCCGATGCGTACGAAAACGGTAACGTCACCGGCGGCAACAAGGCGCAGATTAATACCCTTCCCACCACTAGCGGCGGCGAAGACCGGTTTGATTTACAATTCAATAACTCCAATCCCTTCAGGCTGCCCTCGCCGGGATACCGCTTCCATGTCATTACCGGTCCGGTGAGCTATGTCTGCGACCCGGTTGGCGGCACGCTCAGGCGTTATTCGGGCTACGCGATCCAGGCCAGCCAGCCCAACAGTACCGGCGCGGCGCCGCTCTCCACTGCGCCGGTTAATGCGTTGCTCGCAAGCCACGTGAGCGCCTGCAGCTTTACCTACAATGCTTCTGTCGTGGCACAGCGCGACGGTCTGGTCACGATAAGCCTGAGCGTCGCTGAAGCAGACAGCCAGGGGGCGAATGAAACGGTAACACTTTACGAGTCGGCCCATGTCAGCAACGTGCCTTAAACAGGGTTCCGAGTTTCAAGTTCAAAGTTCAAGGTTATGGGTTAGGTGATATGGCAGCTTTTCGGAGTTTTGAAGATATCGAGGCATGGCAAAAGGCGCGAGAGCTTGCACGCACGATTTATTTGGTTTCGAACAGTGGAGATTTTTCACGGGACTTTGCTTTGCGCGATCAAATACGCCGCGCAGTCATTTCGATAGTGTCGAACATTGCAGAGGGATTCGAACGCGACGGAAACGCGGAATTTATTCAGCTGCTTTCTGTTGCAAAGGGCTCGGCGGGAGAAGTCAGGGCGCAACTGTATGCAGCACTTGACTGTGGATACATCAATTCCGAAAAGTTTAATAAACTCTGCGCGCTTGCAAGTGATGTAAGCGCGAAATTGAGCAGGCTCATGGCTTATTTGCGTAATTCTGGCATGAAAGGTAAAAAATTCAAATGATGAATTGCCCGCAACGCAGAGCACAGAATCCGGAACCTGAAACCCGGAACTTTGAACTTGGAACTTTTAACATGCAATCCGGCTTTTTGCTGGTTACCGCCATTTTCCTGCTGGTGATTCTGGCAGCACTGGGCGCGTTCATCCTGACAATTTCCGGCACCCAGCAGACCGGTTCGGCGCTCGATGTGCAGGGTTCGCGCGCGTACCAGGCGGCGCGCGCCGGTATAGAGTGGGGAAGCTATCAGGTGCTGAACGCCGGCGCCACCTACGTCCAATCGAAGTCCGCAACATCGGCCCTGGCCTCTCCGCTCACTACCATCGTGGTAAGTTTTACCAGTGTCGTGACCTCAGGCCATACCGTGGCAGGCTTCGTGACGTGGGGCTCGGACATTACCAGCGACTTAACGAGCGTCACAGACGACAAGGGAAATACTTACACCATCGTGCGGCGCACGCACTCTCTCGGCGGCTTCAACCAGTCGATCGCTTCGTTCTACCTCCAAAACATCATAAATAGTCCCCAAACCATCACCGCCACTTTCAGTCCCGCCAGGCCCTGGCGCGGGATTGCCGTCCATGAGATCAGCGGGTTGTCCGCCACCCCTCTGGATCAGGAGACGGGTCAAGCTCAGACCACACCGGGTACGGGGGCGAACGCGGTGACGAGCGGACCCGTCACGACCACAAAGAATGGGGACTACATCATTGCCGGCACGACGGAGTGCAGCAGTTCACGAGCCCTGCCACAGTACACACAAGGCACCGGCTATACAAAGAGGGAAGAGGTGGGCTCTATCAGTACTCAAAATCTGGCGACGGAAGATCAGGTACAGGCTTCGGCGGCGGCCATCTCGGGAACGTTCACCCAAACGGCCAACGATAACACGTGCATCCATATCATGACGTTCATGGCGGCCGTCGGCCCGGCCGACGGCGCTTACGCCGCGGCCTGCAGCCCGGGACCCACCACGCAAAATGTGACAGGCATGGGAGGAACCTTGTCGGGATTCACCGCTGCTGTCACATGTTCCAGCTCCACCTACACCGAAGGCAGCGCCACATGGACGGTTTATCAGATTACCTCGACCGGCGCACAGGGCACGGCGGGAACGCTGGATCGGGTGGAACGCCAATTGCAAGTGACGTTGATCAAATGAAATTCCTGCCCTCACTCCGAAGAAAATTTCTGCGTGCACTCCCGCGGCGCGCGGTCACCTACGCAGGGGCATGAGCAACCCGATCGTTAATCCAGGGTATCGACGAAAGCCGGCACTATCGGCCTTTTTAGCGCTCCTGTTGTCGGGGTTGGAAACCGCCTTGGCGGCAAACAACACCTTCGCCGGCTACGGCTTATGTTGAGCGAGAATTGCATGCGACGCTTTCAAGGTGCAAGGACCCGACGGCTGGCTCGCGTTTTGCTTTGTTTAGAGTCATGCGGAACGTAAAATTCTCAGAGATGTGGAATTTGTCACAAACCATGGGGTTTGCCGGCCACGCTTCTGGGCGTGGAACTAACCTATCGCAGGGCCTTGCCTTGAAGAAGCCGCTAGCCGTCTTCGCGTTCCTTCTTTTTAGCTTTACGGCAGAGGTTGCGACCGCCGCTGTTACTATAGACTCCAGCGGCACCAACCACGTTGACTCCAACGCTGTCGCCGTAGCCATAGACTCCAGCGGCACCAACCACGTTGACGCCAACGCTGTCGCCGTAGCCGTAGACTCCAGCGGCACCAACCACGTTGACGCCAATGCTGTCGC
>DATDGC010000019.1:0-7106 GCA_036522275.1 Burkholderiales bacterium | reverse complement strand
TTGCAAACAGGCAAACATACCGCTTTACCTGGTGAACGCGCGCCTGTCGGAAAAATCCGCTGTAAGTTACGCGCGCTTTCCCGTACTGGTGCGCACTGGCCTGAATGAGCTAACCGCCATTGCGGCGCAGGCGCAGCAGGATGCGGATCGCTTGCGCGCGCTGGGCGCGGAAAACGTTGAAGTCACAGGCAGCCTGAAATTCGATGTGAAGCCGCCCTCTTCCTTACTCGAACTCGGAAGCGAATTGAGTTCCCGCTTTGGCGGGCGGCCGGTGTTTCTGGCTGCCAGTACTCGCGAGGGCGAGGAGGAACTGGTTCTGGAAGCAGCTGCAAAAACCGGCCTTGCGGACCTGCTTACTGTTATCGTGCCGCGCCATCCGCAGCGTTTTGATGAAGTTGCGTCGCTGCTGCAAAGCCGCGGTTTTGCTTTTAAGCGCCGAAGCGAAAATCCGCAGATTGCGGAAAATGTGCAAGCTTTGCTCGGCGACAGCATGGGGGAAATGTTCGCTTATTTAGCCGCCTGCGACGTGGTTTTTGTCGGCGGAAGCCTCCTGCCTTACGGCGGGCAAAATCTTCTTGAAGCCTGCGCGATGGGGAAGCCGGTGCTCATCGGCCCGCACACCTACAATTTTGCCGAATCGGCGGATCTTGCGGTGCGGGCGGGAGCGGCCATGCGGGTCGCCGATGCGAACCAGCTCGCGCGAACCGTCCAAACCTTATTTGCCAATGAGAAGAAACGCCAGGCGATGGGAGAAGCTGGCCGCACTTTCATTGCGCGGCATCAGGGCGCGACCCAAAAAATTCTGCACCTAATCCGTTTCTAAATTGATGGCAGTAATCGCACTACATCCGTTCGTGGTGATGCTTCGACAAGCTCAGCACGAACGGCAATGTATGCAACGCGGTTAAAAAACGAAGCGTTCGGGCTGCGGTGCGTTAATGAGCGGCGCGATGCAAGTTTCAAAGAGATCCACTGAACTATACGCGCCGGGGGCGGCACAGGTTATAAGTTTCGCCGCCATCACCGGCGGATCGCCGACGATGGCAAACAGTCTGCCTCCCGGCTTCAAGGCTTGCTGGTAAACTTCGAGGAGCAGCGGCACGGAGCCGGTCAGCACAATCACATCATAAGGCGCATTCTTGTTCCAGCCGCGGGACGCGTCGCCGGTATTCAGCGTTATGTTGGTCACACCTTCGGTCTTGAGAGTTTCCGCGGCTCGTTTCGCCAGCTCGGGAATGATTTCCACGCTGTAGACATGCTGCGCTCTGGCGGTGAGGAGCGCGGTGAGGTAACCGCTGCCCGTTCCCACTTCAAGCACTGTGTCGGTTTTTTTCAAGCTGATTTCCTGAAGACAACGCGCTTCCAGTTTCGGCGGCCACATCGCCTGACCGTGCCCCAAAGGTATTTCCATGTCGGCAAAGGCGATCGCGCGCCATTTTTCCGGGACGAACCGCTCGCGCTTTATTGCGAACAATAAATCAAGCACTTCCTGGTCCAGCACTTCCCAGGTGCGGATTTGCTGCTCGATCATGTTGAAGCGCGCTTGCTCGATATCCATGGGATTAAAACCGGGTTTTCAAGCTTGCAATTATCGCATAGTTGAAGTAGCTTGACGGTTATACGTTAGGGGTCCTTGTGGTGCGAGTCGCCACTTGGTGAGATAAACCCTTGGGGCCGTTAGAGGCCCCTGTAACCTGATACGGGTAATGCCGTCGTAGGGAAGCGTGGCGGAATCCCTCCACACTCGCTTCCTCAATGGCAGGCCCAAGGAGCGAGTATGAATGCAAACCCGAAATTCTTAAGCGCCACCGCCCACGTTGATGAAGCGGCGGTGAAGCCTTTGCCCAATTCGCGCAAGGTGTATGTCAAAGGCAGCAGGCCCGACATCCGGGTGCCGATGCGCGAGATCACGCAAACCGACACGCACGCTTCTTTCGGCGCCGAGAAAAATCCGCCGATTTATGTCTACGATACCTCCGGGCCTTACACCGACTCGCAAGCAAGGATTGATATCCGCGCGGGACTTCCCGCTCTGCGCGAAAAATGGATACTCGAGCGCAATGACACGGAAAAACTTTCCGGCCCAAGCTCGCAATATGGCCGCGAGCGCCTGACTGATCCCAAGCTGGCGGAACTGCGTTTCGATTTGAAGCGCAAGCCGCTGCGCGCCAAGAGCGGCATGAATGTCACGCAGATGCACTATGCGCGCGAGGGCCGAATCACGCAGGAAATGGAATTCATCGCCATTCGCGAAAACCAGCGCCGCGAAGCCTTGAGCGAATTGATTACTCGCCAGCATCCCGGCGAAGATTTCGGCGCCTCGATTCCCAGTATGATTACACCGGAGTTTGTGCGCGACGAAGTAGCACGTGGGCGGGCGATCATCCCCGCCAACATCAACCATCCGGAATCCGAGCCGATGATTATCGGCCGCAATTTCCTGGTGAAGATCAACGCCAACATCGGCAATTCCGCCATCACTTCCTCAATTCAGGAGGAAGTGGAAAAAATGACCTGGGCGATCCGCTGGGGCGGTGACACGGTGATGGATTTGTCCACCGGCAAAGACATTCACGAAACCCGCGAGTGGATCATCCGCAATTCGCCGGTGCCCATCGGCACCGTGCCGATTTATCAGGCGTTGGAAAAAGTGGACGGCAAAGCGGAAGAGCTCACTTGGGAAATCTATCGCGATACTTTGATCGAGCAGTGCGAGCAGGGTGTGGATTATTTCACTATCCACGCCGGAGTGCGGCTGCCGTTTATTCCGCTCACCGCCAAGCGCATGACCGGCATCGTCTCGCGCGGCGGCTCGATCATGGCCAAATGGTGCCTGGCGCATCACAAGGAAAGCTTCCTCTACACCCGTTTCGAGGAAATCTGCGAAATCATGAAAGCGTATGACGTGAGCTTCAGCCTGGGGGACGGCCTGCGTCCCGGCTCGATTTACGACGCCAACGACGAAGCGCAGATCGCTGAATTGATAACTCTCGGCGAACTGACCGACATCGCCTGGAAACACGACGTGCAGGTGATGATTGAAGGCCCAGGCCACGTGCCCATGCAGCTCATCAAGGCGAACGTGGACTTGCAGTTGAAGTATTGCAAGGAAGCGCCGTTCTACACTTTGGGGCCGCTCACCACCGACATCGCGCCCGGCTATGATCACATCACGTCTGCAATAGGTGCTGCGATGATAGGTTGGTACGGCACTGCGATGCTCTGCTACGTCACGCCCAAAGAACATCTCGGGCTTCCCGACAAGGACGATGTGAAAGACGGCATCATGGCCTACAAGATTGCCGCGCATGCGGCCGATCTCGCCAAAGGCCATCCCGGCGCGCAGATTCGCGACAACGCCTTATCCAAAGCGCGCTTCGAATTCCGCTGGGATGACCAGTTCAACCTCGGCCTCGATCCCGACAAGGCCAAAGCTTTCCACGACGAGACGCTGCCGCAGGAAGGCGCCAAGCTCGCGCATTTCTGCTCCATGTGCGGCCCACACTTCTGCTCCATGAAAATTACCCAGGACGTGCGCGAGTACGCGGCGAGCCACGGCTTCTCCGAAACCGAGGCCCTGGAAAAAGGGATGGAAGAGAAGGCGGTGGAGTTTGTGAAGCAGGGCGCGGAGATTTACCAAAAGGCGTGACACGGTCTGCGTCACGAGAAAGACAATAGGGGCGGCTTTCGAAGCCGCCCTTTTATTTACAAAAACCGCGTATTCACCCCAAAACAGCTTTGAAAGAAAATTTGCGATAATCAGATATCTTTAGAAAGAATAATGATGTTCTCTTTCAAAGCTAGGATGGCTCTGAAAAATCCCTTTCAAAGCCTAATACATTCTTGGAAAGAGCGCGCCTTGTGGAAGAAATGACAGGGCGGAGCTGGGGCAGGCAATATCGCGCGCGCGGCGTGCTCAAAGCGATTGATGACCCTGGCGAGGAAGAGAAAAAACCTTAAGAAAGGCCCTCACCTACGGGATAGAGGAAAGCGGGGGCGGGGCAGGTCTTGAATTATCAGTTTTCATGTGTGACATTCTCTCTAGGGGCGTGAGAATATGACAGACATGGACATCAACCTATCGCAGTCAAACAATCTGGTACAGTTCTTTAAGGCAAGGTCAAAAGCACCAGCAGACCTGCAAGGAACACCCTAAAATGAACGATCCGCAGCGGCAATCAGCACCACGACTAACTCCTGGAGGACAAACTTAACAATGCGCAAACTTATCATCTTTGCAATCGCCGCGGGTGTCGCAGCCTGCTCAACCATCATGCCGCAGCCGGCACCGGCGCCCGACGACAGTCCGACCAACCCCACCGCGGTCCTCGAGACCCACGTGATCAACGGCGGCATCATGGGCTTGTTGCCCTTCGAGAGCACGGAGAAGCGCTACGTGCGCGCGAACATGCGCCGTGAAGAAAACAGCACCAAGGGCACTGGCACCTTTACGGGCTTTTTTCTGACACGAGAGAGCGACACGAGCATCGAGCGGCTCGACCGCAACGTGCGCTGGACGCTCAACAACAGCAAGAAGGAATACACCGAGTGCCCCGTGCACGGTTGTACACTGCCTCCCTCGAAGGAGCGCCAGGCGGATGAGAAAACATCCGAGCCGAAAGCGAAGACCGAATCCGGCTGCATTATGCAGATCGCGAAGACGAGCTTTAACGTGAAGCCGACGGGCGAGAAGCGCGAGATTAACGGTTTCAACGCCGACCAGTACCAGATCGAGTGGCTGGTCACGATGCAGGACAACGCCCATCGCAAGACGACGAGCACGCTCAACATCGAACTCTGGACGACGCCGACCACGGCGGAGATGCGCCAGGCTTTGGGTGTCAAAGAAACTTTCGATCGGGCGTACGCCGCGAGCGCGCCCCGTGCACAGCCCGCCGCCGCGAAGAAATCGGAGGTACTGCCGCCCGAAGTGACGCGGATGATGCTCGGTTACCTCTCCAGCGGCCTCAGCGCTTCGGACCGCGTAGCTTTTGTAAGCGCCGGCCGTGAGATCGAGAAGATCAAAGGCCGTCCCATCTCGACGCATATCGAATGGAGCCTGGAGGGCAACGCCTGCGCATCCAAGGCGGAAGGCGCGGGCGATGTGCCACGCAGCGCCTCGACGGGGCCGATCCTGTCTTTCACAATCGAGTTGAAGTCGCTCAAGGTCGAGCCGGTGCACGATAGCGTGTTTTCCGTGCCTAAGGATTACAAGATCATCAGTCAGCGCTGAGCGGCGCGCGGCGATGCAGCCTTAACTTGATTCGCGGCGATATCCTCGCGTGGGCGTGAGAACATGACAGACATTGAAATCATCACCTCGCAGCAAAAACCTACCGAGGGGATGGTGACGCTCACCCACGTCATCTACGCCCTTCACGCTTTCAGCGCGCTTATGGGGATGCTTGGGCCGGCGTTTATCGTGACGGCGTTTCTCACCGGCTGGCCGTCCATCATCGCGGTAATCATCAATTACGCGAGGCGCTCGGACGCGCGCGGCACGTACCTCGATTCGCACTTCGGCTGGCAAATCCGCACTTTCTGGTATGCGCTGCTATGGGTGGTGATCGTGGCACTGCTTTTCATCAGCGTCTTTGGCATCCCGTTTGCCTGGATGCTGGCCATCATCGTCGGGCTCTGGGTGATTTACCGCATTACCCGCGGCTGGGTTGCGCTCATCAACAGCGAGCCGATGCCGGTGCCGGACTAGCGGGGCGTGCGCTGCCCATTGCCGGCGATTGGGTGTAAACTATTTTGTATGTTCAGGCGTTATGTATGCTTGGGTTTTCCTCGAAAGAGGCAAGGAGGCAATCATGCGCGAAACCCTACTGATTCCGGCAATGCTGGCGGCGCTTTTTCTGGCCGGCCCGTCGTGGGCTGAATCCACCGAGCCGTTCAGCCGCGTAGATCCGATTATCGAGCAGCTGATACAGCCCAAAAATATCCTGCGAGGCCAGTTCGCGGAAGAGGATGTGACTGAGATTTTCGCCATCATCCGTTCCGACATGGCGGGCAAACAGGTCGAGCCGTCCGAGCGGTTGAAGAAAAAAATGGAGGCGCTAGGCGCGTCCCTGGAGGCGCGCGGGGCGCTGATCGGCATGCTGCTCCTCAATGAACTGGAAGAAAACGTCAAGCAAATGGTGCGCGAGCTGAACCGACAACCGGGTGCCATTTGATTAAAGCCAACATCTTTCGAGCCGGCCCGTAGGCCGGCTTTTCATTTGCCGATTCCGTGCCGCGCATTCGCTCATCTCGTGGAACGAAACGGGTAGCGGTAAACTCTTAACGAACATATTCAGTCGGGCGTCTTGCTCATGAAAAATCCGATTCGGTGGGTAGCTCTCATTCTCGGGTTGGTCGGCGTTGCGGCCATTGTTTACTATCGTTGGTACAGCCAGGCGCCGGAGCCACAGCCTCCGGCGCCTGCCGAAACACAGCCGGCGCCGGAAACCAAGGCCGAGCCAAAGATACTGCATCCGATTGCGGAGTCCGGCGAGGCGAAACCCCTGCCTGCGCTGAGCGAAAGTGATGAGGCGATGCAGGAATCGCTGGCAGACCTGCTTGGGCAAAAAGCGCTCGCGCAGTTTTTTTACCTGGATAACATCATCCGCCGCATTGTTGCCACGGTTGACAATCTGCCGCGCGAGAAAGTGGCTCAGCGGCTGACGCCTCTCAAGCCGGTCGCGGGGAAATTTCTTGTGACAGGCAAAGAGGATAATTTCGTTCTCAACCCCGGAAATAATTTGCGCTATGCGCCTTACGTCCGGCTGGCAGAGGCTGTGAACGTCAAAAAGCTCGTCGCGGTCTACGTCCATTTTTATCCGTTGTTCCAGCAGGCGTATAAAGACCTGGGATATCCATCCGGGTACTTCAACGACCGCCTGGTTGAGGTCATCGACCATCTGCTTGATGCGCCGGATGTGCAGGGACCGGTCAAGCTCATCCGGCCGAGTGTGATGTATCACTTCGCGGATCCTGAGTTGGAGGCGCTTTCGGCCGGCCATAAGATTTTGGTCCGGATGGGCAGCGAGAATGCCGCCAGGATCAAGGCAAAGCTCAAGGAAATCCGGCGGTGGCTGACCGGCCATGAATTGAATCAGTAGCGC
>DATDGC010000018.1:0-16622 GCA_036522275.1 Burkholderiales bacterium | reverse complement strand
GAAATCGAATGGCGTGGGAAACTTGTCCGCACGTCCATCTTCAAGGCACCCGTGCCGGGCCGTGTTCGAGTTGCGGCGCTCAATTTAGAGGGTGATGAGCAGTCAGATCTGTCTGTACACGGCGGAGTTGATAAAGCTGTTTATGCCTACCCATCGGAGCACTACCCATTCTGGCGCGAGGAGCTTCCGGGCGTAGACCTGCCCTGGGGAATGTTCGGCGAGAACTTCACGACGGAGGGCGTGCTTGAGGAAACCGTTCACGTCGGTGACCGTCTTCAGGTTGGCTCTGCTGAGTTTGTCGTCACGCAACCTCGCATGCCATGCTACAAGCTCGCCATTCACTTTGGCCGCCCTGACATAGTGAAGCGATTCCTGCGCAGCGGTCGGACTGGCTTCTACCTTGCAGTCCTTCGAGAAGGAGAGGTCACCGCTGGTGACTCAATAAAGTTGCTTGCCCGGGATGAGCCTGGCGTTACGGTGGCCGATGTCGTGAATCTGTACACGGCGGATGCAACGAACCAAGACCTCTTGCGCCGGGTGAGCGAGTTACCTGAGCTTCCCGCAGGTTGGCGAGATTACTTTCGCAAGCGGCTCTGGGACCCGGACACTTGATCTTCCGGTCAGCGGGCTGCGCGCCCCTCATTACGAGCACTAAAATGAGGAAAATGCTGCTGCTATCATTGCGAGCCCTTCGACGACCTCAGGATAAACTCCGCGAAGCAATCCAGTCTTTGAGATTTCGTTATGGCAACTTGTTCCTCGCAATGACGGGATGACCCAAAACTTTAGCGCAGCCAGCGGATTCGCCAGAACACTATAAGCGACCCGACCGTGATGGTGAGCATGAATCCCATCAGCAGATAGAAACCGCTGTCCCACCCCAAGAAAGGCATGTGCTTAAAGTTCATGCCGAAGATTCCGGTCAGCAGCGTCAGCGGCATGAAGATGGTGGTAATCACGGTAAGCAGGCGGATCTGCAAATTGATTCGGTTGCTCAAGCTGGTGACAAAAATATCCATCAGCCCCGCTATCAAATCGCGTATCGCGTCCAGCGATTCGATGACATACACCGTGTGGTCGTAGACATCGCGCAGGAAAGGCAGCGTGTCGCGCGCGAACAGCGTGCTCTCGCCGCGCGCGAGAAGCGACACCACTTCTCGCAGCGGCCACACGGCGCGGCGCAGGAACAAGGTTTCGCGGCGGATGCCGTGGAGCTCCCTCAGCAGTTTTTGCGTTGGGCGCGCGACAACCTCGCCTTCCAGCGCTTCCGCCCGTTCCGCCAGCGCTTCCAGGCAAATGAAATAGCGGTCGACAACGGCATCGAGCAGCGCATAAGCTAGATAATCCGCGCCTTTCTTGCGAATCTGACCCTTGGCGTTTTTCAGCCGCTCGCGCAAGGGGGTGAATGTGCCGGTGGGTTTTTCCTGAAAAGTAAGGACGAATCCCTGACCGAGCACAATGCTTACCTGATCGGTGGTGATGACCTGTTTTGTGGCGTCGTATTCAAAAATCTTGGCGACGAAAAAAAGATAAGCGCTGTAATCCTCCACTTTGGGCCGCTGGTCGGTATTGAGAATATCTTCCAGGACCAGCGGATGCAAGCTGAAGCGCTTGCCGATTTCCTCGAGCAGCGCAGGCTCGTTCAATCCGTATACATTAAGCCAGAGCGTTTTGCCTGAAGCTGCGGAAATTTGCGCGACGGAAGCGGGCTGCTCTTCGCGGTAGGTATCGGCATCGTATTCGATCAACGTGAGCACCGGCCGTCCGGTTGCCGGCTCGCCCAGATAAACCAGCGATCCGGGCGGCAGTCCCGCTTTAGCCGAGCGTTTGCGGATGGATTTAATGGCAACTCCCACTGCGATTTTTAAAAGGCTGGTTGCAATGTTACCATTACGAGGTTTAAAAGGAGAATGCCGGAATCGGGGACGTCATGTCGGGCCACAGCAAATGGGCGAACATCAAGCATAAAAAAGCTGCGGCAGACGCCAAGCGCGGCAAGATATTCACACGACTGATAAAAGAAATCACGGTGGCAGCGCGGCTCGGCGGCGGGGATCCGGCGATGAATCCGCGGCTGCGCCTGGCGATTGACAAAGCCAGCGAGAATAATATGCCCAAGGACAACGTCGAGCGCGCCGCCAAACGCGGCACCGGCGATCTGGAGGGCGTGCATTACGAAGAGGTGCGTTACGAAGGCTATGGTGCGGGAGGCGCTGCGGTCATCGTGGATTGCATGACTGACAACCGGGTGCGCACCGTGGCGGACGTGCGCCACGCCTTCACCAAGAACGGCGGCAATCTGGGAACCGACGGCTCGGTGGCGTATTTGTTCAAGCATTGCGGGCAGCTGGTTTTCGCACCGGGCACCAATGAAGACAAGCTGATGGAAGCCGCGCTGGATGCCGGCGCGGAGGACGTGATTACCAATGATGACGGCAGCATCGAAGTAATCAGCTCGCCGCATGAATTTGTCGCAGTCAAGGAAGCGCTGCAAAAAGCCGGCTTCAAGCCGGAACTGGCGGAGGTGACCCTGAAGCCGCTTAATGACAATCCACTTAAAGGGGACGACGCAGTACGCATGCAGAAACTCCTTGATGCGCTCGAGGTTCTCGATGACGTGCAGGAGGTTTATACCAACGCAGTGATGGATTGAGCGGGACACAACACTAAATTAGGTTATGGCGTAAAAAATTCACAAATGGCGATCAGAATCCTTGGCATTGATCCGGGATTAAGAGTCACCGGATTTGGCATACTGGATAAATCCGGAGAAAAGCTCAATTACGTCGCCAGCGGCTGCATCAAAACATCGGGAGGCGAACTGGCGCTGCGCCTCAAAATCATACTGGATGGCGTGAGTGAAGTGATAGCCCAATATCAGCCGCAGCAGGTGGCGGTGGAAAAAGTGTTCGTCAATGTTAATCCGCAATCCACGCTGCTTTTGGGCGAAGCGCGCGGTGCGGCGATCTGTGCGGTGGTGGGCTGTGACTTGCCGATGTTGGAATATACGGCGTTGCAGGTGAAGCAAGCGGTGGTCGGCAAAGGCCACGCCAAAAAAGAACAGGTGCAGGAAATGGTGCGCAGGCTTCTACGCCTGCCGGGAAATCCCAGTCCCGATGCAGCCGACGCCCTGGCCTGCGCCATCTGTCATGCGCATGCGGGCCTGGGCAGGCTGGCGATATCGGGGTTACGCATGAAAAGAGGAAGGTTGGTGTGAGGCCTCTGCAAAAAGGCGTCTTTTGCGCCAATACTGTGTTGCTCGGTTTTTTGCCTTGCTTACATACTACTTTGTATGCTGCGCTTGCAAAAAACCTCGCGCCTTGTCTTGACACAAAATACTTGTTTTTTAGAGGCCTCAAATGATCGGACGCATCACTGGCAAGCTCATCGAAAAACGCCCGCCGTCAGTGCTGGTTGATGTGCAAGGCGTGGGATATGAATTAGATGTGCCGATGAGCACGTTCTATCAATTGCCTGTGATCGGCAGCCAGGTAACGTTGCATACCCATCTTGTGGTGCGTGAAGACGCGCATCTGCTGTTCGGTTTCGCCACCGAGCAGGAGCGCGGAGCGTTCAGGCAGTTGCTGAAAATCAGCGGCGTCGGCGCCCGCATCGCGTTATCCTTGCTCTCCGGTTTGAGCGTCGCTGATCTGGCACAAGCAGTGACGAATCAGGACAGCGGCCGGCTCACCAAAATTCCAGGCATCGGCAAAAAGACAGCGGAGCGTCTGCTCCTGGAATTGCGCGGCAAGATGGAAATGACTTTAAGTCCCGACGCCGCTCCCGCCATGTCCAGGAGCCAGGATGTCCTCAATGCGCTCCTGGCTTTGGGCTATAATGAGCGCGAAGCGAACTGGGCAATCGGGCAATTGTCCGATGGGCTGCCGGTTGCCGATGGCATACGCCAGGCCTTGAAGCTGCTCTCTAAAGCATGATTGAAACCGACCGCCTGATTACCGCCGCACCGCTTTCTCCCCAGGAAGAAGCGCTGGAGCGCACGCTCCGTCCCAAGAGCTTAAACGAATATATAGGACAGGAAAAAATCCGCGGCCAGCTGGAAGTTTTTATCAAGGCTGCACGCCAGCGCCGCGAATCGCTCGATCACGTTTTGTTGTACGGCCCGCCGGGATTGGGTAAAACCACGCTTGCGCACATCATCGCCCGGGAAATGGGGGTGAATCTGCGCCACACTTCAGGCCCGGTGCTGGAACGCGCCGGGGATCTCGCGGCGATCCTCACCAATCTCGAGCCGGACGATGTGTTGTTTATTGATGAAATCCATCGCTTGAGCGCCGTAGTCGAGGAGATTCTTTACCCTGCCCTCGAGGAGTACCAAATTGACATCATGATTGGCGAAGGGCCGGCGGCGCGCTCGGTGAAACTGGATTTGCCTGCGTTCACCTTGATTGGCGCCACTACCCGCGCCGGCATGCTTACCAATCCGCTGCGCGACCGTTTCGGAATCGTGGCGCGGCTGGAGTTTTATTCCACAGATGAATTGAAACAAATCGTGGTGCGCTCGGCGCGGCTGCTGAGTGTGGAGGTCAGCGCCGACGGCGCGCAGGAAATCGCCAGCCGCGCGCGCGGCACGCCGCGCATCGCCAACCGCCTGCTGCGGCGGGTGCGCGATTACGCTGAAGTAAAAGCCGATGGCGCAATCAGCCGCGAAGTCGCCGATGCCGGGCTGAAAATGCTGGATGTGGATGCCATCGGGCTCGACGTGATGGACCGCAAGCTGCTGCTTGCGGTGATGGAAAAATTCAGCGGCGGGCCGGTAGGAGTGGACAATCTTGCAGCCGCCATCGGCGAAGAGCGCGACACCATCGAAGATGTGCTGGAACCTTATCTCATCCAACAGGGTTATTTGCAGCGCACGCCGCGCGGGCGCATGGCGACCGCCAGCGCTTACCGGCATTTCGGCCTGGCGCTGCCCAACAATGATGCGAGCGGCGATCTGTGGAAGGGGTAGAACCCATATCGGCAATACCCGCGTGATGTATTGCGGTCTAAAATGCGATGAATGTAAGTCCCTGCGCGAGAGGGATGGGGTGAGGGTCTTTATGCCCCTTCCCGATGTCATCATCGAAAAACTCGGGAAAAAACCGTGAATATAAACGTCTCTCAGGATTTGTCTTTATTCGGCATGGTGGCTAACGCCAGCCTGCTGGTGCAGCTGGTAATGGCCCTGCTGCTGCTGGTGTCGCTGATGTCATGGTGGTACATCTTCCGCAAGATGTTCGTCATCGGCCGCGCCACCAGGCAGGCAGAAGAATTCGAGCGCGATTTTTGGAGCGGCAAGGATTTGAACTCTCTTTTCCAAAGCGCGGCGGGCGCCAGACGCAGAGCAGGCAGCCTGGAAAAAATCTTTGAAGCGGGTTTCCGCGAATTTTCCAAGCTCAAGCGCCAGCCCGGAATGGATATCAGCGTGGTGATGGACGGCACGCGGCGGGCGATGCGCGCCACCTACCAGAGGGAACTAGATCTCCTCGAAACCCACTTATCGTTTCTCGCCACAACGGGGTCGGTAAGCCCTTATGTCGGGCTGTTCGGCACCGTGTGGGGAATCATGAACGCTTTCCGCGGTCTTTCCAATGTGGCGCAGGCCACGCTTGCGCATGTCGCACCCGGAATTGCAGAAGCGCTTGTGGCCACCGCCATGGGGTTGTTTGCGGCGATTCCCGCGGTGGTGGCGTACAACCGCTACGCGCGCGACATTGACCGCCTCGCCATCCGCTTTGAAAGCTTCATGGAAGAATTGTCGAATATCCTGCAAAGGCAGACGCACGCATGATTGAACGCCGCCGCCCGCGCCGCCTGATGAACCAGATCAACGTCGTGCCTTATATAGACGTGATGCTGGTGCTGCTGGTTATCTTCATGATCACCGCGCCGCTCATCAATGCGGGGCAAATCGACCTGCCGCAAATCGGCAAAGCGTTGGCCCCGCCGGTGGCGCCGCTGGAAGTCGGCATTAAGGCCAACAAAACCCTGCTGCTGCGCGACCGCTCGACTTCGCCGTCGGAGCGGGTGGTGTCCCAGGAAGAATTGATTCAGGCAATCAAGGCGAAGCAGAGTAAAAATCCAGACCAAGCGGTAGTGATAGCGGCGGACAAAAACGTGCGCTACGAAGAAGTTTTGAAAGTGATGGATGTGCTGCAGCAAAACCAGGTGAAAAAAATCGGGTTGCTGGTGAAGCCTAGGGCCGGCTGATGAAGCGCACAGATGAACGCGAGCCGGGGCGGGGCGCCGCCGCCCTGATGGCGGTGCTCATGCATGTCCTGTTTTTCATTTTGCTGGTATTCGGCATCAGCTGGCAAAGCAGGCATCCGCAAGTCACAGCCGTGGATTTATGGAGCGATCTGCCGCCGCCTCCACAGCCCGTTGAGCCGCCCAAACCCGCTCCTGAAGTTAAAGCGCCGCCGCCTCCCGAGCCTGAAGCCAAACCCGAACCGAAACCTGAACCCAAACCCGAAGCCAAGCCAGAGCCGGTCAAGCCCGATATTCTGCTGAAAGAAAAAGCGGAAAAAGCAAGAGCTGAAAAAGAAAAAGCTGAAAAGGAAAAGCGCAAGCGCGAGGAGCAGCAAAAGCTCGCCTTGGCCAATCGCAAGGCGGCGGAAGAGCAGCAGCGCCTGATTAAAGAGCAGTTGACAAAGGAAGAAGAAGCGCGGCAAACGAAGCAGAATCGGGAGGCTGCGCTCAAAACGATGCAGACGGAGCAAGCTGCGACGCAGGCGGCAGCGCAAAATCGTCTTATAAAAGATTACATAGATCAAATCCAGGCAAAAATACAGCGCTACGTCGTGGTGCCTCTGGATATCCAGGGCAACCCTCAAGCGGTATACAAGGTGGTGCTGCTGCCGGGTGGTGATGTATTAAGCGCCACATTGGTGAAAAGCAGCGGTGTTCCCGCTTATGACGGCTCGATTGAGCGCGCCATTAGCAAGGCGCAGCCGTTGCCGCTTCCGCCCGATCCAGCGCTGTTTCCAAGATTCCGCGAGCTGGATTTGCAGTTCCGCCCGAACGATTAAGTTATAATAGCAAGCGATGACCTTTGAAACTATAAAGCGCATTCGCGCGAGTGCCGCATGGCGCGGCGCTTTGACAAAGATAATTTTCCTGCTGTTATTCCTTTATGCGGGCCCGCTTCAGGCCGCGCTTACCATAGAAATCATTGGCGGCGGTGCCACGCAAATCCCGATTGCGGTGGTTCCTTTTGCCGCGGAACAAGGGCTGCCGCAAAGCATCACGCAGGTGGTGGGAGCGGATCTAGCCCGCAGCGGGCTGTTCAAGCTGGTGGACACCGGAGGCATTAACCCGCTGCCGGTGGAACCCAGCGAAATCCGCTATGCCGACTGGAAGGCGCGCAACGCGGACGCGCTGGTCATCGGTACGGTCAGGCCGCTGGCAGACGGCAGACTGGAAGTGCGCTTCCGCCTCATGGACGTGGTCAAGCAGGCGCAGCTCGCGGGATTCAGCTACAACATCGTCCCTGCGCAATTGCGGCTAACGGCGCACAAAATTGCTGACGTGGTGTATGAAAAGCTCACCGGATATCCAGGCGTATTCAGCACCAAGATCTGCTACGTGGTGAAACAGGGCAGTAAATACGAGCTGCAAATCGCCGATGCCGATGGCTACGGTTCGCAGACCGTAGTCACTTCAAACGAGTCCATCATTTCGCCCTCCTGGTCGCCTGATGGCACCAAGCTCGCTTATGTGTCGTTCGAACGCAAAAGGGCGGTAATTTACCTGCAGTCGCTGTTAACTGGACAACGTACATTGCTCGCAAGTTTCCCCGGCAGCAACAGCGCGCCGGTATGGGCTCCGGACGGCAAGCGTCTTGCCGTCGTGCTCAGCAAGGACGGCATCTCGCAAATCTATCTGGTGAACCCCGACGGCAGCAACTTGCAGCGCATCACTTATAGCGGTGCGATTGATACCGAACCCAATTTTTCCAGCGACGGCAAATGGATCATATTCACATCGGACCGCGGCGGAACGCCGCAGATCTACCGCATGCCGGCGAGCGGCGGAGAGTCGGAGCGTCTCACTTTCGAAGGCACTTACAACGTGTCCCCGCGCTTCAGCCCGGATGGAAAGAGTTTTGCCTTCATCCAGCGCGGCGTTGGCGGGGGCTTCAATGTTGCGGTGGAGGATGTGGCGACGCGGCAGGTGCAGGTGCTGACTAATTCGTTGCTTGATGAGTCACCAACTTTTGCGCCGAACGGCAAAATCATCCTTTATGCGACAATAGAGAATAATCGCGGCATATTGGCAGCGGTTTCAAGTGATGGTAAAGTGAAACAACGGCTTACCGTGCAGTCGGGCGACATACGCGAACCTACATGGGGCCCTTTTTTGAAAGCTCAACAGCAACTTCCCATTTTAAATCAATGAAAGGAGACATGAAATGAAAAAAATTATGTTAAGTATATTGTTGGCGGGCTTGCTTGCCGCTTGTGCCAGCAAAGAAGCGAAACAAGAATCGAAAGCTACGATTGAAGAAAGCACTCCGACCCAGTCGCAGCCCCAGCCCAGCACCGCGCCGGCGCAGCAGCAGTCTGTTGCAATGGATCCGCTTCATGATCCCAAAAACATTCTCTCGCAGCGAAGCATTTATTATGACTTTGATAAGTCCATCATCAAAGACGAGTACCGGCCACTGGTGCAAGCGCATGCGCACTATCTGGCTGGTAACCGCTCCGCGCGGATGACCATCCAGGGCAATTGCGACGAACGAGGCAGCCGTGAGTACAATCTGGCGCTCGGCCAGCACCGCGCCGATGCCGAAAAAAATGCGATGACGTTGCTGGGCGCCTCAAAGAGCCAGATCGAAACCGTGAGCTTCGGCAAAGAAAAACCCAGGTGCACGGAACATAACGAGTCCTGCTGGTCGCAGAACCGTCGCGGCGACATAGTCTATCAAGGAGAGTAACCCGTTTGCGCGCGTGGGAACCTCTGATTAAGTCACACACGTGTGCGACGGTGTGCAATCCGGGTGCAGGGCGAGGCGTGAGGAGCGCCGTTTGGTGGAGGCCAAACAAGCGACGAACAACAAAGCCATGTGCACGGACTGCCCCGTCCCTTCGGGTTGCGGCGACTGAGCGGCCATCTGCGGTGTTGCTTGGGCTTGCGTTACTACCAAGTAGCGCTACGCCCTCGCGCCTAGCATCTGCGCCGCCCTCGCCGGCAACGCACTACGCGCGAGACTTAATCAGAGGTTCCTGCCTGTTCGCTCTCGTTTTCGCGACGCCATGCTTTGCCGGCTTGTTCAGCGATGACGAGGCGCACAAAAAAATCGCTTTGCAACAGCAGCAGATTCTGGAGCTGCAAACCCAGAACCACGCTTTAGAAGCGCGCATCATGAAGCTTGAGGAGACCCTGAAAAACCAGGGTCTTCTCGACCTCCTTACCCAGATTGAAACCCTGAAGGCCGAGGTCAGCAAGCTCAGGGGGCAAATCGAAGTCCAGGGCAACAATCTCGAATCCCTGGAAAAGCGGCAGAAGGATTTTTACGTTGACCTGGACACGCGGCTGCGCCGCCTGGAACAACCGACGCAGGCGCTCGCGCCCGATGCAGCGGGCGCCGCACCCGGCAAACCGGCCGACGCCACCAATGCTGCGACGGAAAACCGCGTCTATGAAACCGCTTACAACCTTTTCAAGACCGGAAATTATGCGGGGGCGGTAGCCGCGTTCCAGAATTTTCTCAAGACTTATCCTTTAAGCAATCTTGCGCCCAGCGCGCAGTATTGGATCGGCAATGCCTATTTCGCGATGCGCGATTTCAAGAATGCAATAGTCAGCCAACAGAAACTGCTGGATGCCTACCCGGATAGCCAGAAAGCGCCTGACGCCATGCTGAATATAGCGAGCTCGCAGCAGGAGTTGGGGAACACTGCGGCGGCACGAAAAACGCTCGATGAGCTGATCGCCAAATATCCAGTGAGCGACGCCGCGGAAAAGGGTAAGAAACGGCTCGGCACCGTAAAGTAGAAACCTCTGCGAAACAGCGAATTTTGCCTTGATGCTGCGTTGCCGCTTGTTTCGCTTACTCACATACTATCGTGTATGCTCCGCCGCAAAACTTCGCGGCGCCTTGCCTGAAGCCAAACTTCTTGTTTCGCATTCGGTTTCGGGTTAGTGTTAAACAATGACTGCAATCTCAGAAACACGCCTGCGCGAGCAGTTGCGCATCACCGAAATTTTCTATTCCCTGCAGGGCGAGACCAGCCGCGTGGGACTGCCTACGGTGTTTGTCCGCCTCACTGGCTGCCCGTTGCGCTGCGGTTATTGCGATACCGAGTACGCGTTCTACGGGGGCGAAGTCATGACGCTCGCCGCAATCATGGCGCAGGTCGCCGCGCATCAGGCGCATTATGTGACCGTCACCGGCGGCGAGCCGCTGGCGCAGAAAAATTGCCTCCTGCTGTTGCGCGAACTGTGCGATGCGGGCTATTTGGTGTCGCTCGAAACCAGCGGTGCTCTGGATGTTTCGGAAGCAGACCCGCGCGTATCGAAAATACTCGACATCAAGACACCCGGCTCGGGCGAAGTGGAAAAGAATTTGTGGAGCAATCTCGCGCATCTCACGCCGCAGGACGAAATCAAATTTGTGCTGTGCGATGAGCAGGATTATCAGTGGGCTGTGGAACAGCTGCGCAAGCGCAACCTGGCCGCGATCTGCCCGGTGCTGTTTTCTCCGGCTTACCGGAAGCTTGCCGAACCAACCCTGGCAGACTGGATTTTGCGTGACCGTCTTCCGGTACGCATGCAGATTCAGCTGCATAAACATCTTTGGGGCGAAGCCCCGGGTCATTGAGCCGGTACATCTCTTCGCATGCAAAAAGCGGTTGTACTTCTGTCCGGCGGGCTGGATTCGGCCACCACGCTGGCTATCGCCAAAGACAGGGGATTCCAGTGCCATGCGCTCACCGTGGATTATGGCCAGCGCCATCGCGCCGAGATTAACGCCGCCGCGCACATCGCCAAGGCGCTTCAGGCATTCGAGCATCGTATATTCCCGCTCGATCTCACCGTGTTCGGCGGCTCGGCGCTGACTGACAAAACAATTGATGTTCCGCTTGCGCCTTCAACAGGAATTCCGCCGACTTATGTGCCGGCGCGCAACACCATCATGTTGTCTCTGGCGCTGGCGTGGGCGGAGACGCTCTCAAGCCAGGATATTTTCATCGGCGCCAACGCGGTGGATTATTCCGGCTACCCGGATTGCCGTCCCGAATACATCGCCGCCTACGAGAAGCTGGCGAATCTCGCGACCAAAGCGGCAGTCGAAGGCCGCGCGCTCTCTATTCATGCGCCTCTCATCGCCTTATCCAAGGCCGAGATCATCCATAGCGGGGCGGCGCTGGGTGTGGATTTCGCTCTGACGGTTTCCTGCTACCTGGCAAGCGATGACGGCCTGGCGTGCGGGCAATGTGATTCCTGCCGTTTACGCCGTGCCGGTTTTGCCGCCGCCGGCTTGCCTGATCCCACGCGCTATCGCCAGGCATCATAAAAATCTCTCAAGCGCGCGGTATTTGCATTAGAATTTCTTAAACTTTTTCCGGGCTCGATGTCATGCAGGCAAGTGCTGATCTGGCGGGTACCGTTGCGTGGGGCGGCTTTGCGCTGGCGTTCATCTTCGGCGCGGTGGGGCATAAAGCCAATTTCTGCACCATGGGCGCAGTGTCCGATCTGGTCAACATGGGTGACTGGGGGCGCATGCGCATGTGGCTTTTGTCCATCGCGGTGGCCATTCTCGGCGCCAATGCCTTGCACTTGCTGGGATACGTGGATTTGTCCAAATCCATTTATCAAACGCCCAACTTCACCTGGTTTGCGCATATCCTCGGCGGCCTCTTGTTCGGTGTCGGCATGACGCTCGGTTCCGGCTGCGGCAGCAAAACCCTGATACGCATCGGCGGCGGCAACCTGAAATCGCTGGTGGTGTTCATGTTCTTGGGAATTTCCGCCTACATGACGCTGAAAGGGCTGTTTGGCGTGTGGCGAATAGCTTATATCCAGCCGGTGGCGGTTAACTTTCTTTCTTACGGGATATCCGGACAGGACCTGCCTTCGCTGCTGTCGGGAGTGACAGGAATCGGTAAACATAATTTGCAGATTGCAGTGGCCGCAATTCTTGCTGCGGCGATTCTGGCTTTTGTTTTCAGCGATAACCGTTTCCGCAGCAACCGGGAATACATTCTTGCCGGCGTGGTGGTGGGTCTGGTGGTGGTGGGCGGCTGGTATGTCACCGGCCATATCGGTTATGCCGAGAATCCCGATACGTTGGAGATGACTTTCTTCGGCACCAACAGCCGCGCCGCCGAATCGTTAAGTTTTGTTGCGCCGCTTGGCTACAGTCTTGAGCTTTTGATGTTGTGGAGCGACAGCTCGCTGCACGCAAGCTTTGGCGTTGCTGCGGTTATCGGCGTGATTGCCGGTTCGTTCGCCTATGCCATTGCTAGCAAAAATTTCCGCTTGGAAGGATTCCGCGATGCCAAGGATACTGCCAACCACATGTTGGGCGGAGTGCTGATGGGTTTCGGCGGCGTGACTACGCTGGGTTGCACCATAGGGCAGGGAATTTCCGGTTTTTCCACTCTGGCGCTGGGCTCAATCATCTCCTTCTTCGCCATCGTGGCGGGCGCTGCGCTGACCATGAAATACCAATATTGGAAAATGCTGCGGGAAACATGATTCGCCAAGCCGGCACACGATTGGGCACGCAAGTTTAGTTGCGCTGAATGCGCGGAAAATATAAAATTCAACGTTTTATTTGTTTTATTTTGGGTCGTTAGCTCAGCCTGGTAGAGCAGCGGACTTTTAATCCGTTGGTCGGCGGTTCGAATCCGCCACGGCCTACCATTCACATCAAGAGGTTAGCGAACTAACTAGCCCCTTGCTTTTTTTGCCGTGGGGAAAACGTGGGGAGATGGATGATATTTCCACCGCGCCCGTATTCGATTCGTGCCGCTGCAACCGTCAGATGCTCCGTTGCATACTTCGCGTAACGATCCACCATGACGCGCGATTTCCAGCCGCCCAATTCCTTGAGCTCATCGCAGCTCGTGCCAGCCTGACGATGCCATGACGCCCATGTATGCCTGAGATCATGGAAGCGGAAATCTTCAATCCCTGCTTTCTTTAAGGCGGTATGCCAAGCATTGTTGGTGATTTCCCAAGTGATCGGCTTACCTCGATAAGTAAAGCAGAACCGCGGATGCCTGCCGCGCTGTTCCTCCAATACGGCGACACCATCGCGGTTAAGCGGGACGCCTCTCGGCGTTCCATTCTTGGTCTGGTTAAGCCATGCCGTTTTACGTTCCAAATCGACACGGTTCCATTCCAAGCCGGTAATCTCGCTAGCACGACAACCGGTGGCAAGAGCGAAGCGAACTAAAGCAGCCAAATGAGAAGGGCAAACTGCAATCAACCGCTTCGCCTCTTCTCGAGTCAGCCACCTATCGCGCTCGACCTCACCGGTCAGCAATCGAATCTTCGGAAAACCCACGATCCACTGCCATTCGTCGCGCGCCATGCGCAGCAAGCAGCGAATCAGCGCGAGGTAGCGGTTGACAGTCGCCGGTTTATTACCCTTACCCAGTTCGCGTTGGATGATTTCCGAGAGAATATCTCCGGTAATCTGATCCAGTGACAGCGAACCCAGATAAGGATCGAGCTTTCGGCAAATCCGTTTTACATCCTCGATACTTCGCAGATTCGATTTAACAACGAGATACCGGACAACAGCATCCTGCCAAGAGCGCTTGGGTTTGATCCCGAGAAAGCTTTCACGATGAGCGTCGTGCTTTAGTTTCGCTAAGAACGCTTCAGCTTCCTGTCGGTATTCAGTCCCAGTGCTCTGGCGTATTCGCCTGCCGTTGGGTAAGACACAATCGATCCACCAGAAGCGCGAATCCTTGCGCCGGTGGATTCCAGTTTCACGGGCCATTGATTACTTACCTCCTTTCCGGCCCGCCCTCGCTGCTTATATTCGATGAGCCAATTGTCTAAGTCAACTTTGTCATAGACGGAACGCCGACCAAGCTTGATACAGGGAACGCCCAGTTCTGTTAGCAGAGTGACGCCAATCCCTAAATACTTGGCGGCTTGTTCCTTGGAAAGACACCGAATCGGCGGCAAGGGCAACCTAAAGCGTTGTCTGTCAGTACTCAATCCATATCCCCACAGTTAAAAACTGTTGGGATTATGCAAAAAAGAGATTTACTAAGTCGCAGAAGATTTCTTCTTTTTTTTGGAAGAAACCTTCCGGAAAGGCGCAGTGAGCTTGCGGATGAGGTCAGGCGTAACAGGGTTTTGGAATTCATTAAATGCCACGTTCGTGGTGGTCGCCACGACCTGGTAGAGAGGCTTGTTGAAGTGGTGGCGAACGAAGTTCGAGAGTTCTTGCACATACGCGGTACGGGCGGCGTTGACGGCGCCTTTCTTCCGCGGCCCGGCAGGCGGGGGAGCAAGGGCGGCGGCTTCGGCTGCGCGCCAGAACATGCCTAATGCATTATCCAAACCCGTCGTGCCCTCCATATCATCCAAGGCGATGCGCAGGCTCGCCAGTCGCCGAAGTGCATGAGACCTGCCGTTTGCGAACGACTCCAACTCAGCTCGGTGTAAGGCGTGAAGGAGGCGATTCAGACCTTCGGCTGGATTCGATTTTGTCTCACTCAGTTTTGCGAGCTCATCAAAGATTTTGCGCAGTAACCGGGCTACCTTCTGGAATGTACGACGCTCAACCGCTGCTGAAGGTCCGCGATTAAGTTTTTTGCTTGTAGCCAAGTTCGGGCTCAAAACCGCTATGCGCACGTACTCGCGAAAGACGAACGGGTTGTCAACTTCGCACCGGGAGATCACTTTCCAGACTTTACCCATCTCCGATTCCGTAACCAGGCGGATCAAGCGTTCGCGGGTGGCCTGATCCAGATCTTGCTTCAGCACTTCCCTGGCGTATTCAGCCACGATCGGAGGCAGGGATCCCAGATAAGAAACCATAGCGGCATTTTAGAGCAAGGTTTTGCAGGGAGAAAAGTTCCGGGAACCACGTTCAAAACATCGTTCCGAGTGATTTTGTGCTTGCACGAGGTGTGTAAATGCACCTGTTGTAGTGCTGGAATTTCATAGAATTTGACTACAAAACCCGCTACAAACCTACTACAAACCCAGAACAAAACTAGTACAAAACTAGTACGAAACTAGTACGGAAACAGTGCGAACCTACTACAGCGCACCACAGATCGAATACAAGCCAACGAAATAGACTACCGGCACAGCTACCGAATTACCGTTTAGCCTGCACTCGTTGGGCGGACATCCACCTAAGCTGATTGCTGCTGTTTCGTGCCGGTGTATGTGCGGGTGTTGACGCTTATTTGCAGCCAAATCTCCCTATTTAATTATACGGGGAGAACGTTCCGTTTGCCGGCTCAAAATGACTACTGTTTATCTACGTTTTATCTACATTTCACCTACATTTGATCTACTGCCAGCGCAGGAGGGGGCACTCAATGTCGGCTATCGACCCATACCGGACGGTCGCGTTTCCAGATACTGGACATTGGCAAATCCAGAAGCCCATAATAAAAAGAGCGAATTGAGATCATGCCAATCAAAATCACTGTATGGATCACCCAATTGGCTAGACTCATGTGAATGAAGCACTTCAGGATGCTTACGCGCTGTTAGCCGGAATCAACAAGACCGAGCTGGCACGTTTCGCAAGCTTGTCTATAATCAAATCGAACCCAAATAACAGAACGCAACTCCTACAAACGAAAGCAATGGACATGCAGAAGAACAAATTGAGGCAATGGCTGCTTGCCAGCGTACTGGCACTCGGCGCTCCGTTGGGTATGGCTGCGCAGGAAGAGGTGACCGCTGATCAGGTGGTCGCCGCCATCGAGGGTACCTTCGGTGTCACGCCGGGTGAACGTCGCAACCACACCAAGGGGACGTGTGCGCTTGGCGAGTTCATCGGATCACCCGACGCAGCAGGCTATTCTCGTTCGGCACTGTTTTCGGGGAAGCGCGTTCCGGTCGTCGCCCGTTTTTCGCTGGCCGGCGGCAATCCTAAGGCGCCAGACACGGCAAAAAGTGCCCGTGGCATGGCCTTGGAGTTCAGGCTGCCCGACGGCGGCCTGCAGCATATGACCATGCTGAACACCCCGATCTTCGGTGCCTCGAATCCACGCACCTTTCTCGACCTGATGATCGCAATGAAGCCTGACCTCGCGACGGGCAAGCCCGACCCTGAGAAGATTAAGGCTTTCAGGACGAGTCATCCGGACAATTTAGCGCAGACGGAATTCCTGGCCAGTAACAACCCACCGGTGAGCTACGCCACCAGCACCTACTTTGGCATTCACACCTTCAAGTTTATTAACCGCGACAACAAGACCTCGCTGGTGCGTTGGCGCTTCGTACCGCAGGATGGCGAGAAGCGGCTGTCCGATGATGAATTGAAAACCTCGCCTCCGAATTTCCTCGAACAGGCATTGATTGACCGGACAAAGCATGGGCCAGTCAAATGGGACATGATTTTGACGCTCGGAGTTGCCGGTGATACAGAGAATAATCCCACCGTAGCCTGGCCTGACGGCCGCAAACAG
>DATDGC010000017.1:0-10695 GCA_036522275.1 Burkholderiales bacterium | reverse complement strand
GCGTCCTTGGGGATCTGTGATGAAAATCGCGTTGGCTATTTTGGCAAGCGCCTCGGCCAGCAGGCCCTGTTTCCCGCCGCCCACGCCAACTTTCCGAGCACGTTTCGCATCAGTCATGAAAATAGATTAACGAGCCGTCATTGGCGTTTGTTTGATCCAGGTCAAAAACAGTGCGTCATTGACGGATTATATTGTAGATACGTGAAACAAGTATGGTTCCGGCTGCTTTTGGGCCGGAAACGGTTTCCCGCAAAATTTCGTTTAATATTTTTGATAAGGAGCAAGCCATGGCCAGCAATATTACTCGTTTCGATCCGTTCGCCGAGAACGCACTTGATGACATGTTCAAGGGATTCTTTCTGCGCCCGATCCGCCTCGAGGGGCAGCCGCCACTGCAGATCAAGATGGATGTTACCGAGAATGAGAAGGCATATACAGTCCGCGCCGAAATTCCGGGCGTGAAGAAGGAAAACATCGCCGTCAACATCGACGACAACCAGGTTTCAATCAGCGCCGAAGTGAAACAGGAAAAGGAAAAGAAAAACGGCGAAAAACTGCTTCACAACGAATGCTATTACGGCAATGTTTACCGCAGCTTCACACTCGCCCAGGATGTAGACGAAAAAGCCGCACAGGCTCACTACGACAACGGCGTGCTGGAACTCACCCTGCCCAAAAAGGCTGCGAGCAAGGCTAAACAGCTGGCGATTTCCTGACAACTTTCATGCGCCGGGGGGTCCGCCCCTGGCGCACTACACGAAAGCGACTAATAGTTTTCGTGTGCAATTGACCATGAACCGTGGCATGCTCGGTGCCTTTGATCTGTGTCAAGTAAGCTTGCAGCGGTATGGATATCTTTAAATGGTTAATTGGGGTTTTCCTTGGAGGAAAGCGCGATGCGCGCGATGGTGCTTAATGCACCCCGCGAGATGCTGCATCTGTCGGAATTGCCGGTTCCGACGCCTGGAACGGATCAAGTCCTGTTACGAGTCCACGCCTGTGGTGTCTGTCGAACCGACCTGCACGTGGTGGATGGCGACCTCACCGACGGCAAACGTCCCATCATACCCGGCCATGAAATTGTCGGAACTATTGCGGCAAAAGGCGAAGGCGTGGAGCGCTTCGCATTGGGCGATCGGGTGGGCGTGCCCTGGCTGGGCTACACCTGCCGCACCTGCCATTACTGCTGCTCCGGGCGGGAAAATTTATGCGACAAGGCGCGCTTCACCGGCTATCACATCGATGGTGGTTATGCCGAGTACACAATTGCGGACCAGCTCTACTGTTTTTCCATTCCAGCCGGATATGGTGACGCGGAAGCGGCTCCCCTGCTTTGCGCAGGCTTGATTGGCTATCGCTCGCTGGTCGCGGCAGGCGAAGCAAAACGGCTTGGCATTTACGGTTTTGGCGCTGCGGCGCATATCGTCGCGCAAGTGGCGCGGCATCAAGGGCGGGAAGTCTTTGCCTTTACCCGGCCGGATGACAGCGTTGCGCAAGCCTTGGCCCGCAGGCTCGGCGCAGTATGGGCTGGAGGCTCGGATGAAAAAGCACCGCAAGAACTGGATGCCGCCATCCTGTTCGCGCCGGTGGGAAGCCTGGTTCCTGCAGCGCTGAAAGCCGTGGCAAAAGGCGGTGTAGTGGTCTGTGCCGGCATCCATATGAGCGCTATCCCATCCTTTCCTTACCGCGATCTCTGGGGTGAGCGGGTGATTCGTTCAGTGGCTAACCTCACACGCCGCGATGGCGAAGAGTTTCTCAGTCTTTGTCCGCAGGTGCCGGTGCGAACTGAAGTGGAGCGCTTTCCGCTCGAGCGCGCCAATGAGGCCCTGGCAAAACTGCGCGAAGGAAAAATAAGCGGTGCCGCGGTGTTAGTCACAAACATGCAGGGAGGACGTGCGGCTTAGCCCGCTTAAAAAAAATGGAACCCAAACAGGAACTGCCCGCAGGCCTTACTCGTGTGGAAGCTGCGCTCAGATTACAGGCCGATGGTCCGAACGAACTTCCCTCCGGCAAAGCGCCTAGGCTGTTTGCCATCGCTCTGCGGGTGGTGAAAGAACCCATGTTCCTGCTGCTCGGCGCCGCCGGCGCGATCTACCTCATTCTTGGCGATGTGCACGAGGCGCTGATCCTGCTCTCCTTCGTAGTCATGATCATGGGTATCACCATCTACCAGGAACGCAAGACTGAGCGGGCGCTGGAAGCACTGCGCGACCTGTCGAGCCCGCGCGCGCTGGTAATCCGCGACGGGGTGCAACTGCGCATCTCCGGCCGCGAAGTGGTGCGCGGCGACCTCCTGATTCTGAATGAGGGCGACCGCGTGCCGGCCGACGCGGTGGTGCTGTCGTGCAACGACCTTTGCATAGACGAGTCGCTGCTCACAGGGGAGTCGGTGCCGGTGACCAAGATCTCCTGGGATGGCACGCAGCAACTGCAGCAGCCCGGCGGTGACGGCCTGCCGTTCATCTTCTCCGGCACCCTGCTCGTGCAGGGCAAAGGTGTGGCTGAAGTGTTGTCCACCGGCACGGCTACGGAAATCGGCAAGATCGGCACAGTGCTGCAAACGATAACCGCGGAATCGACTCCGCTGCAGCGTAAAACCGCGGCTTTCGTCCACAAGCTGGCATTTATCGGGCTGTCGCTGTGCGCGCTGGTGGTGGTACTGTACGGCCTCACCCGCGGTGACTGGCTGGCAGGCACGCTGGCCGGCATCACCCTGGCGATGGCGCTGCTGCCGCAGGAATTCCCGGTGGTCGTCACCGTGTTCCTGGCATTGGGCGCTTGGCGCATTTCGCACCAACGAGTATTGACGCGCCATATTCCGGCAATCGAGACGCTGGGATCGACCACCGTTCTATGCGTGGACAAGACCGGCACCCTCACATTGAACCGCATGGCGGTGCGCAAGCTCTACGCCGGCGGCGAATTCCTCGACATCCACCCGGACCGCGCCGAAGAGCTGCCGGAGCAATTCCACGAGCTGGTGGAATATGGAATCCTGGCAAGCGAGGTCGACCCATTCGACCCGATGGAAAAGGCGCTCATTGAACTCGGCCAGCGCTTCCTGGCGCAGACCGAACACTTGCATTATGACTGGGCGCTGAAGCACGAGTACGCGCTGACCCCGGAACTGCTCGCGCATTCGCACGCATGGAAAACCCCCGGCGGGCACGGCCACATCATCGCCACCAAGGGCGCACCCGAGGCCATTGCCGACCTATGTCACCTGCCCGACAACATCCGTCATCAACTCGGCGAGAAAGTCAGCCGGACGGCGGCCGAAGGCCTGCGCGTGCTGGGCGTGGCGCAGGCACGCTTCGACGGCCCGCACTGGCCTAATGGGCAGCACGACTTCGACTTTGAACTGGTCGGCCTGATCGGACTGGCCGATCCAGTGCGTCCCACCGTTGCGGCTGCGCTGGCCGATTGCTACAGCGCAGGCATCCGCGTGGTGATGATCACCGGAGACTATCCGGGCACGGCGCAGGCCATCGCCCTGCAAATCGGCCTTACGCTGCACGATCAGGTAATCACCGGTCCGGAGCTCGACGCCATGAGCGACACGGATTTGCAGAAGCGCATCCGCACAATCAACATCTTCGCGCGGGTCGTGCCGGAACAGAAATTACGCATCGTCAACGCGTTCAAGGCCAACGGCGAGATCGTGGCAATGACCGGCGACGGGGTGAACGACGCACCGGCGCTTAAAGCCGCGCACATCGGCGTGGCGATGGGTGGACGCGGCACTGACGTTGCACGGGAGGCAGCCTCGCTGGTGCTGCTTGACGACGATTTCGCCTCCATCGTTGGCACCATGAAGATGGGGCGGCGCATCTACGATAACATCCGCCACGCCATGACCTACATCCTGGCCGTGCACGTGCCCACCGCCGGCATGTCGCTTATCCCGCTGGTGCTGGGCTGGCCATTGATGTTGTTCCCGGTGCATATCGTATTCCTCGAGTTCGTCATCGACCCGGCATGCTCGATCGCGTTCGAGGCGGAGCCCGGCGAGAGCAACCTGATGCAGCGCCCCCCGCGCGACCCGCGTGCGCCGTTGTTCAGCCGTTTGGCCTTGGCTCTGAGTCTGCTGCAAGGGGTCAGCCTGCTTATCGTCGTATGGGCGGTGTATGGCTACGCGCTGGGTTCGGGTGCCGCAGAAACCGAGGCGCGCGCGTTTGCATTCACGACTATCGTTTTGGGCAATCTGGGCCTGATTCTCGCCAACCGTTCCCACTCGCGCTCTCTATTAGCAATGCTGCGTACGCCCAACGCGGCTCTGTGGTGGATCGTGATCTGGACCCTCATCGGCCTCGCGCTGGTGATATACGTGCCATCTCTGCGGGAGGTGTTTCGCTTCTCTCCGCTCCATCCAGGCGAACTGATGATTAGTTTTGTGGCAGCCCTTACGGCAATCTTGAGGTTTGAGCTGTTCAAGCATCTGCCGGCCGCAAGCAAGTTAGTTAAAGGTTAGCGCGGCAACGCCTGCTCAGGCGTCTTGGATCCGGGCTGGACGATGTTAAAACGCGATAGTTAAAATAATAACTTTCCGCAATTACCTCTCCCAGCTGACACGCACCATGTATTCGTCCGGGCTGTATTTGACGTCAAGATCACCCCGGTATGCATGGTGCACCGCTTCGCCGATACGGTGTGCAAGGTGCACGTCAGTGGTGGTTATTACAATCTTGTCAGGCTGGTCTTCAATGCCCATTATCCGCTGCAGCGGGTGATCTGAGTTTTCGTTTGTTTCTTCATTTCGGACGAGTTGCATAATCTCTTCGCGGTGGGTGGCCATGAACTTGCCACTGAGTGTCACGTAACCGGCGGGATAGTGATCTTCTGTGCGGCGGCATGCCGGGCAGACATGGTCATGGGCAGCAGCGGGGCGCGGCAATCTCTGCCAGCGGCCTTCGTGAAACACGATGCCGCACTTGGGGCACGCAGCCGGCTCCGGTGGCTTGGAGCGCGCCTGATACGGATCGTGCACGACTTCCTCGATCTGACGATCACGATGATGGTGGCGATGGGCTCTGGGTTCCTTTTTGTTCATGGTAATCCTGACGTTTACTGGTTATTGTGAGCTTGTCTCACTGCCACCGCGTGGCTGTCCTTTGTGGTGCTTTACATCACCGCGCATCCGGCGAATGCTGTCTTCGAGTTGCCGGCCGGCCGCGTCAAAAGTATCGCGCAGGGCGACATAGACATCTTCGTGGGCGTCGTGATTCACTACGATCATGTCACCCGGCACGTGCAAGGCGATCCGCACATTGAAGCAATTGCCCTGATGTTTATGCTTGTGAGGCTGCTCGACGGTGACCTGGCAGCGCATCAGGTGCGGATGAAATGAGTCCAGCTTTTCAGCTTTTTCACGGATATGGGCCTCGAGCGCATCCGAGTGACTGATCCCGTGAAAAACGATTTGCAGTGATGTTTGCACGCTCTACCGCACTAGCGTCGCGCCCTCGTGGAACTTAATTAAAGGTTCCATGATCAGGCACCGCTCCGTCTCGCCTCTTTCTCGCGCTTGTACTCGCGCGAAATCATTGTCGCGAGCGCCGACATTTCTTCCGCGAGCAGCGTCAGGATATCATCGGCTGCAACGATGCCGACAAGCGCGCCCGCGGCGTCGGTTACCGGCAGGCGCCGCACGCCTTTCATCCGCATGAGCTCCACCGTTTCCGCCACTCCCGCATCCTCGCGCACCGCCAAGAGCTCTTGGCTCATCACATCGCCGACCTGAATAGCATTCGGATCAAGCCCGAGCGCAACCACCGCTACTACGATATCCCGATCCGTCAGGATCCCTGCAGGGATGCGCTTCCCGTTGGGTTCGTCTACAACTATGATACTTCCTATGTGGGACTCACGCATCAGCGCCGCTGCCGCCTTTACGGTTGTGTCTCTGCGTGCAAATAATACTTCGCGGCTGCAGATTTCTCCAATTGCCATAGTAATTCCTCTTCTAGAACAGGTTAATTGTGATCACTCAAGCCAAACTTTGCTTTGACCTATTTCAATGCGCCGTGAACACTCAGCCATAATTGCTTACGCTCAAGACACGTTAGCTCTTCACAAGCGATATGGTTTTGATTTAAGTCAAAAGGAATGGAGATACCTGCGCAACAATTCATGCCGAGCTGCTCACGTGCGCGGCCGGAAAACCAATCAGCCCCGAATAATTGCTCCGACTATTACGATGGGTCGTGGGATGCCATAACTACCCATGGACAAGCAGGATAGGCGCATTGGCAACGCGAATAAACTCTTCCGCTACGCTTCCCATCAACAAGTATTCGAATCCGACTCTCCCGTGTGTGCCCATGACAACCAAGTCGGCTTGCCACCTTGCCGTCTCTTCCCCGAGGACAACTGCGACGCGGTTTTTTTTCGCGTCGAGTAATCCTGTTTCCGGCTCTACGCCGGCCCGGCGGGCTGTCTCAACTGCCTTGTCCAGCAAGGTTTGGCCCAAATGGCGCAGCTTCTGTGTAAGTTCGCCGACATCAATAATGCCTTCGAGGTCATCATCGATTGGCATGCCTACCTTCACCACGTGCACTATGCGTAGCTTGGACTTCATTTCCGAAGCAAGTTTAATCGATTCGGCCAAAGCCCGTGCCGACGTGCTGCTGCTGTCAATGGGCAGCAGTATCCTTTTATACATTGGGTGTCCCTTTGAAGAAAAAAGACATGGCGGCAGTTCCGACTGGATTGTACGTCAATTCCGTCTCAATTTATCAATCGCAGGCTGGACTGTCAATGAACACTCACCAAGTTCTGCAGCTAAACAGCCCAAAGGCTTCGTGGCACACCCCCATCGGTTATTGACACCAGGGATTTAGGATTAGCACGCTCTACAGTACGGAAGCGGATTGTGACTAAATGCAACCGCGACGATGTAGCCGAACACGATCTGAGCTGCAATCCAGGCTGCGGCGCGCACGCGCTTGGCCCTGCCGGGACGCAGCGCCACTAATCCCAGAAGGACCAGCGTAACCATCGCGACGCCGCCGATCCAGAGCACCACGCTCAGCACATGAAGGGCACGGGCAATAGCGAGATCATGCATGGATAGGGAACCTCTGTTTAAGTCCCACGAGGGCGCGACGCTGGCTTTTCGGGATGAGATGCGCGAAGCGAGGCGCAGCGAATGGTTGACCCCCTTCACAAGCCGAGCGACAAAACAGATCGCCCGAAAAGCCGCGTCCCGACCGGGTTTCGGCGCAATGCGGCGCTTGCGTCGTTGCGCTCCTCGTGCTTAAGCTACGGCTATGCACCTTCGTCGCGCTCCTTGCAATCATCCGCATTGCGCCAGAAACGCGCACCGCGGAGGACTTAATCAGAGGTTCCTTAGGCTTTGCATGAACCGTACTCAAACCATAGGAATAACGAGTTGCAGGCAGGAGTCCGGCATTCGTTCAACTCACCCGGTTTGCGTCAAACTCGTGTGGATGCAATGCGGAATGGTTTATCCGCAAATCCCGACCGCCCCGCAGGCGGTGCAGAAGTCGCAGCCATCCTTCTTGATCAAAGCGTAGTTGCCGCACTCGCTGCAACGTCCGCCTTTCATCTTTGGCGTCGCGCCGCGCTGCGGCGCCTCCATAATTCCCATTTGTTGTATTGGCACGCCGTCTTCGTTGAGAATGCCCAGCATAACGTATCGGTGAATCATCAGAGCTGCGACGTAGGAAATGGTTGATGGCCAGTTTATCTGGCGCCGACTGGTCGGTACAGGAGCCATGAAATCTCCGAGCGGCTCGGGAAAATGCAGCAGTTTTCGCAGCTTCATGCCGATCCAGGCCGGATCAATCACGCGCATGTCGAGAGACAGAATCTTGCACAGCCCATCCAGAGAACGCGGATAGTCGCCTGAGAGCCACATCGAATAGGGCCGTGTGACGCCGTCTGGAAGGGTAATCTCCTTGAGGCCAAGCACGAAATCGTCTCCCGTGTGTGGATTCAGCACGTCCACGGTCCAGGACATGGTGCCATCGGCGCCGGTCTTGGGCTCCTTGAGGCTGAACATGGCGTCGAGCACCGGGCCGGTCTTTCGCTCCTCCAGCGCACCGAGCTGCTCAACACGGTAGCGCACTACCTGCGCAAGCGCCGAAACTACGTTCGGCATACGCTTTTTCTCGCCGTGAGGCGGAAACGGCATGTCGAAGGCATCGTCGCTTGCAGTCTTGGCCAAGGTCTCAAGCTTGAGCTTGAGCCAAGCCGGGTCGTTCGCGCGCATGTCCATCGAGAGTGTCTTGGCCAGTGCTCCGAGCCCGCGCGGCTGCTCAATGCCATTAACCCAGACCTCGAAGGGAAAGGCCCAACCTTCGTTCTCGACATGACCCATGAAGAGCGCAAACGTTCCGTGAGTATGTTCGATCATATAGGTCCAGGCGGGATTCCCCGCCGTTAAAGTCGGCCGACCGGGCCAGCGCAGGGTTGCAAGCACCGGAACCGGCACTGCCTTGATCTCGATGCGACGATTAACGTCGTTCGAGGCGAAATCCTGCGGTCCAATGTTTGCGGGCTTATCCAGCGTCAGCACCGAGCCGAGCACGGTATTAGGCCGGTAGGTGGCCAGCCCCTTCAACCCCGACTTCCACGCGGTAAAGTAGAGATCCTGGAAGTCGTCGTAGGGATAGGTCTCGGGAATGTTGACGGTCTTGGAAATGCTCGAGTCGATATACGGCGCGACAGCAGCGACCATTTCCTTGTGCGCTGCCGCCGAGAGGTCAAGCGCCGTGATGAAATACTTGGGTAGATTCTCCACGTCACCACCCGCATGACGGTATTGCCGGTAGGCGTAATCCTCAACTGGAAACTCCTTCATCGCGCCATCCGCCATGCGCTTTTTCCGTGTATAAGCCCAGGCGAACGGCGGCTCGATTCCGTTTGAGGCATTATCAGCGAAGGCGAGGCTAATGGTGCCGGTCGGAGCAATTGATAGCAGATGGCTGTTGCGCAGGCCGTGCTTGCGAATTGTCTCTTTGACCTCATGCGGCAGGCGCGATGCAAAGCTTGCGCCCGAGAGATACATGTCGGCGTTAAACAGCGGGAACGAGCCGCGCTCGCGTGCAAGTTCGGATGAAGCGCGGTAGGCTGCGTCGCGCATGTGCCCGGAAATTTTCGCAGCCATGGCGCGCGCTTCCACGGAATCATAGCGCAGCCGCAGCATAATGAGCGCATCGCCGAGACCGAGGAAGCCGAGTCCCACGCGGCGCTTGCTCATGGCCTCCTGGCGCTGCGCCTCAAGCGGCCAGGCAGTGACATCAAGCACGTTATCGAGCATCCGGACTGCGACCTTCACTACTTTCTCGAATGCATCGAAATCAAAGTACGCTTCTTCGCTGAATGGCAGACGCACGAAGTTCGTCAGGTTGATCGAACCAAGACAGCAGCAGCCGTAGGGCGGAAGCGGTTGCTCCGCACAATTGTGCACGTAGATTCCGTTTGCATCGAAAGCGTGGATATCCTTGACAGCGACGTCGTACACCGGCTCTATGCCGTCTTCCTCCAGCGACTCGACTGTCGCGGTGAAGCGCTCGCGGTTCAGTTCACGCTTGTAAGCGTCGAGTAACATTGTGAGCCGCGCGGATTTTTCCGTGTCCGCAAATCCGATCTGCTCGGCAAAGCGGGCAAGGTTCTCCCCGGCAATCGCAAGCTCGTGTAATCCTGCAGTCGGGTATGTCTTCGTTCCACCTCTGCCGTTCGGAAGCTCGCGATCACCCGGCAGGCGGCGATTACGGTAAAGCGTGGACATGATGCCGAGACGAGCGAGCATGCGCTGCACTGCTTCGAGCGTTGTCACGTCAACTTGCGTGAGCCGCACGGAAACGCCTTTTTCCTGCGAGCCTTGCACGGATCCGTCGGCGTCGAAAAAGCCGCGCAAGAATCCGCGATAGAATTCCGACGAGCAAGTTTCAAGTGCCGGCATTATCTTCTTGTGACCCGGACGCATGCCAAGAGACAGGGCGAGCATCCGCAGCGCACCCAAAGACATGCGGAAATGGCCAGGCTGCCCCGCAACTTCGCGCTGCCAGCCGCGGAAATCCGCGCGGTGAGGGAGGGTACGTGCCGCGGTTTCAGCCGTTTGCATCATCGAGGCAACTCCCGGGTCAATATGCCAGCCGCCGTTCGCTTCCATTACGGCGTTCGGATCCCAGGCGCCGAGCACCGCCTTGTCTTCTTTCAGGTGGCCATCCCCGAGCAACAACCCGATGAGATAGCCTTCGGCTTCGGTATGCTCTCCGACCCAACCGCGAAGCTCGCGCTGGTCGTGCAACATGATTTCATCGCCGGCCGTCAGCGCGCCGGCTTTCACCCATTCATTTTTGCGCGTGTAGCGCGTCTTGCGCTCGACGCGTAGAACGGGATGGTCCGCCGTCAGACGCAAGCTATGGCCTTCACGTGTCGAGAGTTTCAGAATCTGTTTCGTGCCTGTCGCAAAAAATCCTGCCGATTCGGTCGCGTAATGCTTGCCGTCAACGGCGGCCCTGAATGGCACGCGTATCAGCTCGCGTACCTGGCGCGGGCCATCGCCCGTCATTACCCAGGTATCGGCCGTGACGCACGGGTTGGTGGCCTCGACCGTCTCGCAGTAATAGAGGTTGTTGTCGCGGTTGATGCGATCGAGGAACAGGATCCCGGGTTCGGCATGGTCGTAGGTCGAGCGCATGATCTGATCCCACAGCTCGCGCGCCA
>DATDGC010000016.1:0-12874 GCA_036522275.1 Burkholderiales bacterium | reverse complement strand
GGGAAACCATCAATCCTTGGAGGCAAATGCCGCACTCGCCTGTGCCTCCCTTAGCCGGACACGGAACAAGCGCTTCTCTGGCGTGATCACGATCTTGTCTTCACGCGCCAGCCAACCGATAGCCCAGTCAAAGATCGGCGGCTTCCCCTTCGTTGCCTTTTTGAGTTGCGAAAGCGACAACTCGCCTTTGGTGCTGAGCGCCTTCCAAATGGCGCCGGCAGCCTTTCCGATTTCTTCTTCCATTGTGATTCCTTTTCCTTAGCACGATCCTCACCGTGAGAACGCACGTTTCATCTTCTGTTGGGGCATGGCTTCGACCAAATGACGGGAGCGGGTGAGGCCCGCTCCCGTGAGACAGGTTTGAGAGTTTTCCGTGGTCTAAGGCGTCGCAGCAGCGGCTGCGGCCTGGTCCAGAATTGGGGCTGCCTTGCTGACTTCGGCGACACCAAAAAAGACGCAAGGTATATTGGTATCTGGTTCCAAACCGCAATATGCGTAATTGATATTGATGTCGGCTTCTCCCAGGCGTGATGCCACCCGCGCGATCTCGCCGGGTCGGTGCGGAAGTTTGACTTGAACAACATCGGTCTCGGTGATGGCCAGGCCCTGGCTTTCTAGGACTGACTTGGTGATTGTGGGATTGTCTGCGACGAGGCGGACTTGGCTCTCGCCCGCACCCGCTGAGAACGACTGGAAGGCCAAGATGTTCACTCCCCGGTCGGCCAGCGCTCGGCAGATTTTTCCAAGAGTTCCAGGTCGGTCTTGCATCCTGATGGTGAATTCTCTGGACGTAGGCATGGTAGGGACCTCCATTGTCTCTTCTAGGAATGCAGGGTGCATTCTCAGATTGAAGTGACAGTGGCAGAATCATACGCTCTGCTCATTTCTCGTTCAAGACTGGCTGACAGGGCGGAGTGAAGGATTCGAGGTAGTTGGCCGGATGCGAAGCGCAGGAGTACGGTAGACGGCAATTTACCGTTCCTCTGGCGACGAGAGGAGACCACTCCCATGCCAGGACCACCCTATCGCGTCTTGCGAATCATCTTGGGTATTTTCTCCCTGCTCACCGCAGCCGGGGGCCTCGTCATCATTTTCAGTGGCCGGCCGATGGTGATGCGCCTTTTTCTCTGGCCTCCCGAGTCCGAAGTCTCGACCTTACTGTTCATCGTGTTGAAGGAGATGGGCGGATTAATTCTTATGCTCAGCGCAATGCTTTTCCTCGCCTATCGCGATTCTGCCCGGAACGTGGCCATCGTTAACGCGCTCATTGTCGGCCTCTGCATACTGGCCTTTACACCGTTGTGGTCTCTTTACACGCTGGACCTGCGACAGCTTTATCCGAGCTACCTGATTTGGGGGCGCTCCCTTGTGCGTTTGGCACTAGCGGCGCTCCTTTTTTACCTGCGGCCGCAAGAGAGGGTTCCCAAGCAATCCTAAGAACTGCGCCTGCTTTTCTGGGCTTCAGGTCTCGAATTCTGCCGAGGCGGGTATCGAATTTTGCAGGATGATTGGGACCCGGATTCTGCTATAGCTGAGCCACTAAGATGCTATTTCCGGAACGCAAGTCAGGCCTTGTACGCCTGTCGGATTACCGGACATCTGAAAAGCACTTTTCCGATTAGCGCGTAATACATCCCTGTGCCCGCGACAATGCTCAGAGGAGTCATTCCTGAACACTACGCGGCTTCTCAGGAGCCCGCTAGGACTTCAGTTTCATCCTCTCGTACTTTCGCTCCATTGCTGACTACGGAAGGACTCTGCATTCTTCTCCTGAAGTCTTTCAAGCGGGAACGGAGGTGCCTGATGAAGCTCGAAATCTTCATCTTATTGCTCGTCGCTAATCTTCCCCGTGGGGTTTCGTATGTCAGGGGCGTCGAGAAATCGGCAACCCTGTTCGATGGCGGAATTTGAACTCGCGCCGGTCAATACATCTTCGGAGGCACAGGCATGAAGGCACGATATATAAAAACTCTGATCATGGCGGTTTTGGCTTTGACGGTTTCAAGCGCAGCGAAGGCCCAGAAAACTTCGGACATTATAAACCGGGGCGACGACTTTTTGGCGATTTGCCAATATGAGAACAACCGTCCGCCTGACGTTTGCCTCGCCTACGTTGCTGGCGTGGCCGGCACGCTCGCGCTCAATTGGGCCGACACCGGTCAGAGGATATGTATTCCCGATAGCGCGACAGTGAGAACTACGCTTGACCTAGTTCTTCAATACATAAAAGACCACCCAGAAAAGCGCGAACAAAAGCCTATTTTTTTGGTTGCGCAAGTAACAATCAAAAAGTATGTGTGCGAGGCGCCGAAACAGCACGCCGCGACGGCTCCGAAGGCGGAAACGGACCCGAAGGCACGCCCGTGACTCTGTTCAAGCGTCGCAGAATAATGTAAATGGATTTTCCCGGGCGTAGACATTGCCGGGGTTCCGCAACCAGCGGGACGAATTTTCAGGCAATCGCTCACCGTGCGTGGCAAAACTCAGCGCAGGCTCGCCAACGCCCCCGCGAGCGCCTCCCACGTCCACATCACCGAAAAGAGTTGCAGAAGTCGCTTTACTGCTTGTCGTAGACGACGACGTTATTTACATCGTGCCCTTCCGCGTCCTTGCCTTTGAAAGTCGAAGTCCGCGTTTTTCCGTTATCGGAGAGCACGGTTCTGACGGTCATCACAACCTGGCCGGCTTTCTTCACAGTGGTCTGGAGCGTGTTGGGGTCGATCCGTTCTATCGCTACGGTATCAGCGTTGGGCGCGCCAGTAATGGGGTAGTCCTTGCCATCGTATTTTGCGGTGTACTCGAGATGAGTCGGATTTCCAGCGGCGTCGATCCCGTCTGAACTGAGTTTGATGTTTTCGGCATCCGAGACGATCTTTACCGTACTAGCCTTCGGCGCTGGCCCCGGGCTGTAATTCGACTTGGCACTGTTCATCTTCCAGGTCCCAGACTGCTGATCGGCTGCTGCCGCGGAAACGCTGATAGCGAGTGCCACGAGCAGCAGAGTTGTTGCGAAAACGGCAAACTTATTGATTCGCATAATCCATTCTCCTTGGGGGAGTTGGGGATGGGCCTGTTCTGGACTTTATAGACGGGAATTCGCAGAAAGTCCAGAGGGTTCTTGCGGATTTCCACAGGGGCTCGCGTGCACGCGAGAGAAGTTCCTCGATTGATCCCCGGAAGTCGGCCTCCCGTCAAATGAGCGCCGCTCACCTGATGGCCGTATAACGCGCTTATCGGAAAGTGGGAGGGATACGCCTCGGACGCGCCTGCTGAGAAAGGTGCCGAACCCTTGTTTTGTTCGTTGGTTTTGCAGCGGTCGTGTTCTACTTCTTGCTTGGCTTGCTCCTGCCGATGTTTTTCGATGTTCGTTGGCGGACGAGACCTTGGAGTCACCCTGCATGTTTTCCACAGCCATCACATTTTTCCACAGCCTGAACGATCGATTCCCTTTGCCCCCCGCTTGGGGTGTCCTAAGATAAAATCGCACTGTTAAAGGAGGCAACTGTTAGAGGAGGCAAGCGAAGATTTGGGAGGTAAACCTACATGGCACAACCACAAATGGGTCGGATCACCTGTAGTCGATGCAACGCTTGGTACAATTCGGAAAGGGAGCTGCGCGAGCACATGAAGACGGCTCATCGCGAGGGCCGCTCAGAACAGGGTAGCTCCCAGCATGATGGTACGCAACAAGACAGCTCCAAAATTCAACCGCGCGAAGAGCAGAAGACGTCCGAATCGTGAAGGCTGCTCAGGACAGGGTGGTTCCGGGCGAGGCGGATCCCGGCAAGGCGGTTAGACGGGTGGCTCCCGTTCCGGCTTTGGTCAGCCCAGCACGATGTGGACTTGATGCACAGCACCGTCGTCGGCGAGCGGAATATTGGCGGGGCCAGGCAGCAGCTTGCCGTCCAGTTCCGTGAGAGCAACGCCACGAGTAACGCTGGACGGATTTTCCACCCTGATTTTATAATTTGCCGAGTGATAGCGAAAGTCGATGGAGTAGTCGGGCCAGTTTCGGGGGATGCAAGGATCAATGGAAAGCATCATGCCACGGACGCGGAACCCGAGAATCCATTCCATCCCAGCGCGATAAAGCCAGCCTGCTGAACCCGTGTACCAGGTCCAGCCACCGCGTCCGACGTGCGGTGTTTCGGCGTATATGTCGCCTGCAACCACGTAAGGCTCAACTTTGTAACGCTGGACGCTCGCACGTGAGCTCGTGCGATGGATTGGATTCATCATGCGGAACAGCTCGGTCGCTTTGTCGCCGTCACCAAGGGCAGCGAATGCAATCACCGTCCAGACCGCAGCATGCGTATACTGCCCGCCGTTTTCACGAATGCCCGGCACATAACCTTTGATATAACCGGGGTCGACTGGCGTGCGATCGAAAGGAGGCGTGAGCAAGAGGACAAGCCCTTCGGGCCGAAGGACCAGTTGGCGATCGACGGCCGCCATGGCCCGGGCGGCTCGCCCGCGCTCTGCGGCCCCGCTCAACACTCCCCAGGATTGAGCAATCGAGTCAATCCGGCACTCGGTATCCGTTGCAGAGCCAAGCGGCGTGCCGTCATCGAAATAAGCGCGGCGATACCATTCGCCGTCCCAACCATCACGCTCGAGTGCCGCCTTTAGCGCGCTCACGTGGAGACGCCAAGCCTCCGCGCGTTTGTGTTCGCCGCGCGAATCTGCAACCTTGGCAAACTCCCAGAGAATCGTGTGGAGGAACCAGCCGAGCCAAACGCTTTCTCCTTTCCCATGCTCGCCGACTCGGTTCATTCCATCATTCCAGTCGCCTGTGCCCATCAATGGTAAGCCGTGGCTGCCAACCGTGAGACTTCGGTCCAGGGCACGCGCGCAGTGCTCGAACAGCGTCGCGCGAGTCTCGGACACACGCGGTTGGAAATAGGATTCATTCTGGCCCTCGGCCAGCACATCCGCCTGCAGGAAGGGCACGACTTCGTCCAATATGGCCATTTCGCCGGTCGCTTCAATGAAGTGGATGGCGGCGTAAGGCAGCCAGAGCAGGTCGTCGGAGACGCGCGTCCGCACACCGCGCCCCGAGGGCTGATGCCACCAGTGTTGAACGTCACCTTCGATAAACTGTCGTGAGGCCGCGCGCAGCAGATGCTCGCGCGCGACTTCACGCTTGGCGACGCACAAAGCCATCCCATCCTGGAGTTGGTCGCGGAATCCATACGCGCCGCTCAACTGATAGAATCCCGCCCGCGCCCAAACACGACACGCCAGCGTTTGGTAGAGCAGCCAGCGATTCATGAGCATATCCATGGCTGGATCGGGTGTGGTGATCTGCACGGTGCTGAGCACGTCGTCCCAACGGCCCGTAACGTCGGCTAGGATTGCGTTCAAGTTCGCGGTGCGATAACGGCCCAACAACTCGCGCACCTGCTCTCTGTTTTCCGCTTGGCCCAGGAAAAACACGATTTCCGCGCTTGCGCCGGGGCTCAATTCAATCGAAGTGTGCAACGCCGCGCACGGATCGAGACCTGCTCCCAGCTTTCCAGAAAGTGGACCGCCTCGTTCCAGCGCAGCCGGACGCTCAAGCGTGCCGTTGCGCCCAAGAAATTCCGTGCGGTCGCCAGTGAAAGATGTCTGTTTCCCGGCAAGATCCGCAAAGGCGATGCGCCCGCCGAATTCTCCGCCCCACGCACTCCTCACGAAGACCGCTCCCGTTTTCGAATCGAGCTCCGTAATGAGGTATGGTGCTGAAGCACTGCGTGAATTGCCCAACACCCATTCGGCATAGGCAGTCACGGAGAGACGCCGCATGCGGTCGGAATCATTCCTTAGAGTGAGCCTGGAAATTTTGATAGGGTCTTTGGACGGTACGAATTGCAGCAACTCAAGCAGGATGCCGTGCGAACCATGATGGAATCGACTATAGCCCTGGCCGTGGCGAGCAATGTACGGAGCGGCTTCATCGCGAATCGGCAGCGCCGTGGGGCTCCACACCTCACCTGTGTTTTCGTCGCGGATATAGATGGCTTCTCCAGGAGGATCAGTGACGGGATCGTTGGACCACGGCGTGAGCTGATTTTCGTGACTGTTGAGCGACCAGGTGTGGCCCGAGCCGGATTCCGAAACTAGGAAGCCAAACGAAGGATTCGCAATCACGTTTATCCAAGGCGCAGGAGTCCGCAAACCTTCCCCTAGGACGGTCACATATTCGCGGCCCTCATCAGCAAACCCACCTAAACCATTGAAACAATCGAGGGCCCGCTGGAGAAGCGGCACGTTCAGACGTCTGGCCGCGCGCGGAGGCCGTGGGATGGGAGACGCCACAGCTTCTGCCCGCTGAGATCGAGTGATTTGCTCAGACAACGTGCCACGCCGGCTGAGCAACACAGATCGCGCGACTGTCTGAAGCAGCGCCCGCTCCTGCGGAGAGATGAGGTCTGCCCGTAGGAGGAAAATGCTGCCACGCAGGTTATCCGTGTCCGGGGAGAGCCGCAATCGGCTGCCGCGCACCAGTCCATCCAGAGAGATCTGCAACTCCTGGGCATACGAGGAGGACCTTTCATTAATGACGACCAGGTCGGCGGATAATTGTTTCATACGCCAGTATTCATGTGCGCGCAGCAACTGACGCACGATTTCGACATCTCCCGTTTCATCGATGCGCACCAAAACGATGGGCAAATCGCCGGAGATTCCTTGGGCCCACAGCGCGGAACGCTCCAGTGTGCTGCGGTTGAGTACATCGGAAGACGGTCGTAACGAAGCGTCGGAGTACAGTACAGAGTTTGCGAGCCTCTGGAATAAATGGGCTTCGTCGAGAGCGATACCCAGGTGATGGAGTTGTACCTGTGCCTGTGTCCAAGCTAATGTTAGTGTGCGCTCAAATGTTGTCGCTCCGCGGTACTTATCCGCGAGTTCTATCACCTGCTCGCGGGCCGGGGCGACGATGGTGGAAAAAACAACGTGCGCCGTGGTCCCAGGCGGAATGCGGACCGTGCGCCGCAGGCTGATCACCGGATCGAGTACGGAGCCGACAGTATTCGAAAGCGGTCGTCCATCGATAATCGATACGGGGTTGCGCACGTCGTGCCCTCGTCCGATAAACCGCGAGCGGTCTGTCTCGAATTGCAGGTCACCGACAGTTTCACCCTCCACGACAACCACGTGCGCGGCCCAAACGGCAATCTCTTTATCGGATTGCCTGCGGCGCGTCGCAAGCAGCGCGCCGACATCGGGCACAAATTCGGTCTGCACGAATAAGTTCGAAAACGCCGGATGAGCAACATCGGCGGCCTGCGGTGCCAGGCAAAGCTCAGAGTATGAGGTAACCTGAATCTTGCGCGTGCGGGTGCCTAGATTTGTGATAGAAACCCGCCGCACCTCTGCATCATCCTCAGGCGACACGACGACCTCAAGAGTGGTGGTCAGTGCGCGGTCGCGCCTTATGAATTCGGCGCGGTCTTCATAGAAGGAAACTTCGTAAGCATCCGGTTCGATGCCGCTTGGCTGATAACCTGCTGACCAGACTTCGCCTGTCTGCGCATCGCGTAGAAAGATATAACTGCCCCAGCAATCGCGTGTGGCATCCTCCCTCCAGCGCGTTACGGCAATATCCCGCCAGCGGCTATAGCCTGAGCCCGCTGCGGTCAGCATCACAGCGTACCTACCGTTGGAAAGCAGGTGCGTCCGAGGGGTGGGACTATGCGGGGTCGTGAATCGCCGCAGCACCGGTGGCAAGAGTTCACGGACTTGCGCAGCGGCAGATACTTCTTCAGCGCGAGGCCGGGCAACCAGCACGTTGCGCGGTGTGCGCTCCTGCAACAGCAGTTCGGTAGCCTGCACCATGGGCTCGGCGTGAAAATGGCTGCGCATCGCGCCATCGTTCAACACGTTGGCGAGCGCCACTAATGACATTCCCTGATGGTGCGCCAGGTAGGCGCAGACGACAGCGGCATTTTCTCCTTCAGGCACACGCTTGCTTGTGTAATCAATGGCCTCGTAGAAGCCGTACGCACCCCTTCCGCCTGCTTCTTCGAGCCGCACAAAATTTTCCATAGCCGCGACTGGGTCAATCATGGCTGCAAGCGCAGTGGCATACGGTGCGATGACAACATCCTCGCTGAGGCCCCGCTTGAGCCCCAGTCCGGGTATGCCAAAGCTGGAGTATTGATAGGTGAGGTCGAGGTCGCGCGCATTGTACGCCGACTCGGACACTCCCCAAGGCACGTCTCGCTCCGCACCGTATTCAATTTGACGACGCACAACCAGTTCGTACGTCTGGCTCAGCAGGCTTCTCGCAGGGGAACGCATCACAAGCGCAGGCATCAGGTATTCAAACATCGAGCCCGACCAGGAGATAAGCGCGGAGCCCCGACTCACGGGTGTGAGCGCGCGGCCCAAGCGAAACCAGTGTGACGGTGGGACCTCACCTTTCGCGATGGCGATGAAGCTCGCGAGGCGCGCCTCTGAAGCAAGCAAGTCATAGCAATTGGGATCCAGGCTTCCGTCCGTGACGCGATAACCGATCGAGAAAAGCTTGCGCGTATCGTCGAACAGAAAGCCGAACCCCATCGCTTGAAACATGCGCTCTGCCGTCTGGGCAATGGCTGAAAGACGGCGAATGAGCGCAACGGCATCCGCGGCCGAAAGCCTAAGCGCTTCGGCGAGTGCATCGATCCGTGTGATCGTGTCTCTGTCTCCCGGAACACTATTCAGCAGGCGGCCACGTAACGCGGAGAGTTCACTTAGAGCAGCGTCGAGTCGATCGGGGGCATCCGCGAGCTTGGGAACGGAGTTGAGGAACGGTTCAATCACCATCCACTCGGGTGCCTGGTCTCGGCGAAGTTTGGCTATGCCGGCGATCTGTTTTGAATCCAAGCGCGCCCACGGAATAAGGATTTCTGCATCAAGCGCGTGGCTCTCGACGGAAACCCTGAGCGCGGCAGACCAGATGCTCAATTCAGATTCGGGAGAGTCTCCAAGTTCTTGCACTAGAGCTTGAGCAATGTCAGCCACGGTATGGGCGTGGGCCCTCCACTCCATAAAGCGAGTCGCCCAATCAACGGCATCGACAGGGACCGAGTCAAGCAACGCCACCATAGTGTCGATGGCATTGCTGAGCTGTTTCCGAGTAACGATGTGTGTGCGCGGCGTGTCGGCTATTCCGGCAACCGCTTCGCGCAACAACCGGATTGGATCTTCGATTCCGGCGAGAAGCTCAGGTCCGAGGGACGAATTCTCAATCAGCTCCCGGCAGCTGTTCCCGAGAGCAAGCAAATGCCCGGCGAGATTTCCGCTGTCCACGGAGGAAACGTACCTGGGCTCAAGCGGATGAAGATCGCGCGTGTCATACCAGTTGTAGAAGTGCCCGCGGAACAATTCCATCCGGCCCATCGTCGCTAGCGTGGCTTCCAGCCGCTCAACGGTTTTAAGCGTGCCTAGCCATCCGAAGTCCCGGGCGGCGACCGTCGAAAGAAGATAGAGCCCGATGTTCGTAGGCGAGGTTCGGTGAGCGGCAACGGGTTTAGGCGTTTCCTGAAAATTATCGGGAGGTAGCGAGTGGTCCGCAGGAGAGACAAAAGTTTCGAAGAAGCGCCAAGTGCGGCGCGAAATCAAACGGAGAGCGCGTACGTCGGCCGGCGACAACAGACTTGCTCCGTGAAACTGCGGCGGCAAGCTAATCCAGCGTGCCACGGCAGGGGCGGCAGCCCAGAGAAGGATGAAAGGACCCGCAACAACCCAAGCGTGGTGTCGTCCCAAAGCCAAGGCCACGACCGCCACAACGACGAAGAAAACACCGCCCGCCATACGTCTATAGATGGCGGATAATTTGGAATCGGCCAAGAATTTGGACTGTGCTGCCGTCACCCATTCAAGCAAATTCCTGTGCGTGATAAACAGACGGGCGAGGGTCCGCAGAATCGCGTCGGACATAAGCCACGTCTGATATGCCAGGAACGTCAACGTCAAGCCGAACTGGGACGCGCCGAGTGCCAGGTCACTGAGCACGGCGCGAAGATAGCTTCGCTTGGAAATACCTTTCCGACGCGGATTCAGCCCGACGAGAAACGGCAGTAGAGCAGGAATCGCAATAGTTGCGAGAATGAATCGCGTCCACACCCACGGAGACGCCGGTGGCAACAGCCAGCTGACAATCAACGTAAGGAAGGCGGCGGGTGCTGACAAGGTGCGACGCAGATTGTCGAGCATCTTCCAGCGGCCGATCGTCGGAATCATGACGGGATTCTGTTTCCCCGGTACCGGGTGGGCGCGCCCGAAAAGCCAGGGCAGGAGTTGCCAGTCTCCGCGCGCCCAACGATGTTGGCGTGCAGCGACGTCCTCATAACGCGAGGGGAATTCTTCAAACAGCTCAATGTCAGTGGCCAGGGCGACGCGGGCGAAAATGCCTTCAAAGAGATCATGGCTCAAGAGTGCGTTCTCTGGCACCTTGCCCGTTAAAGACGCTTCGAACGCATCGATGTCGTATATGCCCTTACCGGTGTAAGAGCCTTCTCCGAACAGATCCTGGTAAACGTCCGAAACGGCTGAAGAATATGGATCGATGCCGCCCGGGCCGGAGAATATGTTTTGGGAGAGTGAGCCTTCACGATCAATAGGCAAGGAAGGGGTGATTCGCGGTTGCACGAGTGCATATCCTTCCACCACACGGCCGTCGCGAGCGCTCAACCGCGGCCGATTGAGAGGGTGCGCCATCGTGCCGACCAGCCGGGAGGCAGCGCCTCGCGGCAGGCGCGTATCTGCGTCGAGCGTGATAACGTAGCGAACACCGGTAAGCTGTACGAGGGGGTGCCCTCCGACGGGAATAAACGTTGTGCTCGTCGAACCGCGCAGAAGCTGGTTTAGCTCGTGCAGCTTCCCTCGTTTGCGCTCCCATCCCATCCATATGCCTTCGCACTCGTTCCAAACACGCTTGCGATGGAAGATGAAGAAGCGCTCGCAGTTGCCGGGGGCAGGTCCATAGCGTTTGTTCAGGCGCGCGACTCCGTCAACTGCAACGGCGAGCAGATCATCGTCACCCGGCAGGGTTTCGCACGGCGCGTCCAAGCAATCCGAGAGCAGCGCGAAGCGCAGGTCTCCATCAGGATTTGACAGATAGTGCACTTCCAGCCGTTCGATATGCTCTGTAACTTCCCCCGCGGTGGTAAGCAGCGTGGGCATGACGACAATCGTTCGCAAGTCCTCTGGGATGCCGTTGCGTAACTCCATACGCGGCAGCCTTCGCGGCCCGAGCAAACCCACCACCGCGCGGTTGATCAGTGCAATCGCTAGATCCGAGGCAGGCACTGCTGCGAGCAAACCCAGGAGCAAGAGGCCCTTTACCGTCATGCCTCCTCCGCGGGCAAGCAGCAGCGGTAACGCCAGGATCATTGTCGTCACGATAGCAATGGTTCCCAGATAGCCCGGTACCGCGGCTCGAATATATGAACGCAGCAGCCAACGCTTCCAGGAGACGTGAAAACCGAGCTCCCGCTCAAAGGTAGGGCGTCCTCGCGAGATAAGATAGTAGCCAGGCTCCGTTCGGCGGTCCTGGTCCGGTTTTTTGCCATTGTGGGGACCTTCGCACGGATCCGGGATCGCCTGCTTGACACGCCGCACGACACGTTTTGCAACTTCCATTTCCGAGTGGCTCGATCCGCGCGAGAGATCTTCGATCGCGTGCCGGTAGTTGTCTCGCGTGGCAAAATCCATATAAACGAAGTGAGTGTCGTTGCGGAGAATTTCGTCAACGAGGCTGACGCTCTCAAAGAATTCCTGCCAGTCAAATGCAGAAATCGAGTGCATGCTGGTTATGATGTTGCGCACGGACACGCTCATGGCCCCATGTTGCTGGTGCTCGGCGCGGACAATGTCATCGGCGCTCGTTCCCGCAGCGGCTAGTCGCTGGTCGAGCCAAAGCAGTACGGGGCGAACCTTTGGATCCAGATCCCGCAAGCGCTGGACAAGCTGCACGGCGAACGCTCTCTCCAAAGGGGCCTTCTCAAACCGTTGGAGGACCGGAAGGATCGCAGATTGTTCGCCCGAACCGAGCAAGCTATCGGCCAGCGTGTCAGCTTCCTGGCGGGCGGCCCGGCTACGAACGATCCGCTCCGCCATCCTGCGCAGATTTTCTACCAGCACAACGCGAAGTGTGATGGCCACCGCCCAGAGCTCACCAATCGTGAGCGGTTGCACCCGCTGATAGGCTGCCACAAAGCGCCGCAGCGCTTCCGGGTCGAATCGGCTATCGGTATGCGCCACAAACGCCCACGCCACTCCGAACACGCGCGGATAACCCGCCAAGTGACCCGAGGCGAGCTTGGGCAGTTTGCGGTAGTAGCCAACAGGCAAATCGTCCTGGATTTCGCGGAGCTGTTCATCGACGATGTGGAAGTTATCGACCAGCCATTCGGCCGCGGGCGTGATCGCATGCTCCTCCTGAATTGCATGGGCGATCGCCCGATAGGAATCCAGCAGCACGCGGCCGTTGTCCACGACCCTCGGGATAAGCGGGCGGCCCCGGCTCGCTTCGTTCGTTACTATCTGCGCCGCCGCAAGGCTCTCGGCGTGCTGTTCGAGCCGTTCCAAGCTGAAGAGTTCAGCGCGAATCGGCTCTTCCGGTTCGGGAAGGATAATGGTCGCTGGTTGATTCTTCTTCATTCTAGAGGGTCGGAATTGCGGGACGATATTGTTGCGAAACCGTGATCTTTCTCCAAAAACGAAAGGGCCATCCCTGCTAATTCGAGGCTGGCTTTCGCCTAGCTTAGCAGATGGCCCCTGGGGTGTGCAGCGGAGCCGCGTGCGAACTCGCTGCAAGACGCATCGATTTGGTCGAAGGAGCTTGGCGGGCCTCAGTACATCCCTCCCATGCCGCCGCCGTAGCCTGCGCCCGCGGCCACCTTCT
>DATDGC010000015.1:0-8941 GCA_036522275.1 Burkholderiales bacterium | reverse complement strand
ATCGTTATCTCGACGTTCTTGCGTGCCACGGCATCCACAAAATGGTAGTTTGTCGCCGAGCGCTCACCTGTGTACGTCGTTGCCTGCACCGCGGGTTTGATCTTGGCCAGCAGTCCGGTGAGATTGCCCAACTCCGCGTTGGCGATAGCACCTTTCACCGCACCGCATTTAGTGTGCCCCATCACCAGCACAACCTTTGCACCGGCCAGTTTGCAGGCGAACTCCATGCTGCCCAGAATGTCTTCGTTTTCGACGTTGCCGGCTACCCGGCAATTGAAGATATCACCAATGCCGAGGTCCATGATCACTTCGGCCGGCGCGCGTGAGTCAATACAGGTGAGGAGAACCGCCGCGGGATGCTGACCCTTGGCGCTCGCCCTCTGTTCCCTTAGGTAATTGCGGTCTTTCCTCTCTCCTTTCCGGAAGCGCTCGTTCCCTTTCTTCATCAGCTCGATGATCTGTTCCGGCGTCATCTTGTCGCGCTTTTCCTTGGTCAGTGCATCGGCGCGGGCCGGCTCCATAAAGAGACCGCCACCGATAAGCCCGAGCGCGGTCGCGGCGCCCGTCGCCTTGAGAAAATTTCGACGCCCTGAACCGCCCCAGTCCCGAAGATATTCAAGTTTGTCGCACATGATCTTGCCTCCTTTTTGCAATCCTTTTGTGCTGAATGAACGTTGCGCTCCGAGCACGCCCTGAACTGACCGATTTTTTGTACCAGGTGCGTTGATACTCTACTGTGTTTCCGCTGGTTGCGCTAGCGTGAGCAACATGGGGATATGACTTGCTAGGGGCGGATTGCCGGTAACATCGGCCAATGTCCGGTTTTGGCCGGTAACTGATCGTTTGTCAAGAGTCGCTTATCGACCCAAAGTAGACATTCGGGCTGACGGTTAATCTCTTCCCTTCGTTCGAGCCCGGTCGGAAAACCAATTGGAAAATAAGGGTCCTTGTCGCTGCCCATTTTAATTTGCGAACCGGTTTGAACAAGCTTAGCAAAGCTTCCGTTCATTAGGTGGCTAAGCAAGAAAGCGTGGGCTATCATTAAGCTCGTAGGACTGCTGCGAACCACTCAATATTCATTCAGGTCGGCTAGAGATTATGAGTGGAACACGGCACGCTCTGCGGGAGGCGAACATGAGATATGGAAAACGCAATTACATCATTGCCTGGCTGTGCATCGTTTCGCTAGTCTTTCAGTCTGGCTGTGTTTCCACCGCTTTAAGACCTTCGTCTTCGGTTGTGCCGGAGCAAGAAATCGCTGAAATTGGAACCGTCGGGGTGGCGACAGCGCGCTTTGATCCCGTAATCGGGCTTGAGGACATAACCTCGGGAAAGGGGACGGGTGCTTTGAAAGGGGCCGGAAAAGGCGCTTTGACTGGCGCAAATCTCTTTTCTGGAGGTGGTAGCTGCTCAGGAGGATCTATATGCGGTGTCGTTGCTTTGTTGCAACTTTTACTTATGGCGGCAGGGGCCACGGTGGGCGCGATAGTAGGTGGGGTGTCAGGTGCACTGGAAGCGGAGCCCGCGGAAAAAGTTGAGGACACAAAAGCCAAAGCACAAGCAGTCTTCGCAGAGCTTAAGTTTCAAGAGTCGATGCGTGAGCATGTGGTGAAATACGCAAGGGAAGAAGTTGCAATTACAGTTGTTGCGTTTGCAGAAACTGGCCCCACCTCACCTGATGAACAATTTAATTATCAAGCTCTGGCCAGCCAGAAGGTAGATAAGATTCTTGAGGTTAGCGTCTTAAGCGTGGGCACTGAAGGTGGCGGATTTTTAGAGCCCGACCCGCCTCTTAGCCTGGTTATAAGAGCTCGCGCCCGTTTAGTTAGAGTCAAGGACGGCCAGGCACTCACTGTTCTAGATTACGCATTCAGAAGCAAGGCACACAAACTTTCCGAGTGGGCGGACAATAACTTGCAGCGATTTAATGCCGCGCTTGAGCGAGGCTATCAGCAAATTGCTGAGGAAGTAGTAGACGAAATGTTTTTGCTCTATTACCCATCGCGACCCAAGCCTGAAGTCCAGTCCGAGGGCACTCAACAGCTTGTGATCCAGAGGGAATCCATAGAAAAGCAAGCGGGCTCAAATTTTCCTCTCTATGTTCTGCGAGCGGAATATCCCGAGGTGCGACACTGTTTTAAATGTGAAGCACTATTTGCAAGTAAACCGAACAGAAGTTGGGGCAATGTTGAATTCGTCAAGATAAAAGAGCTGCAACCCACGCTGCAATGGGAACCGTTTCCATGGCCTGATGATCTGCAAACAAGTGAAGCGCAAAAGCAGGTTACTGACGTGACTTACGAGTTGAAGGTTTATCATGCTTTGCCAGCGGAACTAGTCTTGGTACCAGGCGAACAGATTTATCTGCGTAAAGGATTAGCCGCGCCTTATCACCAGTTGGAACAGCCTTTGGAGCCCTGCGCCGAGTATTTTTGGACAGTCCGCGCCAGATTCAAGCTCGATTCGCGTTATCGAGTCACCGAATGGGCAGGAACGTATCCTCTTGGCGGTGACCCTTGGGATCTGCGCCGGCCTAAACGAAGCTTCGTAGGAGGCGGCTTGGCGTATATGAAATTTCTTGAATCGTCTTGGAGTTACTATCCCTTCAAAACCTCGGCACAGGAGGCAGACAAAAACTGTCCACGTTGAATCTTGTTTTAGTGCCGGGTTTTGCCTTGCTCGGGGAGCCGAGTGGGGCTCAAATCGCTCAGGCTACCGATTGATTACGACCTCTCGCCAATGTCCGGTTTTGGCCGGTAACTGATCGTTTGTCAAGAGTCGCTTCCCGACACAAAGCGGTCATCGCCCGTTTCTGAAAGCAGACGTTCAACGTTCGCGTTCAGGAGCGCGTCCGCTGTAACGGCAGGTTGGGCGGTATACGGGCGCTGTACATTAGGAGGAATTGGCTTAAGCAGCGTTCAAGCCGTCAGGGCACAACAGCAAGAAAGAGAAACGCGCCGAACAATATCAGGTGCACCGCTCCGTGCAGAACGGTCGAGCGACCACTGGCCAGGGTAATTGTGGATACCAACAGCGTCAGCGCCAGTAGCACTGCCTCCGTCGGAGGCAGGCCGAGCTCCAACGGCAGCGCGAGCATGACTGATAGAGCAGCTACCGCCGGGATGGTCAGGCCAATTGTGGCGAGCGCCGAACCGAGCGCGAGGTTGAGACTTGTCTGCATTCGATTGCGGGTAGCGGCCCGGAGAGCAGCCCACGTTTCGGGCAGAAGGACCAACAGTGCAATGACGATGCCGACGACCGCGGCCGGTGCGCTTACTGCCCGGACCCCGGCTTCGATGCTTGGCGCAAGCTTCTTGGCAAGACCGACAACGGCGACAAGAGAGACGAGCAGCAAGCCTAGACTCGTCAACGCAAGCGGAACCGAGGGTAGCGCAGCGTGCTGGTCCTCGGCCTCGATCCCGACTGGAAGGAAGTAATCCCGATGGCGCACGGTCTGCACAAACACGAATACGCCGTATAGGACCAACGACGAAACACCGACGAATGCGAGCTGTGCCGACGAGTACGTCGGTCCGGTCGTCGTGGTTGTAAATGTCGGCAGTACCAGCGTCAGTGTCGTGAGGGGTACGAGCACTGACAGGGCGTGGCCGGCTCCCTCGACTCGAAACGCGAGTACGTGGTGCCGTATAGCACCCATCAGTAGGCACAGGCCCACCACGCCATTGCACACAATCATCACGGTAGCGAACAACGTATCGCGGGCGAGGGTGCTGGCTACCGGACTGCCAGACAGCATTATTGAGCCGATCAACGCCAGCTCGATGACGGTGACGGCCATGGCGAGAATCAGCGTGCCGAAGGGCTCTCCGACCCGAAGCGCGACAACTTCGGCGTGATGCACACCGACAAGCACCGCCGCTATGAGCGCAGCGAAGACCAAAGGAAGAAGAATCCAGCCAAGTGGCTGCGCCCAAACCGCTACGAGCACGACGCAAGCCGCGACCGGTATGACAAGACTCCAAGGTGGTACAACGAGAAATTTGCGGATCACCGCAAGCGCTCCCTCATCGCTACGCCCAACAGTTATTCATCAGACCGGCCGGTCAGGACTATTGAAATTCTCAGAACATGCCGATGCGCAATAACTGCTCACCGGACTGAGCGAAAAGTCAGCATCTTGCAACTGCTACACCTCCATGCCTCGAGGACAGCCTGAGCGCCAACGCCGGTCATACTCACCGCTGCCAAATCCACTTGCTCTAATTCCTGACGAGACCAGAAGCTGGTGTCCTTGTTGCGGGACCAGAATAGCGCGCCGCCGATACCCCGCACGTACATGAAACCCTGATCCAGGTCTCCACCACACGCGGAACACTTCATTCCACTACCCCCCTTCGAGTGCGCCTAACGCTCACTATGCCGTGTTGGGATAATTCTTCTCGCCTGTTCGGATAACAAAGACGCGTTGGGATAATATAGCCGCGCAAGATAACAACCATTTGTTATACGTATTATCATTATGGCACTTTTGTTTTGTGTAGTGAGTCCCGTAGCGAATGGCCGGTTTTGGCCGAAAGGGTCGCTAGAACACAACGGATGGTGGACCCGTATCAATTTTGCACCAGAACCAGAATGAGAGCCATGCCGAAGATCTTCCCCACGATCACAATCTCCGACAGCGACGTCGAGATCAGCGCGATTCGCGCGCAGGGAGCGGGAGGCCAGAACGTCAACAAGGTCTCCTCGGCGGTGCACCTGCGCTTCGACATCCGCGCCTCATCGCTTCCCGGCCCCTGCAAGGCACGGCTCCTGAGCCTGAGGGATTCGCGCATTTCCAGGGAAGGAGTGCTCGTCATCAAGGCCCAGCAGCACCGCAGCCTGGAAAAGAACAGGGAAGACGCGCTGAAGCGGCTGCAAGATCTGGTCGCGAGTGTGGCCGTGACCCCGCGAAAACGCAAACCCACCCGTCCGACCCGCAGCTCCCGGAGAAGGCGCCTGGAAAGCAAGATCCGGCGAGGACAAGTCAAGAAGATGCGGGGAAAGGTCGGCTCAATCGCGGATTGAGCGTGTGCACCAAGGTCATACGGGCTCAGAGTCGATTTGATTCCCGATGCCGGTCAATCCAGAATCCTCACGCGAATATTCGATATGCCCAAGTGCGCTATTTGGGCTCACGTCTTGAATACTCCGCATCGCCATCGGCTGAGCCCTCTGGCCCGAAAAGGGCAGCAACTTCAGGCTCGGCAAGATACCAAATGATTACGAGGTCTACGGCGATACCAAGGAGTTGTAAAATTGTGTTGCCCTCGGACATGTGTTGCCCCGGAGGGAGCACAAATATGGACATTGCACCCAGAGGAATGGAGATGACATAAAGCCACCAACTGAAATTCCGTCCCCAGGACTGCAAAGTCCAAAGCCCGTACGCGGAAGCAAGAAGCAATATACCGACAGCAGTAATAAGAAAGCTAAAAATGGAAAATAGCGCCCCGGTGCCAGGCGCGCCACTGACAAGAATAGCGGTACAACCAATTGGGAAACTGACCAGACCGAAAAGGCCAGAATAAAGTGCGATCAGAACGATGCCAAGAGGCTTGCTTTGTGCGGACACAGCTTTCCTTTCGCGAACGTAGAGAAAAATCGGATTCCGTCAGATGCGCTCACCGTGCGTGGTCCAACTTCTTATTATCCAGCACCACTGCCGGATAACGTCATCGTGTTGGGATAATAAAGCCGATTTGTTGGGATAACATAGAATCATAAGGGGCGAGAGTCAAATTGAATCGCGATGCCGGTCAATCCAGAATCCCCACGCGACGGAAAGCACTGCTTCAAATTTTCCGCAGGCGCCAGGTTCGAGCCCTGAACGGGGAGCCGGCACTCAGCGCCAACTATCGACCAAAACCGGACACTGCCTAATCTGGTCGCACGCGGACAAAGTGAACTCTGAGCTGGTAAACTTTTCAAAGTAACAATCAGTCAGTAGGCGCGAGCCCTCGCGACCGGGAGAGCCATTAACATCAAAATGTAAGGAAATAACCATGAGTTTCGACAAAGCAATCGGCGAAATCTATTTTGGGTAGTGATATATGACTAAAAACCAAACATTGCAGTCCCCGGAGCGGTTCCTATGAGGATCAGGAATCGCTTCATTTTGACGATCGTGTTGGTTGCCGTCATGGTGGCAGTTCTTGCGGTGCGCAACAATAAGGGAGGTTCAATGAGGATGCAAGCCCAGGCTCAAACTCAGATCGCCAAGCCTTCCGATGACGTGCTGAAGAAGAAACTGACCCCGATCCAGTACGAGGTCACGCAGCACGAAGGAACGGAGCCGCCGTTTCACAACGAATACTGGAACAATCATGAGCAGGGAATCTATGTCGACGTCGTGTCGGGCGAACCGCTGTTCAGCTCGACCGACAAGTACGACTCCCGAACCGGCTGGCCGAGCTTTACTAAGCCGCTGGAGACGTCGAATGTCGTGACGAAGACCGACACCAAATTGTTCATGGTCCGCACCGAAGTCCGTTCCAAGAACGGCAACTCGCACCTCGGGCACATCTTCGACGACGGCCCCGCGCCGACCGGCAAGCGTTACTGCATTAATTCAGCGTCCCTGCGCTTCATCCCAGTTAGTCGGCTGGAAGCGGAGGGCTACGGTAAGTACCTCCCGCTTTTCGCGAAGACGAGCAGGTAAAAACTCAGAAGGCCACTTAACGCCCGCTATCGACCCGAAGCGGTCATTCCCGCTGACTGTTAATCCGGGTTCTTGGTTCGAGCCCTACTCGGGGTTCTGTCAACTTAACACCGATATGAATAGAAAAAGCCAGCACGTGGGCGAGACCGTCGCTGATGAAGGGCAATTCCCATTTAGATCGCTGGCTGCAGGCAAATAAGTTTACCCCACTGCGTGAAGCGGCGACGCATGATCTAGTGTTGGTTCGCCGCGGCCAGTAGTAGATGACTAAGCTCAGTTTGCAAATTCGGGCCAATCACAGCAGTATATCGCCCAATGTTCTTTAGATGCCACTCAGAAGAATGAATAAATCCTCAATCTGGCGCGCTGTGGTTTGGCTCGCCCTGTTTCACTTTAATCCCGCTCATGCCGCAACCACAGCCGGCGTAATCGAGCTCGTTGAAGGCGACGTCACAATCACCCGCGGCGGCAATGCGGCTCTGGTGCCTATTGTCGGCGATTCACTTGAGGAAGGCGATACCATCGCCACCGGCGCCGAAGGCGAACTGCAGGTCGGGATGGAGGATGGCGGCTTCACCGCTGTGCGCCCCAATACCAGGATAAAAATCGAAGCCTACCGCGCCGAGGGCGATGCCAACGACAAAAGCATCCTGTCGCTGTTTAAGGGCACTTTCCGCTCGATTACTGGCTGGATCGGCAAATACTCGCGCAAGAACTACCAAATCAAGACGCCCACCGCGACCATCGGCATTCGCGGCACCGACCATGAACCACTCTACATTCCGGAACATGCCGTCCGGCCGGAAGGCGAGCCGGGCTTGTACGACAAGGTGAACGAAGGCGAAAGTTTCATCCAGAACAAGCAAGGCAAGATTTTCGTCAAACCCAACCAGGCGGGCTTTGTGCCCTATCACGGGCGTGCCGCGCCAAGATTGTTGGGACATATTCCGGACTTTTTCCGCGCCACCCACAACGAGCAGCGCATCATGGAGAGGCGCGAGGTCCTGAAGCAACAAATTGAGCAACGCCGCTTGGATCGCCACAAGTTCGTTCAGCAAAAACGCGCCGAACAGCGAAAAAAATCGATGGGCGAAAAAGCGCCGCACCAGAAGCAAATGCGCAATGAACTTTTAAAGGAGAAACAGCACGGCAACCGCGCTGTCAAAGAACGATAGAAAAAGCGGTTGGAAGGGAAAAAGCATCGGGAATTTGACTGAGGACCGGCGTGACGGCAGACAATGATTGTTGCCAAAGCGCGTGGTTGGGAAGCCGGCACTCAACGCCAGCTATCGGGAGCAGAAGACCTTGACGGCCGTCCGCTCCCGAAAACGGTGACGCAGAAGAATTACTTACCTTTCTTGGTGTCTTTCGCTTCCCGGTATTTCAAGGCTTCCTGCAAGTCGGTGATGGCCTGCTTGCTCGACGCGATTGCGGCCGCCTTGTGCCCGCCGAAGTCGTGCGGTGCCGCTTCCATGTACTTGATTGCCTCCTTCAGTTCATTGATTGCCCGCGCGATCCTAGGATGGTGTTGCCGTTCCTGCTGATAGGTCTCGGCGTGCGCATATAGGCTCGAGAAAGCGAGCAGGCTTCCAAACAACGTGCTGGCGACGATATTCCTCATTGGCAGTCCTTTCTTCTAAAGTCAGTTGTAAAAAGAAAGCAAAGTGCTGTTCATGCTTCCAGGGAGTAACAGCCACCCCCCGACGAAGGCTGTACCTTTCGCCTCCAGCCCGGGCGGTGATAAGGTTAACGCTTTCTGAAAGCGAGCCGTTGACAGCGCGGTAGCAACTGGGCCCGTCCTGATCGGGGAGCCGAGCGGGGCTCGAACCCCTCAGGCTACCCGATGGATATGACTTCTCGCCAGTGTCCGGTTTTGGCCGGTTGCCACCTACTGCAATGCACGTACGTTCTAGATTGCTTCAGCTGCCACCGACAATTCTGACGAAATCTCTTACGGCCGTTCCGGCACACACGCCAGCCCACCGGCAGGCGAGCGGCACGTTCCGGAAATTTCGTCGCCGCGGGGGGATATGAACCGGCACTGCGAACCAGATGATAGTCCGGCGCAGGCCGTAATCGCTTCGGCAGGTGGTTGCCGCATCCGGCCCTGGCCGTTGCCGGGAGGTGAGCCGCCACCGGCATGCCCCGCCACGCGCAAGGGCGTGCCGCGGAAGCAGCCGACCGTGTACGGGTACTCGCGCGTCAGTACGTAGTGATACATGCTCATTTCCTTGCCGTCCCACAGAATCGTGCTCACGCGCCCGTGGCATTCGTCGAGGTCGG
>DATDGC010000014.1:0-6284 GCA_036522275.1 Burkholderiales bacterium | reverse complement strand
CGGTGAGATCGGGATTCTGGAACACGGAAATCTTGATAGTGTCTCCGGCGCCAAGCCGGTATTCAGCCTGCCTATCTTGCGCGCTGGCGCAAAAGGCAAATGCTGCAGCAAGGATAAAGAGCAGAGTAGAGAACAATCGCTGAAGATTCATTCGTTTTGTTTCCGCAATATCAGGGAATGGGGTGCTTACTTGAGCCCGCGAATGCCATCTTCGAAGTTCGGCGAGGTCGGTTGCGCCGGCGCAGGTGTTTCAGCTTTGACAGCGGGCTTGGTTTCGGCTGCTGCGGCTTCTTTGCCAAACTCGCCGACGTATTTAATGTTGGCGGTTTCCTTGATTCGTTTCATTTCCTTGGCAATGGCTTCGCTTGAGCGCTGGTTGTGAAGGAACCGCTCTATGCGCGGCGTGGCCTTTGCTTCGTCCACCGGCTCCGCCTTCGTGGCTACTACGCGGAATACTTGCAGCGGCCCTTCGGCTTCGATGAGCCGGATTTCACCGTCTTTCATCGCCTGCAGTTTGGGCAGCAATTCCAGCGGAATGTTTTCTGCAGCGCGCACCCCTTTGGTTTCAGCGAACTTGGCGTCCTGCGCTTTCAGCCAAATCGTGACGTCCTGCATGGAGCGGGCCTTTGCTGCCTGCTCCCGCAGCCCTGCGGCGAGGCCTTCTTTCGGCAGGACCACAATCTCTTCAAGAGTAAAGATGCGCCGCTGGGCAAACAGTTCCGGGTGCTCCTTGTAGTATTTTTTGATTTCCTCAGCCGCCGGCTTGGGCTGGGCTGCGGCGATTTGCTCGAAATAAGCGCGGGCGAGGATTTCGCTCTTCGTGGCTTCGATCGCCTGCATGACGCCAGGCGAGCGGTCGAGCTTCTGCTTGATCGCCTGCTGTTTGGCGAGGTCCTGGTCGATAAGCTTGTCGAGAATCTCGCGCTTGGCCTTTTCCACGGAATCGGGCGGAATATTTCTGGCCCGCGCGAGGACATAGTTGACCTGGTGCACGGTAATCTCGTCGGCATTCACCTTGGCCGCGACCTGTGTGGCTGCTTTGTCCTGCTGGTCCTTTTTGCTGCACCCGCCGACGAAGGTAAGCGCAAGCAGCAGCACGAGAAAAAAGTGATTATAAATTTTCAAAGGGATCACCGTGTTTTAACAGACAACATAATAGCTTAAACCATGTGGCCTTATCCACAAAGCCTCCTCAGGTGTAGGTAGTGGGTCAGCTAGATCAAGATAGGCCGTTCGCCCTGAGCTTGTCGAAGGGGAACGGCCGTTCATGTCCTTCGACTACGCTCAGTAGAGCGTTCGACAGGCCTGTCCTGAGCAAAGCCTCCGTTCGAGAAAGCCTTCGACCACGCTGCGCTAGGCTCAGGCCGAACGGAGGCTTTGTCGAAGGGCACACCACGAACGGTTTCTAACTAACCCACTACCCAGGCGGATGCATGATTTTTAGCGCGAGTCAGAACTTTAACGAGGCGTTGATAGTTACGAGAGTGTCGTTGTACGCGTCGGCAGCAATGTTGGAGGAGCGATGGCTGCGCTGCACGCCGGCACCCAAGGCTACGTTATGGAATGGCGTCCAATTGACCCCCAGCAGTGCGCTCAACACGGTGTCTTGGCGCAACGGGCCCGTGGGCGGGAAGACCGGCCCGCGGTAAGACCAGTTGGCGTGTTCAAAATCCATGTGCACCCCAATCTTCTGGCTTACCTGCCAACTTGGAATGAAAGAAACGGTATTGGTTAATGTATAGCTCGATTCGTTAGTCAAATAGGCGGCAATGTCTCGCGTATAGCCCAAGCTTAATCGCAGCTTGTCCGCCGCCGATGCCCAGGAATAATTGATTTGACCCCTCGGCCCGGAATAGTTGCGCTGAGAAAAATTCTGGTAGCGGCGTTCAAGCCAACTGAGCCGGGTGTACACGGTAGATTTCCCACCCAGGATCCACGATGATTTTAGTCCGTTTTCATGCTCTTGGTATAAGTTGTCTATAAGCGTTGTCGGATTGGGTTGTTGGTCGAAATAATCGCCTTGGACCCACCGGTTAACGGCGGAGATCCAGTTGCCGGACCCTGTCACATATTTGATCCCGGTATCTGCCATGCCATACTCTCTGTAGCTTCCCAAGGCCTGGAACTGTTGAGAGTTTATCGACTCTAGAAATGAGCCGCCCGCCAAGATATGCCATCCGCCAAATATTATTCCGTCGAGATTAATATTGCTGTTATAGGTCGTAACAACGAAACTCTGTCCGTTGGTGCTCTGGAACTGACTAAAGTTATTTACGCTCGCGGTACGCCCGCCGCTGATTGTTCCAGTCCAGCCCGGAGTCATGTGCCACAGCCATGCGCCCGAATAGGCTAACGCACTGGCATCGAGAGACGATTGGCTGTAGCGGTAAAACGTTTCGGTGATGTTGGCTTGAAATTCTTGCTGAGCATAGGCCTTGTCAAAGATCAGGCCCACATAAGGAGCGGCATAGTAAACCGATTGGGTGTTGTTTGGGGTCAGGAAAATGTTTGAATTCCAGCCGCCAGTGCTGCCTACCTGCAGCATGAATGGGCGGTCCTGCTCGGCGGCCGCGGGCCGCGCCACGGTTCCTGCGATGAGGACGCAGGCCGCTGCCAGGAACAACCGATGACGGGCCAGGGAAAGGTGTCTGGTTTTCGCGGCGCGCTCCATCGATGAGCTCGAGATTTTCATCGATGTTGGCGACGGCTTTCGCAAGAATCCTGTCTCAGGTGATAGCTCCAATTCGGTATCATCCATACCCCTCTTCTTAATAATACCAGTGTAAGCAGTTTCAATGGGGACTTCAAAAGAGTCTGTTTTTTCAGGTAACAGCGTCCTTTTCGTGCTTTATGTCATGGTTATATTGCGCTAGGTATTGTATAAATGTAAATTTTATCGCAGGTGCGCAGATACTGTCATGGCCATGCATCAACAAGTTTCTCGCGTTCAATTTCGGAAAGCCATTCGCATTCCGATGGGGCGCGATCAACTACTCAACCTGCTCGAGATCTCAATCGACCCGTTCGCATTGTCACTGTCGTTGTGGCCCATAGCGTTCTGGTACGACGGGTATCTCGCTCCACAACATGTAATCCTGTCCCTGATTGTTTTTTCGTTGACCTTTCCGGGTTCCGCGCACCTGAGCCAAACACCCGGGAGCGCGCTCCGGCACATTATACTGGGTTGGCTCACCTTATCCGTGCTATTGCTCGCTTTCGGTTATGTGAGCGGCTACCTGGCGTACTTTGATCGCGATATTTTGGTGACTTGGTTGTGGGTGGCGCCCTCGAGCCAGCTGGTCGCGCATATCGCGCTGCGATTGGCTGCGCCGAAAATTATCGAGCTTCAGGGCCAACGCCGTGTGGTAGTGGCCGGCGTGAATGAGCAAGGCATCGAGCTCGCCCGGCGCCTGGGCGCCGATCCGTATTCGCGCGTCCGCGTGGTCGGTTACTTCGACGACCGCGACGACGAGCGCGTCAAGCAACGCGACGAGCATCCTCTGTTGGGCAAGATTTCAGGACTGCCCGGTTACGTCAAACACAACCAAATCGATCTCATTTACATCTCACTGCCCATGGCTTCACAGCCGCGCATCCTGACGCTTCTTGATGAGCTGCACGATACCACCGCCTCCATCTATTTTGTGCCCGACATATTTGTCACCGATTTGATCCAGGGCCGCATGGACTCCGTCAGCGGTTTACCGGTCGTTGCAGTCTGCGAAACGCCGTTTACCGGATTAAATGGACTGATCAAACGTTCCAGCGACATTGTTCTTTCGTTGCTGATCCTCGCGCTGGTTTCACCGCTGCTGCTGATCATTGCGCTCGCCATCAAGCTGAGTTCCCCGGGACCGGTGATTTTCAAGCAGCGGCGCTACGGTCTTGATGGCAGGGAGATTATCGTTTACAAGTTTCGCACGATGACCGTGTGGGAGGACGGCGCCGCCATCGATCAAGCCCGGAAAGAGGACACGCGGATGACGCCGCTGGGGCGGTTTCTGCGAAGGATGTCGCTCGACGAATTCCCGCAGTTCTTTAATGTCCTGCAAGGCCGAATGAGTATCGTCGGGCCCCGGCCGCACGCTGTTGCGCACAATGAAATGTACCGCAAGTTGATCAAGGGGTACATGCTGAGACACAAGGTCAAGCCGGGAATCACCGGCTGGGCCCAGGTCAACGGCTATCGCGGCGAAACGGAAACATTGGACAAGATGAGTGGGCGCATCGACTATGACCTGGACTACCTGCGAAACTGGTCGCTACGTCTCGACTTGCATATCATCGCCAAGACGGTTTGGGTTGTTCTTAGCCGAAGAAATGCGTACTGAGTTTCTGTGCCTTCAGGAAGATGATCTAAGCTAGGTCATTGATCCTTGCGACAGTGATGCCGGAGGCATTTAGTGCCGCAATCGCCGAGAGGTATGCATTCGGCGATAGCTTAAATATGCTGTAATTAAACCTTCAAAATCAAAGCGTAATCTTAATAAAATGGGCTTAAACAATAATGTTACAAAATATTTACACTAATTTGTAAATTATTGCTACAATGCATTTATTCCTCCAGCGCCCACGGCAACGTCGGCTATAAAAAATGTAAATACTGGAGAATGATTGAAATACCTTTAAGTCCCCCACCTTCGGTCGCTGGAAGACTGATAAGCAAATCCGAAATGAATGAGGAAACATAATTCTCAATTTCGGCGTGAAATGCGTTGCTGTAATCGCAAACACGAACATACGCAAGAATTGATGTAAAAGAATAATAAGTATTTAACTAATGCGCGACACATCACTTCGATGCGCCTTTGTTTTTAATCGGTCCCCATAGCTGAACCGTTAATTGGTGTTAATAATGAGGAGGGGGACACCATGCAAGAATCAGCAGATGTACGGCAAATCCTTTGTTTAAATGCATTGCAGGCCCAGGACGATTTGGTGCCAGCGCTGCGCTCAACAGGTTGGGATCCAGTTTTTGCGAGGGATCCGAATATTGCACAATCTTTGATTGAATCCCATCGTTTCCGTGTCGGTTTGGTTGAGTTCGATCCGGTTTCGAATTCAATGCCCGCTTTTTACACTCCGGAGCTTCTTAACGGTAATGGTTCCATTGAGTGGGTGGGTGTGCTTCCCAAGCATGCCATTGAGAGCGATCCTGTTTCGCGTCTGATCCGGGATTATTTCTTCGATTTTCACACCTTGCCAATTGATGCAGGAAGGCTGACAACGACACTCGGCCACGCCTATGGCATGGCTTGTGTGAAGAACTCGGTGCAAAAAGAAGCTGAGGTGTGTCCCACTGAATACGATATGGTGGGCACAAGCGCCGCGATGCAAGCCTTGTATCGCGATATCCGCAAGATCGCAGCTACCGACGTGGCGGTTTTGATTGCCGGTGATAGCGGTACGGGTAAGGAGCTGGCCGCCAATGCCATTCACTGGCGTTCCCGCCGCGGTAATGAACCGTTTGTCGTGATCAACTGCGGATCGCTGCCTTCGACTCTAATCCAGTCGGAGCTATTCGGATATGAGAAAGGCGCTTTTACGGGCGCAAACAAGCGCCACATTGGACTCATCGAGACGGCAGTCGGAGGGACCATCTTTCTTGACGAAATCGGCGATTTGCCTCTTGACATGCAAACCAACTTGCTACGCTTCCTGCAGGAGGGAACCATCAACCGCGTAGGCGGGACTGAGCATATTCCGGTGGACGTGAGGGTGATCGCCGCGACGCACAACGATCTCGAGAAAGCAGTGGCAGAAGGACGGTTCCGGGAGGATTTATATTATCGGCTCAATGTCCTGCACCTGACGGTCCCGCCGCTGCGTGAACGCGGGGAAGATGTGGAGCTACTGGCGCGCTTTTTGTTTAAAAGATTCGCAAGTCAAAAACGCGGTACGGCAAAAGGCTTTTCCCGGGAGGCTCTACGCTGCATGAATCAACATTCATGGCCGGGCAATGTGCGCGAGCTCATCAATAGGGTGCGCCGCGCCGTCGTGATGTGTGAAAACCACCTGATCGCACCCAAAGACCTGGAGCTTGAACGTCGCACCGCGCGTCGCGCGAATGGGGGCTCCTTACTCACGCTGGAGCAGGTCGTGGAACAGGCTAAAAGGGAAGCGATTCAGGCAGCACTTAAACGCAACCACAAAAACGTTGCGCAGGCGGCCCGAGAGCTGAGTATATCCAGAGTGACGCTTTACCGACTGATGGAAAAGAACCAACTCAATCAGGACCGAGCGGCAGCGCGCTGATTGACCCCGGTTTGTTGTTATTCCCCGAA
>DATDGC010000013.1:0-46044 GCA_036522275.1 Burkholderiales bacterium | reverse complement strand
GTTTTTGCAACATATCAACAACATGGTTTTTGGTGACAGCCCGCAGCAGGGCATCATTCGTAACGGCCGCTTTTACCACAGCGAATTGGGGCTGGCGTTGCAATTCCCCGAAGGCTGGCACATTCACAATCTTGCCGACCGCGTGCAGGCGCAAAGTCCAACCAACGATGCCGGAATCGAATTGCGCCTCGGAAACAAACCCGAAGGCTCGCCTGCGGATTACCTGCGCAAACTTCTGCGGCTCACCTTTGGCGTGGAAATCCAGTCGCTCACCCTCAATGGTTTCCCCGCCGCCACGGCGACGCTTTCCAGCCAGGGCAAGCCGGCCAGGATCACGGTCATTTACTTCAATAACCACGCCTTCCTGATTGTCGTCAGCGCGGCTTCCAAATCCGCCTTCGAGCATTATCAGGAAAACTTCAACGCCACGGCCTCAAGCTTTCACGCTATCACCGACGACGAGCGCAGGCTCGCCAAGCCGCTCAAAATCCAAATCATCAACGCCAGAGACGGCCTCACGTATGCGGAGCTTGCAAAAAAATCACCGCTGGGGAAAAACGCCGAAAGCTATTTGCGCCTGCTTAATGCACAATATCCATCGGGCGAGCCGGTGCGCGGCCAAGCGCTAAAGATAGTGGAATAAGCTGGCACCACGTTCGTTTAAATCACCGGCTCAAACATTGAGGAGTCCCATGCTCTCGCACGACGATGTGATTGACGTATCCGACTATGGCAACTGGCGTTGCGTGCCGGACCGGCAAACCGCAGCGCGAATGATCCGGTCGCTGGAAAGCGGCAAGGTGCTTTATTTCCCGCACCTCGCTTTTGCCCTCAAGGAAACGGAACGACGTTTCCTCTCCCCCGACTGCTCCGACGGCAAAGCCAAAAACGTGAGCTACGACCCGCGTAACGGAAGCATTCAAGGCACAAGCTGCAAGGACCAGGACCGTAACGATCTTGCGGTCATGATTTCACGCTTTGCCACCCAAGCAAGAGCGCTCATCGAATCTCTATTCCCTCATTACGCTCCGCATCTGGAACAAGCGCGCACCAGTTACCGGCCGATGCCGGTCGAGCAGCGCTTTACTTCAATGCGCAAAGACGATACACGCCTGCATGTGGATGCATTTGCCTCGCGTCCGAACTGGGGCAAGCGTATATTGCGCGTATTTACCAATATCAATCCCGATGGGCAGCCACGGGTATGGAACATTGGTGAACCTTTTGAAAATTTCGCACCGAGGTATTACCAGCGGATTGCGCCGCAATGGCCCGGCTCTGCCTGGCTGCTCGAACACCTCGGGATTACCAAGGGAAAACGCAGCTTCTACGACCACATCATGCTGCAAATGCACGATTGCGCAAAACTGGACGACTACTATCAGCAGAACGCCGATAAAATCACTTTTGCGTTCCCTCCGGGCTCGACCTGGATTACGTTCAGTGATCGCGTGCTGCATGCCGCGCTTTCCGGCCAGTATCTTATGGAACAAACTTGTCATCTGCCGGTAAGCGCGATGCAAGACGAAAGCCGCTCGCCTTTGCGCATCCTTGAACAGTTATATCAACGAGAGCTGGTTTAAAGTCAGACCGAAATGAATTTTTCAGAAAATATTTTTGGCTCAACGCAGGCTCCCCCAATCAAGCTTTCGCACCTTATCGCCACCTGCTTGTTTTGCCTTGCCTGGATTGTTCCCGGACTAATAGGCCACGAACCCTGGAAACCGGATGAAGCGGTGAGCTTCGGGCTGGTGCATCACATTATCAACACCGGCGAATGGGTGGTTCCGACCCTGGCTGGTGAGCCTTCTATGGATGACCCGCCTCTTTTCTACTTAAGCGCGGCGTTGTTTGTCAAAGTTTTTTCTTCAATGCTGCCATTACACGATGCAGCACGTCTTGCCAGCGGTTTTTACATGGCACTCACGCTTATTCTCATGGGGATGTGTGGACAAGCCCTGTACGGCAGGGGACATGGAACCATGACGGTCTTGATTCTGATAGGCAGCGTGGGCTTGCTAGTGCGCTCACACCAGCTTATCTCCGATCTTGGCTTGCTTACCGGTTTTGCGCTATGTCTTTACGGCCTTGCCTTGAATCAGAACCGCCCGCTGCTGGCCGGATTGCTTACCGGAACCGGGATCGGCATAGGTTTCATGTCCCGCGGCACTCTCGCCCCTATGGTGATAGTCTTTACCTGCCTGCTGTTGCCCGCACTGTTTAAACCCTGGCGCAACCGCAATTATGCTTTATGCCTGCTGCTTGCCGTCATCGCGGCAGCTCCCTGGCTCATCATCTGGCCTGTTGCGCTGTACCAGCGCTCGCCTGAACTCTTCGCGCAATGGTTCTGGGTGCAAGACCTCGGGCGTTTGTTTGTATTCGCTCCAGACGGAAAAAAATCTTCGACTCTATACTTTTTGAAAACCATACCATGGTATGCCTGGCCGGCGCTGCCGCTCGCGTTGTGGACTCTGTGGCAGGGCGGCCGCAAGGGCCTCGCCAAACCCGAGATCCAGCTGCCGCTCACCCTGTTCGCAGCATTGTTTGCCCTATTGAGCCTCGACACTGACACGCATGATCTGGACGCGCTGCCTTTTCTGCTCCCCCTAGCGCTGCTCGCCACTCCCGCACTTGAAACCTTGCGGCGCGGCGCAGCGAGCGCGCTCGACTGGTTCGGCATAATGACATTCGGGTTGCTGGCGGGTGGACTGTGGTTGGGCTGGTTTAGCTTAATGACCGGCTACCCAAGCGGCCTTGCGGCTTGGCTTAATGATTATTTGCCGGGATACAACCTGCCGTTCAATATGTTCCATTTTTTAGTGGCAGTAGCATTCACTTTAGGTTGGTTCGCGCTTATCAGCCGTATCGGCCGCTCCAACCGCCGCTCCATTATTAACTGGGCGGGCGGCATGACCATGGTGTGGATGCTGGCCATGACACTTTGGCTGCCATGGCTGGATACTGGCAAAAACTACCGCTGGGTGTTTTCCTCCCTGCAGCAATCGCTGCCGGCGCAATATCAATGCATTTCCAGCCGCAATCTGGGCGATACGCAGCGCGCGATGCTGGAATATTATGCGGGCATCATCACTCAACGTTCGGATATCAGCGGCACCGTGGATTGCCAACTGCTGTTGATCCTGAGCAGGGCGCAGGGTCAACCTTCTGCCGGCGTCGACTGGGAAAAAATCTGGGAAGGCAGCCGCCCGGGAGACCGCAATGAGCGTTACTACCTGTATCAACGCCCGACTGCTGCGCAATAATTTTACTTCTTAATAAATTCTGCCATGAAATATCATGACACGTTGCAACGGTTTGTTTTTGAGCATGCGCCGGTTAGAGGGGAAATCGTGCATCTCGGGGCGACTTGGCGCGCGGTGCTGGAACGGCATGATTACCCGCTGGCATTGTGCACCCTGCTGGGGGAACTCATGGCCGCAGCGGCGTTGCTTGCCTCCACGCTCAAATTTTCCGGCACCATGACCATGCAAATGCAAGGCAGCGGACCGGTGCGGCTATTGGTGGTGGAATGCACCTCTGAACTTACTTTGCGCGCCACCGCAAAATGGGAAGGCGTGGTCTCCGACATGCCGCTTAAGGAACTGCTTGGCGCCGGGCGCTTTGTCATCACCATCAACCCATCCGTGGGTAAACACAGCTATCAGGGCATCGTCAATCTCGAGGGCGACACGATAGCGCAGGTGCTGGAACATTACATGGCGGGGTCCGAACAGCTGGAAACGCGCTTGTGGCTCGTGGTGGACGAGGCGCAAGCCTCGGGCCTGCTTTTGCAACGCCTACCGGCGCCTGAAAGCAAAGACCATGACGCCTGGAACCGCGCGGTACAACTCGCTTCCAGCATTGCGCGCGACGAACTGCTGCAACTGTCAGCGCAACAGATCATCCATCTCTTGTATCACGAGGAAGACATCCGCGTCTTCAGAGTGAAGCCGGTGAGCTTCCGCTGCTCATGTTCGCGCGAAAGTGTTACCGATATGCTGCGCATATTGGGCTACGGCGAAGTGCGCTCCGTACTCGAAGAACGCGGCGCAGTGGAAGTGTATTGCGAGTTCTGCAACCGCCGCTACTTGTTTGACCGGGTGGATGCAGAGCAAGTATTCGCCGCCGAGGTCATCACTCGCGCGAAGCCTACGCGTCATTAACCCATACCCTGCCTCGACAGCAATCAGCTATAGGCGTAAACTGGCATTGTGCGGCGCACCATAAAGGCAGCTCGTAATTTTTCCTTGTATTTTTATTTCAATGAATAAGGGGTTTTGAAGATGAACAATTCGCGTGAAGTAGTGGTGCTAAGTGGCGTGCGCACGGCTATCGGTGAGTACGGCGGCAGTCTCAAAGATTTTGCGCCGAGCGAGCTGGCAGCCAGGGTAGTGAAAGAAGCGGTGAGCCGCGCCAAGGTGGATCCCAAGGATGTCGGCCACTGCGTGTTCGGCAACGTGATCCATACCGAGGCCAAGGACATGTATCTCGCCCGCGTGGCGTGTATTAAAGGCGGACTACCACAAGAGACTCCGGCTTTGACCTTGAACCGCTTGTGCGGCAGCGGCCTGCAAGCCATCGTCAGCGCTTCTCAACACATTATGCTGGGCGATATCGACGCCGCGGTGGCAGGTGGCGCAGAAAGCATGAGCCGAGGTGGATATCTGATGCCAACCCTGCGCTGGGGACAGCGCATGAATGATGGCGGCGTGACAGATATGATGGTTGGCGCGCTGACCGATCCTTTCGATGCCATGCACATGGGCGTAACCGCCGAAAATATCGCCTCGCGCTGCAAGCTTTCCCGAGCAGAGCAAGATGCGTTTGCCGTTGAAAGCCACAAACGCGCAGCCAACGCGATCGCCAAAGGTTACTTCAAGGAGCAAATCCTTCCCATCGAACTCAAGACCAAAAAAGGCCCGGTCATATTCGATACCGATGAGCACGTGCGCAGCGACGCCAGCATTGAAGGCATGGCCAAGCTTAAGGCAGTTTTCCAGAAGGAAAACGGTACGGTCACTGCCGGCAATGCCTCGGGCATCAACGATGCCGCAGCAGCAGTGGTGCTGATGGAAAAAGGCGCCGCTGTAAAAAGAGGGCTCAAACCCATGATGCGGATGCTTGCTTATGCCCACTCCGGAGTGGATCCGAAAATCATGGGCATGGGTCCGGTACCCGCGGTGCGCAAAGTATTGGAAAAAGCCGGATTGAATCTGGAGCAGATGGATGTCATCGAGTCCAACGAAGCCTTTGCCGCTCAGGCGATGGGTGTGAGCAAGGAACTCGGGATGAATCCGCAGAAAGTCAATCCTAATGGCGGCGCAGTTGCTTTGGGCCATCCCATCGGCGCCACCGGTTGCATTCTCACCGTCAAGGCCATGTATGAATTGCAACGCAGTGGCGGGCGCTATGGGTTGGTCACCATGTGCATTGGCGGCGGCCAAGGCATCGCCGCGGTATTCGAGCGCATGTAGATTACCGGTCCCGGCCAAGCTGGACAGCCGATTGGCCAGAGAATTCTTGCAGTGAACGGGCGAAGTATCCGCTCACTACGCTATTGACGCCCCGTGCTTATGCTTGTCCGGTTCGGAGTTGTTGCAATTCCCGCAGGCAAAAATGGATGTAGGCAAGGCCGATATAAACCGGTGAAAACAGGTTGAGCAGTGGCACAAACTGGGTGAAAGCCAGTACCGCGCCCAGCACATACAGCCGCATGCCCGCGCGCTCCAGTATCCGCTCGAACTCCTCGAGGCTCGCATGCTCTGCAAGTGCATCGTAGCGAAACAGGCGCTGGCTCAAATAAGCCGATAGCAACACCGGCAGCACCACAGCAGGCAGGCCGAACAGCCATAGCGGCAGCGTCACCATCCACAGCAGTATAAATATCACCATCGCCACCAACGCATTCCAGAGACTGCCCAAAGCCGTGCCGCCGCATTTCTCTTCCAGCCGGGGGAAATCGCGCGTGCCTACATGTTTGACCATCACCGGCATCGCCAGCACCGATGTAACCAAAAGCGCTGTCACCAGGATCACCGGAAACAGCAGCAAGATTAGCAGCACTGTAGTCATAGAAGCCGCAAGCCAATGGGTTTGATAGCGCAGCAGATATTCATCCACCGGCGTTTGCGCAAGCAGATGACCTACCCCCGTCACCCAGTCCTGCCAGAACCACCAAGCAAGCCCGCCCCAAAAGATAAAAGCAAACAAAGCCGGAAGCAGGATAAGCCCCAGAATTTTCGGGTGAAACAGGTTGAGCAAGGCATTTCCGAGAGCTTTAAACAGGTTTTCCATAGCTAACCTTTTGATAAATATTTGTTTTGTTATATCTTAGCCCAAATTCATTGTTGCAGCACAAGATATTTTATAATAATGTATTGACACGACCAATTAAATCAGTATAATGCATGATTGATGCAATGCAGCATAAGCCCACAGAAGGCGTCGCTGCAGAAGCTTCACCTTTGATTACTTAATTTAGGAGAAAACCATGTTTAACGTACCTGAGCAACTGCTTGCCGCAAACAAAAGCTACCTCGAAACCGCAGTGGGTATCACCGCCGCCACGCTGCAAGGCGCTGAGCGTTTGATTGATCTGCAATTAGCCGCAGCCAAAACCAGTCTGGCGGAAAACACCTCAAACGCCAAAGCGCTGCTCGCAGCCAAGGACGCGCAGGAAGTCATTGCCCTGCAATCCGTCATCGCCGATCCGGTGTTTGAAAAAACCCTGGGCTTTTCACGTAGCCTGTATGAAGTGGCGAGCCAAACACAAGCTGAAATTACCAAGCTGTTCGAAGCGCGCGTCGCCGAGTTCAACAAAACGGTGGTCGCCGCTATGGACAAGGTTGTGAAAACCGCCCCGGCAGGCTCCGACATCGCGGTTGCCGCTGTTAAATCAGCAATGGCCGCTGCCAATTCCGCCTACGGCACCATTTCCAAGACTGCCAAGCAAGTCGCGGAATTGACCGAAGCCGGCGTTGCCGCTGTGACCAGCCAAGTCAGCCACGCCAAGAAAAAAGCGGTTCGAGCTTAAGTTCCCCCTCAAGCCTCCTAAGCCCCCGGGCCAAAACCGGGGGCTTTTTTTGTAGGTAAAAATCCCAAAAGCACGTAAAATGGCGCGGAACCGGTTTGCTCAGAACTCTTTAACCGGCGCCAGCACAAATCATGTCCCAGCTTACCCAATCTCCGGCCTGGAAAGCTTTAGAAGCACACCAGAAAATCATGGCGCAGCGCCACATGCGGGGGTTGTTTGAAAAAGATCCGCAACGCTTTGAAAAATTCTCGCTGCACTTAAACGGCATACTGCTGGATTATTCGAAAAACCTGATTACCGAAGAAACGGTGCGACATCTGCTCGCGCTTGCCGAGCAGGCCGGTGTCAAACGCTGGGCGGAAAAAATGTTCAGCGGGGAAAAAATCAACACCAGCGAAAATCGCGCAGTTTTGCATACTGCTTTGCGCAGCCCCTCCCAGAAACCGCTGAATCTGGACGGGAAGAATATCATGCGAGAGGTGCAGAGAAACCTTGAGCATATGCGCAGGTTTTCAGACGCGGTACGCAGCGGCAATACCAAGGGGCACAGTGGCAAACCTTTTACCGATGTGGTCAATATCGGCATCGGCGGCTCGTATCTTGGTCCGCTGATGGCAAGTGAGGCGCTGAAACCCTATGGCAGCCCGTCTCTCAGACTGCACTTTGTCTCCAATGTAGACGGCACGCATCTTACCGAAACGCTCAAGCCGCTCAACCCGGAAACCACGCTATTCATCATCGCCTCAAAAAGCTTTGCCACACAGGAAACGCTGCTCAACGCCAATTCAGCACGGCAATGGCTGCTTTCGCATTTACCCAGCGAGGCGGTAGCCAAGCATTTCGCCGCCATATCCGCAAGTCCACAGGAAGCAGCGAAATTCGGCATTCCCGTAAACCACGTGTTCGAAATGTGGGATTGGGTGGGCGGGCGCTACTCGCTGTGGTCGGCAATCGGCCTGCCGGTGGCAATCAGCATTGGCATGGATAATTTTAATGAGCTGCTTGCCGGCGCTAACCTGATGGATGAACATTTCTTAAGCGCCCCGCTTGCCAGAAATATGCCGGTGATCCTCGCACTGCTTGGCATCTGGTACAACAACTTTTTCGGTGCAGAAACTTATGCCGTGCTGCCTTACGACCAGTATTTACGTTATTTACCTGTCTACTTGCAACAGTTGGTAATGGAAAGCAACGGCAAGCGGGTGAACCGCGAAGGTGAACCCGTGGACTATGCTACCGCTCCCATCATCTGGGGGGAAGCGGGAACCAACGGGCAGCACACCTTTTATCAGCTGATATGCCAGGGCACGCGGCTCATTCCTGCGGATTTTCTTGCTGCTTGCGAGACGCATAATCCGTTGAACGAGCACCATGTGGTGCTGCTCTCGCACTTCTTCGCGCAGAGCGAAGCGCTGATGCAAGGCATAACAGAAAGCGAAATAAAAGCCGAGCCTGGCGCTCAAGGGGCAACCGGCGAAAAATCAGAACAATGGGCGAAACACCGGATGTTTCCTGGCAACCAACCCAGCAATTCCATTTTGTTTAAAAAACTCGACCCGAATACCTTGGGCTTGCTGATTGCGCTTTACGAGCATAAGGTGTTTGTCGAGGGAGTAATTTGGAACATCAACTCCTTTGATCAATGGGGAGTGGAAGTCGGCAAACAGCTGGCAGCGCGTATCCGCGCCGAGCTCTCTTCAAGTGGGAAAGTCAGCTCGCACGATGCTTCAACCAATGGCTTAATCAATTACTACAAACTCAACGGATAATGATAGTCTTGTAATATCGTTTCCAAACCACGAGGACCATCATGAACGAAGAAACTTTTAATTTAAGCATACGCAAATTCCTGAAAATGGTTGGCGTGAAATCGCAGCACGAAATCGAGCAGGCGGTAAGCAAGGCGCTGGCACAAGGGACAATATCAGGCAAGGAGACCTTTCCGGTGAGCATGAACTTGCGCATCGGTAAGCTCAAGTTTGACGTCAAATTCGACGGTGAGATCAACCTGGAGTAATTGCGGAGCGCCGGCTTCAGTCTGACTTGTGCTGCGTAGCGACGCCCAGCATCGAGGAAATCTGCTGCTGGAACAGGCTGGCACCCTGACCCGCGTAGTGCAAGGCGAGCGCCAGGTTGATCGCCGGGGTCAGTTGCTGATGCAAAATTGCCAGGTCTTGCGGATTGTTTGATGCAATCCGCGGCAGTACATTTGTTTCGTTAAGAAAGCCCAAGACCAGTTCCTGCACACTATTATGAACATCACCACCACGCTGCCAGATTTGCGTCATTGCAGGCAAGTCCACGGCGAAACTCCCGCTTTTCTTTACTGCCGCCAGGCTTTGCGTCAAGGTATGCGCTACGCTCTGCTCGATGTGCTGATGCACCTGCTCCACGAAATGGCCGGAACCGCTTGGCCCGCAATGCAGCCAGCGCCCAGGCGAGAGTGCCTCCAAACAAGGCTTAAGCTCTTCGATCGCTTGCGCTTCCCCCCCCAGCATCAGTGCGTAGTGCGCGTCGCTACCCGATACCCCGGCATCAATCAGCTTGATACCCTGTTCAGCCAGTAGCTTGGCGCGCCGCACTGTAGCTTGGTAATGAGTAACAACGCAATCCACGACAATGTCCCCCGCTTCAAGCAGCGGCTTAAGGAGTTCGAAGCATGCAGCCGCTCCTGGCATCAGCCAAACCCTGCGCGGGGTGGACACTGAAGAGATCAGTTCCTCCAGAGTGCGGCAAGCCTGAATTTTGCATGCTTCGGCAAACCTGAGACAGGCCGCAGAGTCAGGATCATGCCCGGCGAGGTTGAGACCGCTTGCGCGCATGCGGCGCGCCATGCGTTCCCCTTCGCCGCTTAGACCGACGACAGCGACTTCTTGCAAATTGACTTTCCCCATGAATAAACCACGACTAACGAAGCGTGCTTGGTGCGGACTGCTTAAGGATCAAATGCTCATCGTGCTGGGTAAACTCCAGGCGTCTGAGGAAACTCATGCCGAGCAATACGGTTTGGCTATCCATGCCATCGCTCACCACTGCGCTGACATCGTGCATTTCTACCGGGCCGAGGCGCACGCTGGCAAGCCGTGTCTGATAACCAATCACGCTGCCGTTCGCAGTGCTGAGCGTTATCGCGGCGCCAAGCTTTAATCCAAGCTGTTGCGCAAGTTGCGACGACAGCGCGACCTGGGTCGCTCCGGTATCAAGCAGAAAAGTAACTTTGGCGCCGTTTATTTCCCCGTCCGCGACATAATGCCCGGCACGGTTACGCTGCAACACCAGCTCACCGCTTTGCTGCTGCATGAGCGCTTGCGGATTGGGATTAAACTGGCGCTGCTCCAAGCCGCTGAAATACCAGTACACCAGCCCGAAAACCAGCAGCCAGGCGATGATCAACATGGTAATGCCGCTGCGGCGATGCGGATTTTGCTGCTGTTCCATGAGGAGGGGACCCGGTCTGAATAAAGACGCAAGATAATTAAGGCTTGATAAAATGCTCGCGATAATACTTCATTTCCTCGATGGATTCGTAAACATCCGCCAGCGCTTCGTGCTTGCCAAGCTTGGTGAGTCCTGCGGCTAGCTCAGGCTTCCAGCGCTTCACCAGCTCTTTCAAGGTGCTGACATCGAGGTTGCGGTAATGAAAATACGCCTCCAGTTGCGGCATATGGCGCGCCAGGAAACGCCGGTCCAGGCAGATCGAATTCCCGCACATGGGGGACGCCTTGGCGGGCACGTGCCGGCTCAAGAAAGCGACCAGCCGCGCCTCGACTTCGTCTTCGCTCAGGTTGGAAGCCTTTACCTTGTCGATTAGCCCGGATTTGGCGTGCGTGGATTTGTTCCAATCATCCATCGCTTCCAGCAAAGCAGCCGGCTGGCGCACTATAAGCACCGGCGCTTCCGCCATGGTATTCAAGTTGCTATCCGTCACGACCAGCGCGACTTCCAGGATTTTGTCAGTGTCCGGATTGAGCCCGCTCATTTCCATGTCAATCCAGATGAGATGATTTGCGTCTTGTGCCATAATGTGTTTTTGAATTTGTAAGTACTTATTGTGTCATAATCGCACGTCCTCCGTCACTTGAGCTGAAAGCATGCACATCTTTACTGCGGTTTTTTTGACCGCCCTGCTGCTGACTACCGCGACCCGTCTGTGGCTGGCAAACCGCCATATCCGACACATCCGGACGCATCGCGATAATGTGCCGCAGGAATTCGCGGCGCAAATCAATTTGCCAGCGCACCAGAAGGCCGCCGATTACAGCAGAGCCAAAACCAGGCTGCACATGGCGCACTCAGTCATTGACGCGCTGTTGCTGCTCGCGCTTACTCTCGGCGGCGGACTTCAGTTACTCAGCGATTGGTGGGCCGAGTGGCTGGGAGACGGCCTGGCCTTTGGCATGGCGCTGATCATCAGTGTGGCATTGATTGCCAGCGTTGTTGAAATCCCAATGAATGTTTACCGCACTTTTGTCATTGAGGCGCGCTTTGGTTTTAACCAGATGACCCCTGTCCTGTTTGTGGTGGACCTGTTGAAACAAGTGCTGCTCGCCACAGTATTCGGAGTACCGCTTTTGTTCTGCGTGCTGTGGCTGATGGCGAAAATGGGAGAAAACTGGTGGTTCTACGTTTGGCTTGCGTGGGTGGCTTTCAACCTGTTGGTGCTGGCGATTTATCCCACCTACATCGCGCCACTGTTCAACAAATTCTCGCCGATGGAAAACCCGGAACTCAAAACACGCGTGGAGCGCCTGCTCGCCAAATGTGGTTTCAAGTCACAAGGGCTGTTTGTGATGGACGGCTCGAAGCGCAGCAACCACGGCAACGCCTATTTCACCGGCTTCGGCAAAAGCAAGCGCATCGTGTTTTTTGACACGCTGCTTTCCCGCTTGGAGCCCGCTGAAATTGAGGCGGTGCTGGCGCACGAACTGGGCCATTACAAGCTTTATCATGTCATCAAGCGCATGCTCTGGATTTTTGCCGTGAGCCTGGCTTTCCTGTGGCTTTTGGGCGTGCTGATAAATAAGCCCTGGTTTTACCAAGGCCTCAACGTCACCACCCCTTCCACCAGCATGGCGTTGCTGCTGTTTTTCATGATCACGCCAATATTCACTTTCCTGCTGCAACCGTTACTGAGTGCCTATTCACGGCTGCACGAATTTGAGGCGGACCAATACGCCGTGCAGTACACTTGCGCTTCCGATTTGATGCAGGCACTGGTGAAACTCTATAAGGACAATGCCTCCACGCTCACGCCTGACCCGCTGCATTCCGCGTTTTACGACTCCCACCCGCCTGCCGCGCTGCGCATCGCTCGGCTGCAGGGTGCAACACATCATTAGCGTTGTCCGGTTATTGCGATGAGAACCCCCATGAACTGCCGCTTCGTGATGCTCTTGCTTCAGTTAGCCGCTTTGCAAGCCGCAGCCGATCCTTTCCCCAAAGGCGACCCGAAGATCGGCAAAAACCTGGAGCAGAAATCCTGTAGCGCCTGTCATATTTCCATGTACGGCGAAGATGGGTCGAAGGTGTATACCCGCCCAAACCGCATCGTCAAAACACCGCAGCAGCTACTCGCGCGAATTGACATCTGCAATGCCAATACCAATGCCGGTTTCTTCCCTGAAGATGAAGAGCATGTGGCGGCATTTCTCAACCAGCAGTATTACAAATTCAAGCAATAAGCCTTCTAGCTGCCCGCCCAGCTCGCAAGACTAAACATCAGCAATACCAGCAGCCACAACACCAAGGCGCGCCATATCAGACCGATGGTGCTTTCCAGGTGCTCGACATCGGCTTCGTCGCCGACGCCAAGCTCGGGACGATAGTTAAGGCCGTCGTGTTGATGCAGCGGCTCTCCCAAACGCACGCCCAGCGCACCGGCGCCGCTCGCGAGGATGATCCCCTGCGCAGGATTAAGCCAGGACATGGCTTGCGAGCGCCAGCAGTACACCGCGTCTTCAAAATCGCCAACGATGGCGAAGCTGATTGCGGTAAGCCGCACCGGCAACCAATCAATAGCCTCAAATATTTGCACGGCGAATTTGCCAAACGCGGCGAATTGCGGGTTATCGCGGCTGCTCCATTTTTGGCTCAAGATGAATGCAAAGCGGTACAACACCGCGCCCAGCGGGCCTGGCAGCAGAACAAACCAGAAAATCACACCAAACACGTAACGATGGGAACAAACCAGGCCTTCCTCAATCACAACCCGCACAATTTCGTTGGTGGAAAATTGAGCTGTGTTCCCTCTGCGCCATTCACCCAGCAGTTCCCGTGCTTGCTGCAAATCGCCCTCGCGCAGCGCCTTATGGATGCGAGTGAAAGTGTGGCTGAACTGGCGGAAACCCATGGTGAGGTAGAGTACAGCCACATTCCACAGCCAGCCGAGGAAGGGATGGAGCTTGTGCAGAAAATAATAGACTGCGCCAGCAAAAATGAGCGCAGGAAGTAATGCGGCAAGCCAGGCAATTACTCCTTGATGGCTCGCTCCGGCATTGAAGCGGCGTTGCAGGAAATCGGCGTAGCGGGTAATCCACGCGTAAATACGGTTGTGTGGACCAAGCGGGCAGAATTGTTCGAGTGTTAGCGCCGCGATCAGCGCAACGAGGTTCATCAATAGCGAGTCTTATTGGGTGACAGATTTGAAGATAGCATAAAGCCGCGCTCACCGCCCGGGACAACCGCCCGCATGTCCTCAATCACGCGCATAGTGGATCGCAATGATTTCCAGTCCCAAATCCCCTGCGGGGCGTTTCCACACCACATTATCTCCCACCCGCGCGCCGATCATCGCGTGGGCAAGCGGCGAGTCCCAACTCACCTTGCCCTTGGCCGCGTCCGCTTCGTCTTCGCCGACGATAGTGAATTCATGCGCTTCACCGTTTTCGTCCCGAACGCTCACCTCAGCGCCAAAATACACTTCACCTGAGGGCTGGGTTGCAGGATCAACCACGATCGCGCGCTCGAGCCGCGCCTGGAAATAACGCAAATCCCGCTCCACCTGTTTAAGTTGCTGCACGGCAAGCGGACCCTCGGCATCCGCCGCGAGCACCGAGCGCTGCTTAAGCAACGCCTGGCAGCGCTCCTGCAGCTGCGCATAGCCTTTAGGCGTGACGTAATTGGGATGCGGGCTTTGCGGCCGCTCCGGCAATTCATCAATTGCCGGTTTGTCATCCTGCTCTTTGACGAAGGCTCGACTCATGGCAAAGTTCCGTAGAGGTTCTATGGTATGTCCAGGGTTAGAAACAGCAGGCAGGCTCGGCGATGCAAAGGCATCCGTCAAAAAGACCCACGCATGGACAATTGCTGAGCATTGCGGCAACCTCAGCCTGCGTTGCCCAATGCGAGATATATATCCTGTTCATTATAATTTGACCACCATGACGCCCTGCTTGTTTCAACTATAGTTAACACCGCGTAAATTTAAAAGCCGAGTTTGAATATACCGCAAATGCCCGCAATGTGTGAAGCCATGGATTTGCCTCCTAAAACTTTTTTACATCAGCTCAAGGCTAATGCTGTGGCCATCATCAGCCTGTTTGTGGCACTGTCCGGTCTCACCTACAACACATGGCGCGACAAGATCATCGAGGAAAACCGCAGCGTGCGCATCGCCTCGTTCGAAGTGCTGAAAAACCTTTTGGGAGCTGCAGCTGGTGGTGGATTACGCGCATTACCAGAAAAACCAGCAGCTCGGAAACCCTACCATCGGCTGGGGCAAGGTGTTGCTCATCAAGGACTTGAGCCGGGTAATCCCGGAGCCCGCGCCCAAAGCAGCGGAACGCCTGTATCAAACCTGGCAGCAGGAGTTTGACAAGCTCGAAAGCGACGAAAAAAGCGTGGAACGTGTACCCAGGAAGTCACCACAAAGCGCCATGCAGTATTGCAGGCGTTAACCGGGCTGAAGTAATGGCGGCTCGGAAACCGTTCTAGGCTTCAACACTGCTAGGAACATAGCCCAGAAAATTCAGGATTTCCTGTTTGCGGCTCATCGTGTCCTGGTAACCCAGATCTATAAGTTCACGGCAAAACGGTTTCTCGAATAACAAATAGCTCACTAAATTGGACCCGCCGCGCCGGGTCGCGCCCATCCCGCGTAAAAGAAAACGGATGGAGCGCGGCAAACTACGCACATGTTTTGCGGCGATGGACTCGATCGTCTCGCTCGGGGAAATCACCAGCACATCCACGTGATGCAAAGTAAGGTCGCTTTCCTCAAGAGCTTTAGGCGGCACCATTTTAATGGTCTTGTTGATACGCTGCAGCCGCTCAAGATCCAGTTCTATGCTATCAAGAAAAATGCTGTTCAAAGCATGGCCGGCGATCTCCGCCAGCGATGGGTATCCCTCGGATTTCACCCGCTTCGCCTCTTCCGCCAGGGCCACGCCCACCACCAGCACGCGCTCCGCACCCAAATGCAAGGCCGGGCTGATCGGCGCGATCTGGCGCATCGAGCCGTCCCCGAAATATTCGCGGTTGATTTTCACCGCGGGACATATGAAGGGAATCGCCGAGGATGCAAGCAGATGTTCAAGGCCGATTTGCACGGGAATGCCCAGGCGCCGCGCGCGCTTCCATGGCGACAATGTCGGCAGCCCCTGGTAAAAAGTGACGGACTGGCCGGAAGTATAGCCTGAAGCGGTGACGCTCAAGGCGCAGAGCGCGCCGCGGTCAATGCTCTCCTGGATGCCTTTGAATTCGAGTTTTTGTCTTAGCAGTTCCACGAGCGGGCTGTTGTCGAGCAGCGAAACCGGGTTGTGTTTCCCCAACCCCCCAAACAGCAGCGCCGCCATCCAGCGTGCGCCGGAGCTGAATACCCCTACCGGATCGGAACGGTACACCTGGTCCACACGAAAATTCCGCCATACTGCCATCAACCGCCCCACTCCTACACGGAACTTGGTTGCGTTGACCGCCAGCGTTGCGGCATTGATGGCCCCCGCAGAGGTGCCACAGATGATGGGAAAAGGGTTAGGGGCGTTCTTCGGCAGTAACCGGGATATGGCCCACAGCACGCCCACTTGGTAGGCGGCGCGCGCGCCGCCCCCGGTCAAAATCACGCCGACTTTGGGCTTTGCGACTTGGACATCCACCTTACCCTCTGGTTGAGTACGCAATTAATACAACCTGTTCCAGACTACTTTTTCGTTTCCGCCGCTGCCTCCTGCGCTTTTACCACATCCAGCGCATCACGCAGCGTATCTTCGGAAAGTGCGTTCAATCCTTCAGCCAGCATTTCCGCCGATTCATAAGTTTCTTGCGGCAGGCTCTTGCTATCCATGTTGGCGACGAATACCGCGGCGGCGCCGGTGACTCTGAGCAGGTTCCTGCGTTCGGACATCAGCATTTCGATTTCAGAACGCAACATCGAGATTTCCTGGTCTTTGCGGGTGTTAGGCATTTTAGGTACCATTTTGTTTGCAAGTCCTTATATTGCCACACGTACGAGTTGCACCGCCAGATTACGCTTAAGCTTGGTAAAACAAGCCTGTGCTATAATTTTTAGCAGCAACGATCAGTATATCCGCATCACTAGGATGGACTGGATGTCGGTTGTGTTGCTATGTAACTCGCGAAGTACAAGTCCTCAAGTAACAAGTATTCAGGTAGCTGTTACCCCGATCCAACAAAAGGAGTACAAAATGCGTATCAAACAATTTTTGCTGGCAGCAGTTCTGGTATTGCTAAGCGCTTCCGCGCTCGCCTTTCATTGCCCGCAAGACATGAAAAAGATTGACGAAGCGCTGGCCGCCAATCCGAAGCTTACCGCTTCGCAATTGGCGGAGGTGAAAAAACTGCGCGCCGAGGGCGAGACTCTGCACAAAGCAGGCAAACACCAGGAATCCATAGACACGCTGGCCAAGGCGATGGCCATCCTGAAAATCAACTAGCCTGTCCGTTCTCATCGCGTAACGCCTGGTACAGGTTGTACAAAATTCCCGCCGTTGCGCCCCAGATAAAACGCCCCTGGTAAGGCATGGCGTAATATCGCCGCAGCCTGCCGTGGGAGTTCGTGTTGTGCTGCTCATGATTTGCGGGGTTGAGAAAAAATTGCAAAGGGACTTCGAAAATTTCCGCGACTTCGAAATTATCGAGTGTCACCGGAAACGGCGCTTCGATCAACCCCACCACCGGGGTCACCCGGAAACCGGTGGCGATATAGTAATCCGGTAACATTCCCAGTATGTCCACCTGCGAGCGCGGCAATCCGATTTCTTCCTCTGCCTCGCGCAAAGCCGTATCTTGCGTGCTCGCATCGCCCGCTTCCACCCGCCCGCCGGGGAAGCTGATTTGACCGGCATGGTCCGCAAGATGCGTGGTGCGCTGGGTAAACAGCACTGTTATCTCTGAATCACGATTTATCAACGGCACCAAGACCGCAGCCTGAATTGCATTGTCAGGCTCGACCAATGCCTGCTCAGGCCTGCCCTGCCACTGCGGCGAAATAAGAGCGCGCGCAAGCTGTTTCACCAGCCAGTCGCGATCCGAATTCGGTTTGCTTGCCACAAGTCTATCACCAGGAAATAGCTTTTCTATCGCGGTAAAAGCCGCCGCTTGCGCCGCCGTCAGGCAAAGTCGCGAGCCACACTGCGGTGTCGGCGCCCTCGGCGAGCGTTCTTACCGCATTAGGACCGCCCATATCGGTTTTGACCCAACCTGGACACATGGAATTCACCAGTATATTGGTGCCTTTAAGTTCTGCTGCCAGTGTGCGTGTCAATGCATTAAGCGCGGTCTTAGAGATGCGGTACGCCGGCGTGCCTCCGCCCATCTCGGAGAGCTGACCGGAGCCGCTGGAAATATTGACGATGCGACCGAAATTTTTCTTGCGCATCAGCGGAATCAGTACCTGGCATAATGTGAGCGGCCCGTAGACGTTGGTTTCCATGGTCGTTCGTATAATCTGAAGCTGGACACCCAGCATGCCTGTACCCTTGGCATCCACCATGATTCCCGCATTGTTCACAAGGATATCGGCTGCGCCGTATTTACGCTCGAGGAAGCCCCCTAGGCGCTGGATGCCGGATACATCGGTCACATCGAGCTGATAAAACTCGATTTCCAGCCCTTGGCTGCGCAGTTGCGCAATCGCCATTCGGCCTTTCGCCTCATCGCGGCTGGTTAGCACCACGCTGATCCCTTTGGCGGCAAGCTGGCGGCAGATTTCAAATCCAATACCGCGGTTGGCGCCGGTTACCACCGCTATTTTCCTGTCCATTATTGCTCTCCGCACCCCGCTCCGGGAATGCATTCAGGGCCGCATAGAACCATCCCTTCTAATAATAGCGCAAAGCGTTACTTTGAACCTTGCATCAGGCCTGCTATAGTTTTATTTGCAAGTTTTTCAGCAAGGAGTTAATCATGGCACTTAGACTAGGTGATATTGCACCGGATTTCACTCAGGAATCGACTGAAGGGACAATACATTTCCACGACTGGATCGGGGACAAATGGGCTGTCTTGTTCTCCCATCCGAAAGATTTCACGCCCGTCTGCACCACGGAACTCGGATACATGGCCGGTCTGAAGCCCGAGTTCGACAAGCGCAACACCAAAATCATCGGTCTCAGCGTGGACCCGGTCAGCGACCACAAAGCCTGGTCCAAGGACATCCAGGAAACGCAAGGGCATACGGTCAATTATCCCATGATCGGCGATGCGGACCTGACGGTCGCGAAGCTCTACGACATGATTCACCCGAATGCGAGCGGCGGGAAACGTACTGCGGTGGACAATGCGACGATACGTTCGGTATTTGTCATCGGGCCCGATAAAAAGGTCAAGGCCATGATCATTTATCCGATGAGCACGGGTCGCAACTTTGACGAGGTGTTGCGCCTGCTCGATTCGGTGCAGCTGAATGCCAAGCACACCGTCGCCACCCCGGTAAACTGGAAACCGGGCGAGGACGTCATCATCCCCACCTCGGTTTCTGACGAGGATGCCAGGAAGAAATACCCGAAGGGCTTTAAGACCCTAAAGCCGTATCTGCGCACCGTGGCGCAGCCGAAGTAGGACTGCATCGGACGCGAAACAGGGCGCCAGAGGCGCCATATTTCATAAATGAACCACCATGCGACGCGTATATTGGGCGCTTGCGAAGACGCCGCAGCCCACTGATGGCTGAAAGCCGGCACGCTTGCGTTTCTTGACTTTTGCGCGCGATGGCTCGCCGCGGGTCGGCGTGCTGCGCGATAGCGAACGTGTGCTCGACATAGGAGAGCAGGCCAAGCAACAGGGCCTTAAGCTTCCATTCAACGCTTCCGACATGGTCGCGCTGATCGGGTCAGGCGCAGCGGGGTTGGCCGCGGTGCGGGAACTTCTGCAGGCAGCAGGCGCAGATTTGGCGCTAGCCGGATTGAGGCTCCTCGCGCCCATTCCACGGCCGCGCAAGAATGTTTTCTGTGTAGGATGGAACTATCTCGAGCACTTCGCTGAAGGCGAAGCCATCCGTCAAAGCGGGCAGGACTTGCCGGTGCATCCTGTGTTTTTCAGCAAAACCCCGACCGCCGTCACCGGCCCCTACGACGCGATTCCCTATGACGCAAAAGTGTCTGGGCAAATCGACTGGGAAGCGGAGCTTGCCGTTATAATCGGCAAAAGCGGCAAGAATATTACCGAGAACAAGGCGCTGGATTACGTCTTCGGCTACACCGTGGTGAACGATGTTACGGCGCGCGACCTGCAGCGCCGGCACGGCGGGCAGTGGCTCAAAGGCAAAAGCCTGGATGGCGCCTGCCCTATGGGGCCGTGGATTGTGACACGCGACGAGCTTGACCCCACCAATCTGCGCGTGGTGACCCGCGTCAACGGTGTCCCCAAGCAGGATTCCAACACCCGCCACCTCTATTTCAAAATACCGCGGCTTATCGCCGAGCTCTCGCTCGGCATGACATTGGAACCTGGCGACATCATCTCCACGGGCACCCCGCCTGGAGTAGGTTTTGCCCGCAAACCACCCGAGTTTTTAAAGCCCGGTGACCTGCTGGAAACCGAAATCGAGGGAATCGGACGGCTGGAAAACCGCATCGGCGGCTAAGGAACCTCTGATTAAGTCCTCCGCGGAGTGCGTTTCTGGCGCAATGCGGATGATTGCAAGGCGCGCGACGAAAGTGCCTAGCCGTAGCTTAAGCACGAGGAGCGCAACGATGCAAGCGCCGCATTGCGCCGAAACCCGGTCGGGACGCGGCTTTTCGGGCGATCTGCTTTGTCGCTCGGCTTGCAAAGGGGGGCAACCATTCGCTGCGCCTCGCTTCGCGCATATCATCCCAAAAAGCCAGCGTCGCGCCCTCGTGGGACTTAATCAGAGGTTCCCTACGTCGGTTTCCCTACATCGTCCCTAACACCTTAGCGGTTTTCGCCACGTCCCTGGGTTTCACCCAGAAAATCACGCCATAGCGCCCTTCCCCGGCCGTCACTGCGTCCAGGGCAGTGACGTTGATTTTGGCTTCTGCCAGCTTATTCAGGGTACCAACGATGGCGCCGACGCGATCCTGCCCCTGGATCAAAAACCCGGTTTTTTTCGCGCTGAGCTTGAATCCCGCCTTTTTCGCCGCGGCTTTGAGAGCTGCTGTATCTTCCGGAATAAAATCAATTTGCGCGCGGCCCGCCCGCGGAAAGCCGGAAAAAGCCAGCAAATTCACGTTGGCATCACGCAATGCTTTCAGCATGTTCACGCCTTGACCCACATTGTTTGGCGCGCTCACGCTAAAATAATCTACTTTGCGAATGGTATCAGGCATATTACCTCCTCGTGCCTCCACGGCACATTTGCTAGAACCTAATTTATTTTTAGCAAGTTTTACGGCGGAAAACAATGCTAAATGCACAGGAGTGAAAAACGTGGTTTCTCACATGGCCAAATGTGCCGCCTTTTCGGCCACTTTCGCTCCAAACCTCGCGCTGTCGATGATGAAGCGCTCGTGCGTGCCGGTGGAAATGGTGTCCACTCCATCGTGGACACTCACTGCAAACTCCAGCCTGCGGCCTTCGACTTTTTCCAGTCTGACCTTCACCGTGACCGTAAGGCCCGGCGGGGTGGGCGCAGTGTGGCTGAGATTCACATGCGTGCCCAGGGTTTGCTCGCGCGGCCAGTCAATACAGGGGCGAATTGCCTCGAGGCAGGCCCACTCGACAAGCCCCACCATGAAACCGGTGGCGAGCACCTGCGGCATTTCCCGGAACAGTTGCGACTCCGGATAGAGATGGGGAACAGTCTTGGTTACCGGGATTTTGAACTTGAATTCAAACGTGAGGCCGGGTTGCGGGCTGGTTTTCATTAAAGCTCCTTAGGGACCTCTGATTAAGTCCTTCGTGAACCGCGTTGCCGGTAAAAAATGCGGATGGCAGCAAGGCGCGCGACGAAGGTCGTAGCCGGGATACGACACCGAGGAGCGCAACGCCGCAGACGCCGCATTTTACCGCAACCCGGAGGGACGGGGTTTTCCGGGCGGTCTGCTTTGTCGCTCGGCTTGCCAATGGAAATGGCCATTGGCTGCGCCTTGCTTCGCGCACCCCATCCCGGAAAACCGCCGTCGCAGCCATGCGGGACTTAATCAGAGGTTCCTTAGCTTTTCCCGCCGATATTACCGCAAAAAACGATTTCCGCGCTTGGGGAACGATGGAAACTACGGTAAGCTTTTCGTTCCCCCAATCGGGCAAAACGATGAAATTCCTTAAAGCAGTGCGCCTCGACGATTCCGACAGCCGCGTTTATGCCCAAGAAGGCGCAGCGGAAGATGGAGAATGGCTGGTCAGCGGCGGCTATGCAGTGTGTGACCTAGCCTCTGGCCAGCATTTCCGCTCACATTGCCACTGTGATACCTCGTTTACCAGCCTTGCCAATCTCGGGCGCTGCACCATCGCTGAAGTGGTGGAAATCGACGAGGCTACTTACTGCCAGCATATCGAAACCCTGACCCGGCATTTTCTAAACCATCTTGGTGCGCCCTCTGAAGAGGCCGCGCGCGCGCTGGCGGAAGAGGAGGTGGCTTACACCGCCGACTTGTGCGAAAGCTTTAATCCTGAAGTATGGATCACGGTAAAGCGCACGCCCAAACAGGACGTCGAAGGCTTTGACGAACACTATTCAGTGTTCAAAAGACTGATGATCGGGGCGCATAAACTGTGAAGCCGGAAGATATCCAAGAAAATTCGCGCATCGCGCGCAGGATGTCGGACATCCAGCCTTTTCATGTGATGGCGCTCCTGGCGCAGGCGCATGAGCTGGAGGCACAGGGACGCTCTATCATTCACATGGAAATCGGCGAGCCGGATTTCCCCACTCCGCAGCCGGTAATCACCGCGGGAATATGCGCACTGCAACAGGGCAAAATCCACTACACGCCGGCACTGGGGCTCCCGCAGTTGCGCGAAGCCATCGCGGCCTTCTACATGGAGCGTTACGGTCTTAGGATTTCACCTGCGCGCATCATCATCACCCCCGGCGCATCCGGCGCCCTGCTCCTGGCGCTGGGCATACTGGTCAATCCCGGCGAGAAAGTGCTGATGAGCGATCCAGGCTATCCCTGCAACCGCCATCTTGTGCGCTTCATCGAAAGCCTTCCCATAGGCATAGGAACAGACGCTGCCACCGGTTACCAGCTCACCCCCGAACTCATTGCCAAACATTGGGACGCCAAGACGGCGGCAGTGATGATCGCCTCACCCGCCAATCCGACCGGGACGCTGTTGGACCCGGAAAGTCTGCGAGCCATTGTGGAAAAAGTACATGCTTTGGGCGGCAAACTACTCGCTGATGAAATCTACCATGGGCTGGTGTACCAAGGGGAAGCGGCAACAGCCTTGTCCGTTTCAGATGAGGTTTTTGTCATCAACAGTTTTTCCAAATATTTTGGCATGACCGGCTGGCGCCTGGGCTGGCTGGTGGCGCCGGAAACTTATGTGCACAATGCTGACAAGCTTGCTCAGAACATTTTTCTCGCCGCTTCCACTCCCGCACAACATGCCGCACTTGCCGCTTATCAGCCGGAAACCATTGCCATCCTGGAACAACGGCGAGCTGAATTCCAACGCCGCCGTGATTACCTGCTGCCTGCGCTGCGCAATCTCGGGTTTGATGTGGCAATCATTCCCCAGGGCGCTTTCTATCTCTATGCTGATTGCAGCCGTTTTACCAAAAACAGCGAGGCTTTTGCCAGGGATGTGCTGGATCACGCAGGGGTTGCGATCACACCGGGGATGGATTTTGGTAACTATGAAGCAAAGCGCCATGTGCGCTTTGCTTATACCACTTCTCTGGAGAATCTGAGGGAAGGCGTGCGCCGCTTGGAAGCTTTCCTGTGCAATAGATGATGCGCAGCCTTATTTCCAGTGCGACGGCCTGGTCTTCTGGAAATAGGGAAGCGCCTCAATGCGCTTCATCCAGGCTGCAAGCTTGGGTCCGAGCGTAGAGCGTAGCGCGAGGTCCGGCTTCTTCTTTTCCAGGCGCAGCGCGAGCGCCAGCATCGGGTAGAGCGTGAAATCCGCCGCGGATAATTTGTTCACCAGGAAATCACCGCGTATTTCATTTTCGAAATGTTTTAGTTCCGCAAGGAATTCTTCGCGGCTTGCGGCAATTAGCTGCGCGTCCCATTCCGCTTCCGGCTTGAAAAATATCTGTCGCAGCATCGGATCCACCGCCGTCCTGAGATAATTGTCCGTTTCAAGAACCAGGCGTCGCACAACCGCCCGCTCTCCTGCTTGTTGTGGAAACAGCGCGCCGTTTCCCGCTTTGGGATATTGGTCTTCGAGGTACTCAACGATCGCGGAAGATTCGTACAATGCCAAGCCGTTATCCACCAACACCGGCACCTTGTGACGCGGATTAAGCTTTAGAAATTCGGGCTTGCGAGTGTCTCCGGCGGAGAAAGACAGCATTTTCAAATCGTAAGGCAGCTGCTTGTATTCCAGCGCAAGCCATACGCGCCAAGCATAAGGTGAGCCTGATCCGTAATAAAAAGTCATGCTCATGAAACTACCTCCTTTACCGCCAAGCGCCTCAGGTTCTTTTGAAGTGGGTACTTACGCTCCGGGCCGCGAGTTAAGCGTAACCGGCAATCCCGGCCCCGCTATTCCCTATAAGATCGGTGACCTTGTCGCTGTCTAGTCTGAAACAAGCTGGCAGCCAGCACGCTCTGAGCGGTGTTGCTAGTTGGCGAGTAACACGATGAGAAGTACGCTGTATGAACTGCCAGGCGCTAGGATGGAAAATTAAACCTGGTTGCGGTAATTTTTCACGATTTGCTGGAGCCGCTGCTTTTCGCTGATCACTTTCTCTGCGTACTGATTGGAGCCATTGTCCGACGCCCCATTATACATTTGCAGCCCGGTAGTGAGGCCCCCGCTGCGCACAATATAATCCCTCAATATCCTGGCACCAAGCTGAATATTGATTTCAGGCTCGAGCACCGCTTTTTCCCCGCCCGAGGCAATTATTTTTTCCATGTGGTACCTTGGAATCACCTGCATCAGGCCTTTTGCTCCGGCAACGCTTTCCGCAATGGGATTAAATCGCGATTCAACCGCCATTACGGCAAGGATCAGCAAAGGATCCAGTCCAGTCTGTTCGCCTGCCACGTAGGCGGCGCTGACAAGCTCCAACGTGGCATCCAACGACACACGGTATCGCTTCGAGACGAATTCCGCGAGCGCCAGCAATTTACCATCCGCCGGCATCCTGACATCCAGTACATCTTGCTCCGGCACTCGTTCCGCTTCTTTCTGGATCTGCGAGAACGCATGGTTTGTGGGATTAAGTGCAGCGCTCTCGATTTGAGGCAAGTCCTTGGAATGCAGACTCACCGCGAGCGATAGCAGGCTCATTAGAAACGCCAACAAAATGATCATACTTCGCCCCTTTTCCAGGAACGGAGCGGTGTTGTTGACTTCAAGTTGGGTCGATTTTGTCATAGTTGCAAAAACCTCCTCATTTGCTTACCGGATTACTCTTTGTAGGCGCAACCATCTAACACCTGCCGATACCTCTTTTAACCCGGTTCCTGCTACTGGCTAGAGCGGTTTTAAACCACTTCAGTTTAAAAATTTACTCCTCATATATCATGGTGCGACGCAATATTATTATATCACATTGTTTTAATAATAATTATTTATTTTAATAGTTATAAATTAAACATTTATGATGCGACGCGGTAAAAGTTCCAATGAACAGCTTTATGTAAAACATTTTGCATGCGCCCTACTTTAGTGCATTCTAACAAATAAGGCAGGTTTCGTTGTCGCTGCCAGCCTTCTAGCGTTTCTACTCCCTCCATTTTTATTGGGTCTTGGCCTTTACATTCAATGCAATACCTTGTTTCACACGCCGCCTTCACCTCTCCGATATTTTTGAAGCAAAAAAGACTACTTATCCCTATACTTGGATGAGATGGCATAAAATTTCTTTCTTCCCGTCGCCCGCAGAGAAAATTAGTGATAACATACCACTCTCCGCCTTGACAGACCGATTTGGTTGGCGAATCAGACCCAGTTGCGACCGCGGGTTACCCCCCTCATAAGGACGGCGCTCCGCAGTCGCTGCTGAATCAGCTACAATGGCCTTGAGCCAGTCGGAGCAAAGGGCCAAGCCGAGGGTGCTGGTGTTGACATCGGCCGTGGTGCCGGCGCTAGGGCGGAGCTTACTACCGGCGTTGCCATAGGCTTCGCCGCCGGCTTTCTGGCCTTCGCCCTTTTCCTGGCGGGCCTTTTGGCCGCTTTCTTCTTCGTCGACTTCTTTGCTGACTTCTTTTTGGCCGCTTTCTTCTTGGCAAATTTCCTTGCCGCGGCCTTCTTTTTTTTGGCCATTTGCCTTTTCGCCGATTTTCTTTTTGATGCTTTTTTCTTTCTCGAGGCTTTTTTCTTCCTAGCTGGTTTCTTCTTGGCTTTACGTTTCGCTGCCATTTCAACCTCCTATATGAAAGTTAAACAGGGTACTTACTCATGCTGCCATTTTTGACTACCACTACCACTCATCTCGGGATCCGGCAGCCAGTCGCTTACTTGACAACACGCAATACCGAGATTCTGCAGCAGTTCTTCTAATTGCACGGCCTGACCGGCCTTGCTCACCGGCTCCTGGTATAACGCATCAGATCCAGACCAGCCCCTCCTTCCCATCAAATGGTGCCGGCCCGGGAACCGATGCGTCCTGCTTTTTTGCGCCCTTCTTGCCATTTTGGCCCCCGACTTCAATCCCAGCTCAATGCTCCGCCTGTTTGGTACTCGATCACGCGGGTTTCAAAAAAGTTTTTCTCCTTCTTCAAATCAATCAACTCGCTCATCCAGGGGAAAGGATTGGTCGCACCCTGGAACATTGCGTCCAGCCCGACCTGCTGGCAGCGGCGGTTAGCAATGAAACGCAAGTATTCCTTGAACATTGGCGCATTGAGGCCCAGCACGCCACGCGGCATGGTGTCTTCAGCATAGCGATACTCCAGTTCCACCCCTTTCTGGATCAAACCTTTTATCTCCTCGCGGAATTCCAGCGTCCACAAATGCGGGTTTTCCATCTTGATCTGGTTAATGACGTCAATACCGAAGTTGCAGTGCATGGACTCATCGCGCAGGATGTACTGATACTGTTCAGCCGCGCCGGTCATTTTGTTTTGCCGCCCCAGCGCCAGGATTTGCACAAAGCCCACATAGAAGAACATCCCTTCCATGATGCAGGCGAACACGATCAGGCTCTTCAGGAGCTTCTGGTCATTTTCCATCGTGCCGGTCTTGAACTCCGGATTGGTCAGTGTGTCAATGAATGGCAACAGGAATTCGTCCTTGTCGCGGATGCTCGCAATTTCGTGATACATGTTGAAAATTTCGCCTTCATCGAGCCCCAGGCTTTCCGTGATGTATTGATAAGCATGGGTGTGGATAGCCTCCTCAAATGCCTGGCGCAGCAAATACTGCCGGCATTCCGGGTTGGTGATATGGCGGTAAGTGCCGAGCACGATATTGTTCGCGGCAAGGCTGTCGGCCGTGACAAAAAACCCCAGGTTGCGCTTAACGACGAGGCGCTCGTCTTCGGTGAGGCCGAGCGGGTCCCTCCACAGCGCGATGTCGCGGCTCATGTTGATTTCCTGCGGCATCCAGTTATTGGCGCAGGCGGCAAGATATTTTTCCCAGGCCCATTTGTATTTGAATGGCACCAGTTGGTTAACATCAGCGCGGCAGTTGATGATGTGCTTGTCTTCGACCGAAATGCGCTTCACGCTGTTGCCGGCAGCGTAGCGCTCTTCGGGCTGCATCAATGCAGGTGCCGCTGGAACGAAACCGGTCACCGGTTGCAGGCCAAGACCCGGGACCGAGTGTAAATCATCTTCAAATTGCAACACTTTTGTCTCCTTTATCTTTATGTAGTTTTAGGTGGATGCTCATTACTGACAAGATTCGCAATCGGGATTGTCAATGGAACACAGTTGCACCCCGTCTTGAGTTTGGCTTTCCGCCACCGGCACGGCATTAAGCTGCCCCGCCTTGACCGTGGATTTCTCGGCGTGCGTTGCACCCAGCGTGCGCAGGTAATAAGTAGTCTTTAAACCTCGCAGCCACGCCAGCTTGTAAATCTCATCAAGTTTTTTGCCGCTCGCTCCTGCCATATAAATATTGAAGGACTGCGCCTGATCAATCCATTTCTGGCGGCGCGAGGCTGCTTCCACCAGAAACACCGGATCGATTTCAAAAGCAGTGGCGTAAAGGTTGCGGATATCGCCGGGGATGCGGTCGATTTTCGAGAGGCCCCCGTCGAAATACTTGAGGTCCGAAATCATCACCTCATCCCACATGCCAAGCTTTTTCAGGTCATCCACCAGATATTGATTAACTACCGTGAACTCGCCCGACAGGTTGGATTTGACATACAGGTTCTGATAAGTGGGCTCAATGCTCGCGGAAACCCCGATGATGTTGGCGATGGTGGCGGTAGGTGCGATCGCCAGGCAATTGGAGTTGCGCATGCCGTGGTTCTTGATGCGCGCGCGCAAAGCATCCCAGTCGAGCACGGACGATTGATCCACCTCGACATGACCGCAGCGCGCTTCGTTGAGCAGCTTCAAGGTGTCCTGTGGCAGTATGCCGCGGTCCCACAGCGAGCCGCGATACGAGGGATAGCGCCCGCGCTCCGAAGCGAGCTCGGTGGACACCCAGTAAACATGGTAGGCCACCGCTTCCATGGAGCGGTCGGCAAACTCTATCGCGGCATCGGACGCGTAAGGGATGCGCAGCTCGTGCAAGCAATCCTGGAAACCCATGATGCCAAGGCCAACCGGGCGGTGCTTGAGATTGGAATTGCGCGCTTTGTTGACGGCATAGAAATTGATATCGATGACGTTATCCAGCATGCGCATGGCGGTACCCACAGTGCGCTTCAGCTTGTCATGGTCAAGTTTGCCATCTTTCAAGTGCGCAACCAGGTTGAGCGAACCCAGGTTGCACACTGCGATTTCGGAGTCGTTGGTATTGAGCGTGATCTCGGTGCAAAGATTGGAGCTGTGCACCACGCCGACATGTTGCTGCGGCGAGCGGATGTTGCAGGCGTCCTTGAAGGTAATCCACGGATGCCCGGTTTCAAACAGCATGGTCAGCATTTTGCGCCACAGCGTGAGCACCGGGATTTTCTTGTACAGCTTGAGTTCTCCCCTGGCTGCCTTCTCTTCGTAGGCGGTATACGCCTCCTCGAACGCCTTGCCGTACTTGTCGTGCAGGTCCGGCACGTCCGAAGGCGAAAACAGCGTCCACCCCCCGCCTTCCATGACGCGCTTCATAAAGAGGTCCGGAATCCAGTTGGCGGTGTTCATGTCATGAGTGCGGCGGCGGTCGTCGCCGGTGTTCTTGCGCAACTCCAGGAATTCCTCGATATCCAGATGCCAGGTCTCGAGATAAGAGCAGACCGCGCCCTTGCGTTTCCCTCCCTGATTCACCGCGACTGCAGTATCGTTCACCACTTTCAGGAATGGCACCACGCCCTGGGACTTGCCGTTGGTGCCCTTGATATGGCTGCCTAACGCCCGCACCGGTGTCCAGTCATTGCCCAATCCCCCCGCGTATTTGGCGAGAAGAGCGTTTTCCTTGATCGCCTCATAAATCCCGTCGAGATCGTCCTTGACGGTGGCGAGGTAGCAACTGGAAAGCTGCGGGCGCAAGGTGCCAGAGTTAAACAGCGTAGGTGTCGAGCTCATGAAATCGAAGCTGGAAAGCACGTTGTAGAACTCGATGGCGCGCGCCTCGCGGTCGATTTCATTGAGCGCCAGCCCCATCGCTACGCGCATGAAAAACGCCTGCGGCAGCTCGATATGGCGGCCGTGAACGTGCAGGAAGTAGCGGTCGTAAAGCGTTTGCAGCCCGAGGTAGCCAAACTGGAGATCGCGGCGCGCATCCAGCGCGGCGGCCAGGCGCTGCAGATCGTAGCGCGCAAGGCGCGGATCCAGCAATTCGGCGTCAATACCGTCCTGAATAAAGCGCGGAAAATATTCAGCGTAAGCCGTTGCTATCTGCTCCTGGGCCACCTCTTCGCCGAGCGCCTCCAGACGGATCGAGTGCAGCAGCAGGCGCGCAGTGACAAAACTATAGACCGGGTCTTCTTCAATCAGCGAGCGCGCCGAGAGAATCGCCGATTTGCGCACCTCTTCCGCCGGCACGCCGTCGTACAGATCTTTCAGCGTGGATTTGAGGATCAGCCCCGCATCCACGGCTTCCCCCAGGCCGGCGCAGGAAGCCTGCAACAGTGCGGTCAGGCGCTGCATGTCGAGCGGGACCCTGCGGCCATGTTCGACCACGTTGATCACCTGCGAAGGCGCCGCTGCCTCGATTACCGCCTTTTGCTTGGCGCGGTTGCGCGCGCGCTCCTCCCGGTACAGCACATACGAGCGCGCCACTTCATGCTCTCCCGAGCGCATCAGGGAAAGCTCCACCTGATCCTGAATATCTTCTATGTGCAAAGTGCCGCCGTTTGGCTGGCGGCGCATGAGCGCATTCACCACGGTTTCGGTAAGCTTCGCCACCATTTCGCGAATGCGCGCGGAAGCCGCTCCCTGCCCGCCGTTCACCGCGATATAGGCTCTAGTCATGGCTAGCGAAATCTTGGCCGGCTCGAACGCCACCACGCTGCCGTTGCGGCGGATTACTTTGTACTGTGCATAACGGGGGTCCTGGTCGGGAATGGGGGCGATGTCGGAGAAACTAATACTGGGCGCAGAAGCGGTGGAAGCGCTTTCAGTAGCAATAAGCTGCTGCATGTCGAAGTCTCCTAATGTTTTTATATTTAGCCACTTAAGGCAACCGGCAGATTGCCCCTTTAACTACTATATATAGTAGTTATACTGGTCTTTAGCAACTAATTCTAGTAGGTTGATTTCGAGAGCGCAACTAATTTTTGTGGCAGGGTCTGGTAGGAGATACTACAGGTTGTGGCAGCAAGCAGAATCAGATGCCGAGGGAGGCGAAATACCGATCCCAATCGAAAAACGGCCCCGGGTCGGTCTTGCGCCCGGACGCAATCGCAGCATGTCCTACGATGTCCTTGACCGGATAAGCCTGTTTCAGCGCCAAGGTAAGCGTGGGGAGCGTGACATACTGAGCGTCCCGAAACGGCAGCAGATTGCTGCCTTCCAGTTCTATGCCTATGGAAAAGTCATTGCAATAGGAGCGGCTGCGCCATTGCGATGCCCCTGCATGCCAAGCACGTTCGCGGCAGGGCACAAATTGCAGAATTTCGCCGTTGCGGCGGATAAAAAAGTGCGTTGAAACCTTGAGCTTGCAGATCGCCTGATAATAGGGATGGGCGTCCGGGTCAAGGCGGTTAGTAAACAGCTCTATCACCCCCGGCCCGCCGAATTCATGGGGCGGCAAGCTGATGTTATGGATCACCAATAACTCGATTGCACAGCCTTTCGGCCGCTTATCGCAATTGGGAGACGGGAGATAGCGCGCGCCTTGCAATATGCCTTGGGAATTGAGCTGCATGCGGTGCTGTGAAAAAAGCTGCGGTTTCTGGCTCAATTAATGCCCAAGCGTTCCATGCGATAGCGCAATGAACGGAAGGTGATCCCGAGCAACTTCGCAGCCGCGGTGCGGTTAAAGCGGGTCTTCCCCAAGGCTTCCAGTATCGCTTCCTTTTCAAGACTATCGAGATAATCCTGCAATGGCCATTTGCCGTCGGGAACGCCCGCTCGTTCCACAGGCTGTTGCGGGGTGAGCTGCAAGTCCTCACGCGAGATTTTGGCCCCTGTGCTAAGCGCCAGCGACCGTTCCAGGATATTTTCAAGCTCGCGCACATTGCCCGGGAAATCGTATTGGAAGAGCGCTTGCAACGCATCCTCCTCGAACTCGCTTGCGGTAGCCCCGTGCTGTTTGGCAAGGCGGGCTAAAACCGCCTGAGCCATCAAAGGAATATCCTCACGCATGTCGCGCAGCGAAGGCATCTTCAGTTCTATCACGTTAAGCCGGTAATAAAGATCCTGGCGGAATTTACCGTTTTCCACGCCATTCGCAAGGTTCTGGTGGGTGGCGCTGATGATGCGCACATCGGCGCTCTCCTCCTGGGTGGAACCTACCTTGCGCACTTTTTTCTCCTGTATCGCGCGCAGCAGTTTGACCTGCATCAACAAGGGCAGGTCTGCCACTTCATCGAGAAACAGCGTGCCGCCGTTTGCCGCCTGAAAAAAACCTTCGCGGTCTTGCTCGGCACCGGTAAAGGCGCCCTTCTTGTATCCGAAAAACTCGCTTTCCATCAGGTTTTCGGGGATCGCGCCGCAGTTTACCGGAACAAACGGGCCGCTTCGGCGTGCGCTTTTTTCATGGATTAGCCTTGCTGCAAGCTCCTTGCCGCTCCCCGATTCGCCGCTGATATAAACCGGCGCTTCGCTGCGCGAGAGCTTGTCGATCAATTGGCGCACCTGGCTCATAGCTTCGGACCCGCCAAGCAGCTGGTTATCGCCGGATTTATCGTCGACTGGCTGGGTGAGACTTAACGCAGACTTTACCAGGGTGCGCAACTGTTCCAGAGACACCGGTTTGGCAATGTAATCGAAGGCGCCGGCCTTCAAAGCGGCAACCGCGTTCTCGGCGCTGCCGTGGGCGGTGATCACTGCTACCGGCAAATCGTCACAATGCGTATCAATATACTTGACCAGTTCCAGTCCATCGCCGTCGGGCAAACGCATGTCAGTGAGACATAAATCATAATGCTGGGTTTGTAAAAGCTTGGTCGCCGAAGCAAGATCTTCTGCGCGTTCTACTCCCAGTCCCATGCGCAACAAAGTAAGCTCCAACAGCTCCAGGATATCAGCCTCATCGTCCACGATGAGAACGTTGCGCCCCGACGATGCGCCTTCTAACTTCGACTGTTTGCGTTTGGTCATGCTGTTGCCTTGCAAAGTACGGTGAAATGGCCGCCGCTTGTTGCTTCCACGTAATCCAATGTGGCGTCATTGGCGTCACAAATTTCGCGTGCGATGTACAGCCCCAAGCCGGTGCCGCTTGCCGCCGTGGTAAAAAACGGTTCAAACAAGTGGCTGCGGAACGCTGGCGGCACTCCCGGCCCGTCGTCGATAACGTCTAATCTTACCGTATCCTTGCCGGTGCCGCTGCCCGACGCTACCAGCCGGATGCTGCCCTCCCGCCGCTGGCAATAGCGTAAAGCGTTACGGCACAGATTCCACATCACTTGGTTCAAATGACTGCGGTCAAAAAACACCCCAGGTTGAGTGTGGCTCTCCAGCTTGAAAATATTGGCTGGAATCTTTTCGTTCCGGCAGAACTCCTCTATAAAAGTCCGCAGGAAATTCTCCAGCTTTATGTTCTCGCGCAGCGCCCGGTCGCGGCGGTTGAGCTTGAGCACGTCCTGCACCATGCAGTCCAATCGTTGTGCGTTGTCGCTGATAATTTCCAGCAAGCGGGCTTGCGTTTCAGTATGCTCGGATTCTTCCTGAAGCAGCTCAGTGGCATGGCTGATTGAACTCAAGGGATTCCGGATTTCGTGCGCGATATTAGCGGTAAGCCTGCCTAAAGCGGCGAGTTTGAGCTGCTGGGCTTGCGCCTGAACCCGACTCAAATCTTCAAGAAAAATAACGGTGCCAAGAGCATAGCTGTCGCCCACCGCCACAAAGCGTACTCCGATCAGACGTGTGCGTGAAACCGCCAGCGGCTGGATCGCGGCGTCAGGCCGATTACGCCAGCGCTCAAGCTGCTGCGCCAGCGCCGGGGCATATTCGTGCAACAGCATGTCTTTTCGCTCACGGGGCAGCACCCCTAAAAACCTTCCCGCCTGCGAATTATGTTGCCGGATCACGCCCTTTTCGTCCACCACCAGAACGCCATCCTGCATATCCCGAATCACCAGTTGATTGGCTTGCGCCAAGTTGGCAAGGTCCATGCCGCGCTGCAATGCAAGCCGTTCGCTGGCCAAAGTATACTTGGCAAGCGTATACGCCAGCCAAGCAGTCGCAAAGTAACCGATGCTGAGCATGCCGGACTGGACATACTGCGTGCTATCCTCATGCCCTTGCAGCACCTGCAGGGTTTGCTGCAGCAGCACTGCGATGCTGGCCAGCGCCGCATAAAACAAGGTGAGCCGCCCGCGGCTGATCAAGCCCGCGGCAGCCAGGGACGCCAGAAGCGGCAGGCCGAGTCCGCTGGCGATGCCGCCGCTGGCATACATCAGAATCACCAGAAACACGATGTCGCCAAAAACCTGCAAGCTTAGCTGCAGGTCAAAATGCGGACGGCGCGCAGAGATAGTGAAATGACAAAAAATACCGAACAGCACGTACATTATACTGCCACGCAAAAACAAGCCTCGATCGAGCGAACCAAACAGGGTATGTCCGAAAAATCCGGCGGTGAAAATAAACGAAAGTGCGACAGCCAGCCGGTAAAAATTGAAATAGAAAAGGGAGCGCCAGAAGGAAGCGGGGTGCTCAATTTGCTGTACGCTCAGCAACTGCGGCAACGCGGTCATCTCCCGCCACAGGGTGTGGCGAAGCACCCTGAGGAAGGATGCGGAGCGGCGTAAAATTCCAATACCCCCGCCGCCAAGATCGGCTTGGGTTGCGTCTCCGGGCTTGCTCGAGCCATGCATTTGCGAATCTGGCACTTGCATTAACTCATCACCGTCAGCGGGTCGGATTATTTTTTGTTCGGGTGCGCGCGCTGATGTTCTTGGGAGCAGAAAAAATCACCCTGGCTGGTAAAGCTTTCGCTCTTCGGCAAGTTCACGCCGCAATGCACGCAGCGCACCATGTCTTCGCCCGTGGCGTCCCGATGCTGATGTGGTTTTAGCAGGCCCTTGCGATAACTCCTGAGAACCCAGTAAACCAGCAACGCGACAATTATCAGTAACAGCAATCTGCTCAAGCTTATCTCCGCTGCGTAAAGTGCCCCGTAATCATGAATGGTCGGGGTGACTGGATTCGAACCAGCGACTCCTGCGTCCCGAACGCAGTACTCTACCAGGCTGAGCTACACCCCGAATATATTGCAGCAGTCCGGGATCACGTCAGGCCCGGCTTGAGATGGTCTGTAGAACCTGTCTCATAACCGTGGCAAACGCTACCATTTGTGAGACACGTTCTAACAGCTTCTGCTTACCGCAAAGTCCGCTAATTGTAACAAAGAATCACGGTAATTTGAACGCGGCAGCACTGCGCAAGCTGTACATGCTGCTTGCGCTTCGACCTTGGCTTGGGCACGCGCATAGTCGAGAGCTCGGGTTTCATGAATGGTATTTAGCACCGTTTCAAATTCCTCGAGTCCACCCTGCTCGATCGCTTTGCGGATGATTGCCGCCTGGTTTTCGTTGCCGTATTGCATCGCATAAATCAGCGGCAAAGTCGGTTTGCCTTCGGCTAAATCATCACCGATGTTCTTCCCGGTCTGCTGGCGGTCTCCGGAATAGTCGAGCACATCATCAATGAGCTGGAAGGCAGTGCCGAGATGCATGCCATAGCATGCCATGGCCTCCTCGTCCCGGGTTGAGGCGTTGCCAAGTATCGCGCCGAGCCGGGTAGCCGCCTCAAACAGCTTGGCAGTTTTATAACGTATCACTTTCAAGTAGCTTTGTTCGTCAAGGTCTGCGTTATGGCAATTCAATAACTGCAACACTTCGCCCTCAGCGATGACATTGGTGGCATCGGCCAAAACCCGCATCACGCGCATGCTGTCAACTTCCACCATCATCTGGAATGACCGTGAGTAAACGAAATCACCCACCAGCACACTGGCGGCATTACCGAACAATGCATTCGCGGTGGGACTGCTGCGGCGCAGCGCCGATCCGTCCACCACATCGTCATGCAGCAAGGTGGCCGTGTGGATGAATTCAATCACCGCCGCCAGGTCATAATGATGCGTGCCGTGGTAGTCAAACGCGCCCGCTGAAAGGATAACCAGCGCCGGGCGCAAGCGCTTGCCGCCGCTGTTTATGATGTATTCGGCAACCTGGCGCACCAGCGCGACATCAGAATGCAAGCGCTTGCGGATGACCTGATCCACCTCGCGCATGTCCTGCTCGATGGATCCTCTGATGGCCTCAATTGACAAAGAGGTGCCCAAATTAAAATACCATTGCAGGAGAATGTCCTCCAAGCATAACAGAATAAGCCGGTTTGTAGAGGCTGGTTCGTTGCTTGCGCTTGCTTTGGGGTGAAGAGTGCGAGTTTTGACTGGGCCTGTTGGTTGATATAAAATTAGTAGTTAACTGAAGAAATTAGGACTCGATTGGAGCATAACATGTACGCGGTGATAAAAACCGGAGGCAAGCAGTACCGTGTTACCTCTGGTGAAAAACTGAAAATCGAGCAGATACCGCAGGCGGTCGGCAGCGAAATCGTGCTCGATCAGGTGCTGTTGGTCGCCAACGGCGACAAGATAGCGACGGGCGCTCCGTGGGTTCGGGGCGCCACTGTCAAAGCCACCGTGATCGCCCACGGGCGCGGCGAGAAGTTGCTCATTTTCAAGATGCGCCGCCGCAAGAATTACCGCAGGACCCAGGGCCACCGCCAGAACTACACGGAAATTCGCATCGACGCAATCTCTGCATGAGGAAGGTTAAGCATGGCACATAAAAAAGCGGGCGGCAGTTCCCGCAACGGCCGCGATTCGCAGTCCAAGCGCCTGGGCGTGAAATGTTTCGGCGGCGAACTGATTTCCGCTGGCAGCATCATTGTGCGCCAACGCGGCACGCGGGTTCATGCCGGCGACAATGTCGGCACCGGCAAGGATCACACCTTGTTCGCCAAAGTTGCAGGGAAAGTGCGCTTCAATGTGAAGGGACCCGAGAACCACAATACCGTAAGCGTGGTTCCGGTTTAGCGGGCGTCTAACCGAACAGCAAAGCCCTATCGCTCGATAGGGCTTTTTTGTTTCAGCCGGTTGAAAATTAAAATGCGGTTTCCAACATGAAATTCATAGACGAAGCAATAATTCAAGTCATCACCGGCAATGGCGGCGACGGCGACTTGAGTTTTGGTTTCGGCATAACTTCCGCTGCGCGGAAGTAAGCCTTCACCGAAGCTGGCGCAAGAACAAACTATATGAAATTTATCGACGAGGCAATAATACAAGTCATCGCCGGCAATGGCGGCGACGGTGTGGCCAGCTTTCGCCGGGAGAAATACGTGCCGCGCGGCGGGCCCGATGGGGGGGACGGTGGGCGCGGCGGCAGCATATACGCTGTTGCCGATCGCAACATCAATACGCTTATTGATTACCGTTACGCGCGCATCCACCACGCCAAAAACGGCGAAAAAGGCCGTGGCAGCGACTGCTACGGCAAAGGCGCTGAAGATGTGGTGCTGCGCATGCCGGTCGGCACGGTGGTCAGTGACACTCATACCGGCGAAACCATCGCTGATCTTGCACAGCACGGACAAAAAGCGCTGTTCGCCAAAGGCGGCGAAGGCGGTTTGGGCAACCTGCATTTCAAATCCAGCACCAACCGTGCTCCGCGCCGGTTCACTCCGGGCACACAAGGACAAAGCCGCGAGCTCAAACTGGAACTTAAGGTGCTGGCGGATGTTGGGCTGCTGGGCATGCCCAATGCCGGCAAATCCACGCTCATCCGTGCGGTGTCGGCGGCGCGCCCCAAAGTGGCGGACTATCTTTTTACCACCCTGCATCCGCATCTGGGCGTGGTGCGTGTGGACCACGACCGTAGCTTCGTGATTGCCGACATTCCCGGGCTGATCGAAGGCGCGGCTGAAGGCGCCGGACTGGGACACCAGTTCCTGAAGCACCTCGCGCGTACTCGTCTTTTACTGCACCTTGTTGACATCGCGCCGCTCGACGAAACGGCAAATCCAGTGCGTGATGCTCGCGCAGTAATCGAAGAACTCAAAAAATACGATGAAGCGCTTTACCGCAAGCCGCGCTGGCTGGTGCTCAACAAACTCGACTTGTTGACTCCGTCCGAGCGCGCGCAAAAATGCCGGCAGTTCCTGAGCGATTTTGGCTGGCAGGAAAAAAGCTTTATCATTTCAGCGCTCACCGGCGAAGGGTGCAGGGAACTCATTTTTGCGGTGATGCAGTATCTGGAACAAAACCGCGGAGCTGGAGGCTGAATCATGCGAGAGGTTTTAAAAAACGCCAAACGGCTGGTAGTAAAAGTCGGCAGCAGCCTGGTCACTAATCAGGGACAAGGGCTGGAACATGCCGCGCTCGCGCGCTGGGCTGGGCAGATTGCTGCGCTGAAGAGCCTCGGTAAGGAAGTACTGCTGGTTTCATCCGGGGCCATCGCCGAAGGCATGCAGCGGCTCGGTTGGAACAAGCGCCCGAACACCATGCACGAGCTGCAGGCCGCAGCAGCGGTCGGCCAAATGGGATTGATACAGGCATATGAGACCTGCTTCAGGGAGTTCGGCTTGCACACCGCCCAGATTCTTCTGACCCACGAAGACTTGTCCGACCGCAAGCGTTATCTCAACGCCCGCTCTACCCTGCGCGCTCTGCTCGTCCTCAATGTCATCCCCATCATCAATGAAAACGACACGGTGGTGACCGACGAGATCCGTTTCGGCGACAACGACACGCTGGGCGCTCTGGTCACCAACCTGGTTGAAGCCGATGCGTTGATCATTCTCACCGACCAAGCGGGACTGTATACCGCCGATCCACGCAAAAGCCCGCAGGCCACATTGGTAAACGCAGCGCGGGCGGGTGATGCAGAGCTTGAAAAAATGGCGGGCGGCAGCGGCTCGCATGTCGGCAGTGGCGGCATGCTCACCAAAGTACTTGCCGCCAAGCGCGCCGCCCGCAGCGGGGCGCATACCATCATCGCTTCAGGTTATGAAGACAATGTTCTGCTCAGGCTCGTGCAAGGGGAAGCCATCGGCACCCATATCACTGCCGACACCATGACCCTTGCCGCGCGCAAGCAATGGCTCGCCGATCATCTGCAAGTGCGCGGTAAACTGGTGCTGGATGCCGGGGCGGCGCGGGCGCTCTGCGCGGACGGCAAAAGCCTGCTGCCGATTGGTGTCTGCGATTTATCGGGTGATTTCGAGCGCGGCGAAGTGGTGGCCTGTTTTGACCCGCAAGGGCGGGAAATTGCGCGCGGACTGGTCAATTATAATGCCGCGGACACGCGCCGCATTCTACGGCTGCCGAGCCATGAAATCGAATCAGTGCTGGGCTACGTGGACGAACCCGAGCTCATTCACCGCGATAATCTGGTGCTGCTTTAAGACCGCTTAAAGACTGAGGATAAACTTTCAGGAATCGCGCAAATCCTTGATAAGCGATGAGCGCACTGCATCCACAACGGTTTCCCCGGCGACCTGATAGGCGGGATGGTCTATGCCCATGACGAGAGCGGCGCCATGCTTGAGCGACCGGATCATTTCGGGTGTGAGCTCAAAGCGCAGAAAATGCACTGCAGAAGTTTTTTCCTCGTCCTCACGTTCCATGTCTTCATCTGCGATCGCGTAAACACGGCCGCAGCCTGCGGCCTGCACCCACACTTGTTTTTCCACACCCTTGAGTTTGGTCAGCATTTGCCTGCGCTGTTCGACGTCGGGATACTCGATCAGCATCGTGGCTTTCCAATTGCTGCCGTCGGGTATCAGCGGGTTATAAGCCTCAAGCTCGTCCTGAATTCCCTCTTCCTCGAAGATTTTCTCGGCGTGCAGCATTTCCTGGATCTGGTAACGTATGGTGAACTCATCCTCGAATAGCAGCGTCACGTGGCTGCCCAGATACACTTTGCGGTTTTTCTTGTGCGCCATCACCTTGGCGCAGAATTCCTTGCGCGCGCGCGAATACGCTTCGAGCGTCATCAGGCTGTCGCGGTTCACCATGCGTAGCTCCATTCCTGGCATATTCAAATTCATCATTTACAACCCGTAAGCAATACGTATCAGGGTGAGCGGATGCTCTTTCCGTGGGGCGGCATCACCCATGCCTTGTGCGATGTGGCGGCCTGCGATGGCGCAATCGGAGCTGATGTAATCCGGCGCCTGCTCAGCCATTTGCCTGAAAACCGGCTTGCCGATTTTCATCGAATACTCGAAAAACTCGGTTTTCACCCCCCAGGTTCCGTCATGCCCGGAGCAGCGCTCCACGGTATTCACCTGCGTGCCGGGCACCATTTGCAGCAGCTCCCGGGTTTTCTGCCCTATGTTCTGCACCCTCAGATGGCAAGGAATATGGTATGAAACCTTGCCGAGTGCTTGCTTGAAATCAGTTTTGAGCAAGCCGTCGCGCAGCCGCAACATGAGATACTCGAACGGATCGAACATCGCGTCTGCAACCGCCTTGACCTCGGCGTCATCGGGAAACAGCAGCGGCAGCTCCTGCTTGAACATCAGGGTACAGGACGGCACCGCGGTGAGTATCGCGCAGCCTTGCCCGGCAAGTTTCACAAGCTGCGGAATATTGGCCTCCTTAAGTTTGGCTACCGCTTCGAGAGCGCCGAGTTCCAACTTGGGCATGCCGCAACAGGATTCCTTTTCCACGATCACCGTGGGAATTTCATTGTGCTCCAGGATTTTCAGCAAATCATGGCCTATGCCCGGTTCGTTGTAGTTGACGTAGCAGGTCGAAAAAACCGCCACCTTGCCGGGGGTGTTGGCGCTGTCTTTCACTGCAAAGCCCTGGTTGCACACTACGGTCTTGCGGAAAGTCGCGCTCTGGTATTCGGGCAAATGGCGCTCTTTATGGATTCCCAGCATGCTATGCATGGCTTTGCGTGCTACCGGCGTCTTATTAACTGCGTTGACCATCTGCACCACCACGGGAATGCTGGCGAGCTTGCCTACAGCATCGGTGCTGGAGAGCAGCTTGTCGCGGAATGTGAACTTGCCTTTCTGGTACTTGACTGCTTTGGCGCGCAGCATCACGTGCGGAAAATCAACGTTCCAGGGATGGGGTGGCACGTACGGACATTTGGTCATGAAACACATGTCGCACAGATAACACTGGTCAACCACCTCCCAGTATTTGCTTTTGTCCACTCCGTCAATTTCTCCCGTAGCGCCCGTGTCGATCAAGTCGAACAAGCGCGGGAAAGCATTGCATAGATTGACGCAACGGCGGCAGCCGTGACAGATATCGAAGATCCGCCCTAGTTCGTCGAGCAGCGGTCCTTCATTGTAGAAATCCGGATTGCGCCAGTCAATAGGGTAGCGCTTTGGCGCCTCAAGGCTGCCTTCTCGGGTCATGTTAGGAGTAAGGGGTTAGGAGTGAGGGGTGAGGGGTAAAGCGCGACAGGAATGAGGTTTTTCACACCTTACTCCTAACCCCTTACCCCTCACGTGCATTTAGTCAGCCAGTGCGTCGAGGGCTTTCTTGAAACGGTTGGCATGAGAACGCTCAGCTTTAGCCAGCGTCTCAAACCAATCCCCGATTTCGTCAAAACCTTCTTCGCGGGCGACCTTGGCCATTCCCGGGTACATGTCGGTGTATTCGTGGGTTTCGCCGTGTATCGCGGATTTCAGGTTAAGGCGGGTGGGACCAAAAGGCTGGTCAGTGGCGGGATCGCCACAGGGTTCCAGATATTCGAGATGACCATGAGCGTGCCCGGTTTCACCTTCCGCGGTGGACCGAAACACTGCCGACACATCGTTTTGCCCTTCCACATCAGCCTTTGCTGCGAAATATAAATAGCGACGGTTCGCCATGGATTCGCCGGCAAATGCCGCTTTGAGACTTTCATGAGTTTTAGATCCTTTGAGCTGCATCTTCGTCTCCTGTAATAAAATGATTAAAAACAACAAATATTGATTATTGCGCTCGCCCGAATGGCAAAGTCTGTAAACCGTAAGCAGCAGTTAGACTAAATCTAATCTGTGAACTAAGTATAATCAGTGCCTATAGCCCTGTCAATAAAACTTTGCCTGGGATGAGCGAACCGTCGCGCCCACGTAGGACTTGTTCAGAGGTTCCCTAAGGGGCTTTTGCTTTTTGGCCGCGGGAATCGTTATGGCGATGCAGAAACCGCGACAGCTCGTTGAGCGCCTGCTGGTAAACTTCGCGCTTGAATTCAATAACAGACTCCAGAGGCACCCAATAATTCTGCCAGCACCAGGCATCAAATTCGGGATGGGGGCACGCACGAAGCTTGACATCGCAATCGCGCCCGACCAGCCTCAGCAGATACCAGATCTGCTTTTGGCCTTTGTAGGCTCCTCGCCATTCCCTCTTGACCCAGTTAAACGGCACCTCGTAGCGCAACCAATCGCGAGTACGCCCGATGATTTTCACGTGCTCCGGGCTTAAACCCACCTCTTCCATGAGCTCACGGTACATGGCTTGCTCGGGGGTTTCCCCGGGCTTAATGCCGCCCTGTGGAAACTGCCAGGAATGTTCTTTTACACGCTTGCCCCAAAATACCTCGTTCTTTAAATTCAGAATAATGATGCCGACATTGGGGCGATATCCATCTCGATCGATCATATCAACCACCTGTCATTTCTCGAATTAGACTAATTTTTCCATATTTTCCATAAGAATGAAAGACACAGAACCTTTGTATAAAGGATTTCGGGCATCATAATCAGGCACAACTCAAGACACGCTAAAAATCTGCAGAACTCCTGGCTAAATTGTAAAATACGGGACTTTTGGCTGGGCTTTGACGAAAACTTATGCGGGTCTCGCAGTTTTTTCTTTCCACGCTGAAGGAAGCGCCTTCTGAAGCGGAGCTTACCAGCCACCGCCTGATGCTGCGTGCAGGCCTCATCAAACGCCTGGCGAGCGGCCTTTATACTTGGATGCCGCTGGGCTTGCGCGTGCTGCGCAAAGTGGAAACCATCGTGCGCGAGGAAATGGACAGAAGCGGCGCGATTGAATTATTAATGCCCGCAGTGCAACCGGCGGATTTGTGGCAGGAATCCATGCGCTGGGAAAAATATGGTCCGGAACTGCTGCGCATCAAAGACCGTCACCAGCGCGAATTCTGTTTTGGCCCGACGCATGAGGAAGTAATCACCGATATCGTGCGGCGCGAAGTGAAAAGTTACCGCCAATTGCCTATTAACCTCTACCAGATCCAGACCAAGTTCCGCGATGAGATCCGCCCGCGCTTTGGCGTAATGCGCGCCCGCGAGTTCGTAATGAAGGACGCCTATTCGTTCCATGCCGACAAGGCGAGTCTCGATCAAACCTATCAGCTGATGTACGACACCTATACGCGGATTTTCACCCGGCTGGGACTCAATTTCCGCGCGGTGGCCGCCGCCACCGGCGTCATTGGCGGCACCGGCTCGCACGAATTCCATGTGCTAGCAGAATCCGGTGAAGACGCAATCGCATTTTGTCCGAACTCGGATTATGCGGCCAATATCCAACTTGCCGAAGCTCTCGCCCCCGATACCGCACGCTCTGAACCGAATCAAACCATGGAAAAAGTTGCCACACCAGGGAAAAAAACCTGCGAAGAAGTAAGCGAGTTTCTCAAGCTGCCGCTTGCAAAAACCGTCAAGTCACTGATGGTGGCGCACGACCAGCAAATGTATGTTTTGCTGTTGCGCGGCGATCATGCGCTGAACGAAATCAAAACACAGAACATTCCTCATCTCAACCCATTCCGCTTCGCCAAAGATGAAGAAATCGTCAAGGCCACGGGATGCCCTCCCGGTTATATCGGGCCTGTAGGCCTAAGCCCGAATATAGGAATAATTGCGGACCGCAGCGTGGCTGTGATGAGCGATTTCGTCTGTGGCGCTAATGCAGCCGATTATCACTTGACCGGCGTCAACTTCAGGCGCGATTTGCCGGAACCTTCTCTCGTCGCCGACATCCGCAACGTGGTGCCGGGGGATCCCTGCCCTGACGGCAAAGGGAAATTGGAAATTTGCCGTGGCATCGAAGTCGGTCACGTTTTTCAACTGCGCACCAAATATTCCGAGGCTATGAACGCTACATTTCTTGATGAAACCGGGCAGACGCGGTTCATGGAAATGGGTTGTTACGGAATCGGCGTATCGCGCATCGTGGCGGCGGCGATTGAACAGAATAACGATGAGCATGGTATTATTTTTCCGCAGGCGATAGCGCCCTTCGACCTCGCCATCGTGCCGATCGGCAAGAGTGCTGAGGTACGCACACAGTCGGAAAGGCTCCACAATGAGCTTTGCGCCAGCGGTATCGAGGTCCTGCTGGATGATCGCGACGAGCGTCCCGGAGCGATGTTCGCTGACATGGAACTCATCGGCATCCCGCACCGGCTGGTGGTCGGCGAGCGGGGGCTTAAGCAGGGCGAGGTAGAATACCAGGGGCGCCGCGATGCGAAAATGCGAACTGTTTCCTTGCAAAACTGCGTGAGTTTTATACAATCCAAGTTATGCAAAAACTGATTGGTTGTTTGCTGTTGGCGGCAAGCCAACTTACATGGGCCGGCGCGCAAGTCTACGAGCCGCTTTCAGCCAGCGTGCGCGCAGGAATGCAAAAAGCGGTAACCGACAAAGCCAGCCCGCGGCTTGCTTTCAATTCCGAAGCGGAAGCCAAAGCCTGGCTTGACGATATGGCACTGCGGCTGGGAGATCGCATTCCCAACGCGAAAGCGCGTTACGATTTCCTCAAGACCGTGCATTACGAGGCAACCCGCGCCGGGCTTGACCCGCAATTGGTGCTGGGATTGATCCAGGTGGAAAGCCGCTTCAGAAAATACGCGGTATCAAAAGCCAGCGCGCGCGGTTATATGCAAGTGATGCCGTTCTGGGTGAAGGAAATCGGCTCTAAAGATCATAACCTGTTTCATCTCAAGACCAATCTGCGCTATGGCTGCACCATCCTGCGTTACTACCTGACCATGGAGAACGGCGATCTGTACCGGGCGCTTGGGCGCTATAACGGGAGTCTTGGACAATCCAATTATCCCAACCAGGTGGTCAGAGCATGGATTACCGCCTGGAAATACCCGGTACGCGGCAGGCAAATATAGCCGCATTTAAGCGCGGTGGATTAACACATCAACCCGGCTTGTGATCCTCCTGCCCGGACCGCCCCGCAGTCAGCCTTGTTAAACCCCAGGAACCGTTCAACAGTCTGGCGGTCAAGCGCCCCGACGTGACGCATAACCAGCTTGCCGCTGGGGCTGAATATGAAACTGGTGGGAAGCCCGTTGACCTTGCCGATTTGCGCGGCGATTTTGTCGTTACCCAGCACCACCGGATAGGATATGAATAAATTGTCGGCAAATTCAATCACCGCCTTCGTGTCCCGGTATTCCATGGCGATGCCGATCACTTCCAGTTCTTTTCTGTGAGCTTCGTACAGCGCCACCAAATCCGGGATTTCTTCGAGGCAAGGCGGACACCAGGTCGCCCAGAAATTCACCAATACCCATTTATCGCGATAGTCGCTGAGCCTGTGCGTCTTGCCCTGGGTGTCGGTCACGGAAAAATCTTCGGCGTGGGCTGCGCCCGCGAGCATCAGACACAGTGCCAAAATGAAATGCTTCATGAAAATCGTGGCCTGTCTCAGTTACGACTGCCTGCGTAGAACCGCAGTCCCCTAGCCCCCCACCGGCGCGCGGATGGCACCGCAAGGATAAAATCTGTGGTATTTTGCGTGAATAATTGACAGTTTGCGTCTATACTTGGTCTTCCAACAAAATAATGCAACACACGGCAAGTTGCGCCGCGCGCCTGTTGAGCATAGCTTGCTTTCCGGGAGCACGTTTAGGAGCAACAGTACCGAATCTGTAATCCTGTAAGTAATTTATGCCACTCAAACTCAGTTTGCCCGAAACGGGTGAAGGATTGCAATTAAAAGCGGAAATCCATCCAAGGCGGGTCAAAGCCTGGCTTGAGGCTTTGCCGCTGGCCAACATCGTGGAAGCCGCCCACAGTGTTTCCGACGCGCTGATCTTACTAAACCGGGCTCCGCTTGAGGCCGATATCCGCCTCAAGCTGCTCGAAATGTACACGACCGCGATTAACAATCTGGTGCCGGAATTGCAGCACAAATATACGATGGTCGCACTGCCGTTGCCTGAGAAAAGCCGCCAGGCCGCGAATCTGGCACGCCGGCTGTTCGTGGAGCTGGCGTATGGCTACAAGATAATTCTGCTCGAACGCCTGGAAAAAAAACGCATCAGCTTGGGTGGCCGCCAGCACTTGCCCCTTCTGATCCAGCGCGCCATCGCTGCCTTAAGCAAAGCACTGTGCGCGTTTTACAAAACTTATTCCCCGACACCGCCTGGCATGTGGTCGGAAATCCACCAGCTGGCGTACCTCGCGCTGCAGCGCAATCTGCATGACGAGCCGATGGATGGCGGCCGCAACAGTGTCAGTGCGACATACAAACAGACGCTGCTGCTTGCCTTGGCGAACCCTTACAAACTGATGCAGGGAGAGGTGGACAAGGTCACCGATTATCTTGTGCAGTACGGGAACCTGGCCAAACTCTATCCCATGCAAGCTACGCAGGGCACCTTAGGGGTTTTCCTGATTAACCTGGAAAGCGACGCTCCACCCCAGTCCCTCGAGCAACAGGACGGCAATACCAAAGTGCGCGATCACATTCTGCTTGGCACCGACGCCCTGGTTTCCACCTTAAATGAGCAAATTGCCAAACTTGAATCCGGG